>JBFHXD010000118.1:0-7429 GCA_041599135.1 Methylomirabilales bacterium (SeqCode) | reverse complement strand
CGGGGGGACCTCGTGCGGGGGGTGCGGGACGAGTTTCAGGAGAACGAGGACCTGCCGAACACGACGAATCCGGATGACTGGGCGAAGATTGCGGGGCGCAAGTCCGAGCGCATCGTCGCCGTCCGTCCCCTCCCGCGAACGCCGGCCAAGCCAGACAAGGAGATTGAAACCGTCCGGATAGGGCACTACTTATAGGTTGCTTATGAGCACTGATACAGAGGGGGGAGGTTCGAAGGCCGCCGAGGGGCGGCCTTTTTTACAATCTGATGAGGGGATCCTACGTGTATCTGGATTATAACGCCACCACCCCCGTGGATCCACGGGTGCAGGAGGCCATGCGACCGTACCTTGGGGAGGCCTTCGGCAACCCAAGCGCCGTCCATGCTCGGGGCCGAGAGGCCAAGGCGGCCTTAGAAGAGGCCCGTGAGACGCTAGCCGGGCTCTTGGGGACGGGTGATAAGGATGAGGTTGTCTTTGTCTCCTCAGGGACTGAGGCGGACAATCTGGCCGTTGCCGGAGCGGCGTTGGCTTATCAGGAGCGCGGGAGGCACATTATCACGTCGGCCGTGGAGCACTCTGCTGTCCTTGAAACGTGTGCCGCTCTCGAGAAGTCGGGCTTTTCGGTGACGTATCTGCCGGTAGATGGGCAAGGGATGCTAAACCCAGAGGAACTCCGCCGGGCCATCCAGCCGGACACCATCTTGGTCTCCCTGATGCACGCCAACAACGAGACAGGGGTCCTCTTTCCCTTGGGCGAAGTGGGACCCATCCTGCGAGAGCGCGGAATCCTCTTCCACACCGATGCGGTCCAATCGTTTGGCAAGGTCCCCATCGATGTCCGGCGTCTCAACATCGACCTCCTTTCCCTCTCCGCTCACAAGATCTACGGCCCGAAGGGGGTGGGGGCTTTGTACCTCAGAAGAGGGGTTCGACTCCAGCCGCTGCTGCGGGGAGGGGGCCAAGAGCGGGGTCGGCGAGCCGGGACCGAGAACATCCCGGCCATCGTCGGGCTGAAGGAGGCAGCGCAGCTTATGTTCTCGGAGATGGCCGCAGAGTCGGAAAGACTGCGACAACTCCGAGACCGATTCGAGGCAGATGTTTTGCAGCGAATCGAGGGCGTAAGGGTGAATGGTCAGAATGCTCCTCGCTTGTCCCACACCAGCAATCTGAGCTTTAATGGAGTTGAGGCCCAGACACTCGTGGCCGCGCTGGACATGGAGAAGATCGCGGTCTCAGCGGGATCGGCGTGTCAGGTTGGGAGCCTCAAACCGTCCCATGTGCTGTGGGCAATGGGGCTGAGCCACCAGCAGGTCGAGGGCAGCATTCGCTTCTCCCTCGGGCGGCTCACCTGTGATAGGGACATCGATCGCGTACGGAAGGTTCTCCGGCACCTCGTGGAAAGGTTACGTGAGAAGGCGCCTGTGGCGTGTTAGGAGAGAGGCTTTATCTTCTCAATAACATCATACACAGAGAAGGGCATCTGAAGCATGGATAACAATGCGGAGCATGATGTTCGCCAGCGGTTACTCGACATCTATCGACGGGACGGGAAGGTGACCGAGCGCGAGCTTCTTCGGATATCGGCCATAACCGGCGTCGACTACTTTACCGTCTCGAAGACACTCGACGAGATTATCCTCCAACGAACAGACGCGACAGGTCCCCTGGGAGAGTAGTTCCCCGTTATCGCACGGCAATCTGCCGGGGCTCAAGAGAACGCGTATCAGTAGAGCAGGCAGGGATGAACATTCACAGCTTTACGATCGGTCCTCTTGAGACCAATGCCTATCTGGTTGTAGACGAGGGGACCCGGCAAGCTCTACTCATCGATCCCGGGCTCGAGAGCGAGGGGATTTACGATTTTATCCTTCAGGAGCGGCTCGAGCTGAGCGCCATTGTCAACACCCACGGACACTTTGACCATGTCTGTGGGAGTGCCTTCTTTAAAGCGAAAACCGGCAAACCTGTCCTGCTTCACCGGGATGATGTGGCAATGATGTCCCAAGCGGCAGAGCAAGCGCTGAGCTATGGATTCCAGGTGCCCACACCCCCTGCGCCTGATCGCCTGCTCGCCGAGGGGGATGAGGTGGTCGTGGGGGGCAGCCGATTCCAGGTTCTCCATACGCCAGGCCATACCCCCGGAGGGATCTGCCTCTATTATGAGGAAGGGGTCGTCTTTGTTGGGGACACCCTATTCGCAGGTTCAATCGGGAGGACAGACATGCCAGGGGGATCCCCTGAAGTTCTCCTGTCGTCCATCCGAGGCAAGCTGCTCTCCCTTCCCGATGAGACGGCGGTCTATCCGGGTCATGGACCCCCGACCACGATAGGCGAAGAACGAGTTCACAACCCTTTCTTGACGGGTCAAGGGGGAAGACCTCTCCTCCTCTTTGACGCTTGAAATCCGATTGCTCATGGGTGTAGAAGAGCACAAGCGAGCCGCAGAGGCCATCGGACAAATTTCCTTTGCCGTCGTCACGGTCAGCGACAGCCGAAACGAAGCGGAGGACGAGTCCGGAAGGCTGATACAAGATCTTTTGCAGGAGGCAGGACATCAGCTGGTTAGCTACCGGCTTTTGAAGAATGATCTTGAGGCCATTCAGCAAGAGATCAGTCACTTAGTGGAGGCAAAGGTCGGGTGTATCGTCACGACTGGGGGAACGGGGCTGGGCCGCCGCGATCTCACTATCGAGGGAGTGGCCCCCCTTCTCGACAAATCGCTCGATGGCTTCGGCGAGATCTTCCGGTATCTGAGCTTTCAGGAAGTGGGGAGCGCAGCGCTCATGAGTCGGGCGATGGCCGGGACGTCTCGAGGGACACTCATCTTCTGCCTTCCTGGATCAACGAAAGCGGTGAAGCTGGCTCTCGAGCGACTCATCCTCCCTGAGCTCAAGCATTTGATTCGAGAACTGCACCGGTGATTAGAGGAGGATGTCGTGCCGATTTTTGAATATCAGTGTCATGGCTGTGGGGGCCTTTTCGAACAGCTCGTGATGAGCACGGGGGCATTGGTGAGCTGCCCTACTTGCGGGAGTCGGGAGGTGGTCAAGCAATTTTCCGTTTTTAGCACCCAAACCACTGCAGGCTTTTCCGGTTCGATGGGACCGGGGTGTGGGTGCGCGCCCACTGGTTGAGGTACGTGCAATTGACCCGGCGTGTCCGGGGAAAGAAGAAGGCGGGACGTGTGTCCCGCCTTTGTTATTTTCTGGGCGGTTCGAAACCTTCCAGTCCTGCCTTGATTTCTTGCAAAAACTGACCAGCCATCGCACCATCAATGACGCGATGATCGAACGAGAGACAGAGATACGTCATTGAACGGATCGTTATGACATCCCCAACGACCATCGGCCGTCTGGTGACAGCTCCGACCCCTAAAATGCCTGTCTGGGGTTGAACGATGATCGGCGTCGCCAGGAGAATGCCGGAAACACCAAGATTGTTCACAGTAAATGTTCCATCATGGACTTCGGTCGGATTGAGGTGTTTCTCGCGTGCGCGACGTGTCAGATCGTCAGTCCGCTGGGCAATCTCGGCAAGGCTCAAGGTTTCAGCCCCCCTCAGGACCGGAACGATGATACCGTCCGCCAGGGCGACCGCGATCCCAATATTGATGTCGCGCTTGAGAATGATCCGGTCCTTTTGGACCCAGGCGTTGAGGTAGGGAAATCCTTTGATGGCTCCCACCGAAGCCTGAATGATAAATGGCAGGAAGGTCAGGGGGCAGCCCCAACGCTCGGCAAAAACAGCCTTCTCCCGTTCCCGGAACTGGGCGATAGTCGTCATGTCCACTTCGATGATCGCGGTGGCATGGGGGGAAATCTGCTTGCTGCGCACCATGTGCTCCGCGATGGCACGCCGCATCGGAGTAAAGGGAATAACCTCTTCTTCTCCCGCCGCGAAGACGACCTTTTCCCCCTGCTCTAAATAGGCAAGCAGGTCCTTCTTGGTTACCCGGCCTTCCCGGCCCGTGCCTGGGATCTGCTCCAGTTCCGAAAGCCTGAGGCCATGCTGCTCCGCGAGCTCCAAGACTGCGGGCGAATGCCACCGGGCCGTTTCCTTGGGGGCCGGGACTGCCTGCCCATGTGGCCCCGGTGAAGGGGTCCCGGTGGGGGGTTGATCCGTTTCTTTGGCATCAATGTGGGCAAGCGGTGTTCCCACCGGCACAGTCTCTCCGGCTCGGACACGGATCCGAGAGAGGATCCCCGCCCCCGGTGATGGAATCTCGACGTCAATCTTATCCGTGTTGATGGTGAGGAGAGCTTCGTCTTTTTCCACCGACTCACCCTCCTGCTTAAACCACTCGATGACGGTGCCTTCAGCGACGCTTTGCCCCATCTGAGGCATGACCACTTCGATGGCCATCATCTTTCTCCGAGTGTCGGTCGCCGTTCAACTTTCGCAGTTCACGAATACGAGGCTTACCAAATTCTCAAGTGGGCGATCGTGATACTGTGAACAGTGAACCATGAACTGTAAACTAATATGAGACCAGTTCGTTCAGTTTGGCGGCGATCTTGACGGCATTCGGGAGGTAATAGTCTTCCAGGGGGGCACTGAAGGGAACGGGCGTGTGTGGGGCAGTGAGTCGCATCACGGGCGCGTCAAGATGGCGAAAGGCCTCTTGGGCGATAATGGCGGCGATTTCCCCACCAATTCCGCAGACCTGAGGGGCTTCGTGGACGATGAGGACCTTTCCCGTCTTCTTCACCGAGGCGAGGATCGTATCGGTTTCGAACGGGTACAGCGTGCAGAGATCTACCAGTTCGACCTCTATCCCCTGCTCACTCATCTGGTCCGCCGCCTGGAGTCCCTCCTCGACCATTGCCCCGTAGGTGATTAGGGTGATATCCGTCCCCTCACGCTTGACGTCCGATTGACCGAGGGGGACGACGTAGTCCTCAGCGGGCACCTCCCCCTTGGCGTGACGGTAAAGATACTTGTGCTCGCAGTAGATCACCGGATTGGGATCCCGGATGCTCGCCTTCAGGAGCCCCTTGGCGTCGTACGGGGTGGAGGGGGCGACGACTTTGAGACCAGGGGAATGGATGAACCAGGCCTCGGGGCACTGGGAATGGAAGGGACCCGCATGCAGGCGTCCGCCGTACGGCGCGCGAATGACGAGCGGAACAGGATCGCCAAGCCGGTAGTGATACTTGGCAGCCATATTGACTATCTGGTCAAAAGCACACGAGATGAAGTCGGCAAATTGCATCTCCACCACCGGACGCATCCCCATGAGGGCGGCACCAATGGCTGCACCTACAAAGCCTGACTCGGACAAGGGGGTATCGATCACGCGATCCTCGCCGAACTTTTCTAAGAAGCCCTTCGTGATCTTGAAAGCCCCCCCATACGTCCCAATATCTTCCCCCAGGAGGAAGACCCGCTCGTCCTGGTCCATCTCCTCCCATAGGGCCTGGCGAATTGCCTCCAAGTAGGTGATCTTCTGCATGGTTTCTAATCCTTTGCTGTCAGCAGCCCGCGAGCAGCTTCTCACTCAGATGATTAAGGTTTGCCTAATAACCGCCTGCTGATGGCTCATGGGAGCTCATTCGGCAAAGACACCCTCCAGGGCCTCTAATCCATCCGGGAATGGGCTCTTCTCAGCAAATTCAACCGCCTCTTCGATCTCTTTGAACACCTGCGTCTCGACTTCCTTTAGACGTCCTTCCGGCACCCCCCGCTCGCGGAGATACCCCTCAAAGCCCTGAATGGGGTCTCGTCCCCGCCACTCGTCGAGGAGTTCCCGGGGGACGTAGGAGGCGTCATCATGCTCCGCGTGCCCGCGCATCCGCATGGTCTTGCACTCGATGAACGTGGGGCCTCCGCCGCTACGGGCTCGGGCCGCTGCCTCTTTGGTGGCCTCGTAAACGGCAAGGATGTCGTTTCCATCGATGATCCGTGTGGGGAAGCCGTAGGCTTTGGCCCGGTCCGCGACATGCTGGACCGCCATTTGTCGGGAGAGGGGAACCGAGTACGCATACTGATTATTATGGCAGATAAATAGGATGGGAAGTGTCAGGACCGCGGCCAGGTTGAGTCCCTCGTGGAAATCGCCGCGGCTCGACGCACCATCACCAAAATAGGCCACGGCGATGCGGGACTCTCGTCGGATTTTGAAAGCCAGCGCCGCGCCCGTGGCCACGGGAATCCCATCGGCCATAGGGCTGATGAAGCCGATAATCCAGTGGCTCAGGTCGCCAAAGTGAATATTGCCGTCCCTGCCGCGGGTCGGGCCGGTTCGCCGCCCCAGATAGTTGGCCATATATTCCTTCGGCTTTACTCCCTTGACCAGGTGGACACCAAGGTCTCGGTGAGATGGGGCAACAACGTCATCAGGCTCCAGTGCACACGCGCTCCCTATAGAGATCGCTTCTTCACCGGTTCCGACATAACAGCCCCCCAAGACCTTCCCCTGGCGATACAATTTGATAACGCGGTCCTCAAGGCCCCGGGTCAATCGGAGATAATAGTAAAACTTCAGGAGATCATCGACGGCCAAGTCCACAGCACTCCTCATCGTCGGTTATCATAATTCCACCAGAGATTCCACACAAGGCGAAATTTGCAACTGCTGTGCCATCAGAATCGTTATTCCATCACCAAGAGCTGCAGGCCTTTTTTCCTCCGGACCGAACAAGGAGAGTATCGTTTGAGGGGGGACTCTTTCTCTTACCGACGCTCTCCGCTCAGGATCTCTCGAGCGATAATCAGACGCTGGATTTCGGACGTCCCTTCGCCGATCTCGCAGAGCTTGGCGTCCCGCAGGTAGCGCTCGACCGGATACTCGATCATATAGCCGTAGCCTCCATGGATCTGGACCGCCTGATTCGCCGCCCGCACGGCGACCTCGGCGCTGTACACCTTGGCCATGGATGCCTCTTTGGTGAATGGTGTTCCCTGATCCGCCAGGAATGCTGCTCGGTACGTCAGCAGGCGAGCGCCATCAATGGCGGTCGCCATGTCCGCCAGTTTGAACTGAATGGCCTGAAAGGAGCTGATTGGCTGGCCAAACTGCTCCCGGTGCTTGCTGTAGTTGACGCTCTCCTCAAGGGCTGCTCTGGCGAGGCCGACCGCCAAGGCGGCAATCCCCACCCGCCCTCCGTCCAGAACCTGCAGGGCATCGATAAAGCCGTGGTCGCGCTCCCCCAGGAGATTCTCAGCCGGGACCTTCACCTGATCCAGCAGGAGCTGGGCGGTATCGCTCGCCCGTACCCCCAGCTTCTTCTCCCGTCGCCCAACTGAAAATCCCGGCCACCCCCTCTCCAAGATAAAGGCCGAGATGCCCCGAGTGCCGCGAGCAGTGTCAGTGACAGCCAAGAGGACATGAATTCCGGCGACACTCCCTGAGGTGATGAAGTTTTTTGTTCCAGTAAGAGTGTAGGTGCCATTTTGGCAGACGGCCGTCGTGCGCAATGCGGCGGCGTCG
>JBFHXD010000117.1:0-7557 GCA_041599135.1 Methylomirabilales bacterium (SeqCode) | reverse complement strand
TTTTACGAACCGAGCACGCGCACGCGCACGTCGTTCGAGATCGCCGGCAAGTGGCTGAGTGCCGACGTCGTCAACATCTCTGCGACCGTGTCTTCGGTGACCAAGGGTGAGTCCCTCCTCGACACCGGAAAAACCCTGCAGGCCATGCGACCGGATGTGGTCGTGATCCGCCACCCCGTCCCAGGGACACCCAAGATCCTAGCCGATCGCCTCCAGGCCTCGATCATCAACGCCGGAGATGGGGCCCACGAGCATCCCACGCAAGCTCTTCTCGATCTTCTTACTATCCGTGAGCGTCTAGGAAAGTTGGTCGGTCTCAAGGTCGCCATCGTGGGAGATATCAGCCACAGCCGGGTGGCACGATCCGGGATCCAGGCTATGCGGAAGGTGGGGATGGAGGTGCGAGTGGCTGGACCGGCCACGCTCCTGCCCCGACACGCCGAGCAGCTCGGCGCTCAGGTCACCACCGATGTGGATGCTGCCATCGCAGATGTGGACGTCATCATGATGCTTCGGATCCAGCGGGAGCGACAAGGACCTACCTTGCTCCCCTCGCTCCGCGAGTATAGCCGGTTCTTTGGTCTCACCGTCGAGCGTGTGAAGAAGGCAAAGGAAGGGGTCCTGATCATGCACCCGGGACCTCTCAACCGAGGGGTCGAGATCGCCCCGGAGGTTGCCGATGGTCCCTACAGCCTCATCCTCGATCAGGTCACGAACGGGGTGGCTATCCGCATGGCGCTATTATATCTTCTGACCGGCGGCCCCGCCGCCACGAATTGAGAACTTGTTAACCGACGACCGACCACCGAGGAAAAACGACATGTTCGTTCGTCTCTTACGGTCATCGGACATCGGCACACGGTCATCGGATCGCGGTCATCGGAGCATGAGATGCGACTTTTGATTGCAGGTGGGCGAGTGATTGATCCGGCCAGCGGGGTCGACGACACCCTCGATGTCCTCGTAGAGAATGGGCAGATCATCCGAGTTCACGGTTCAGAGGCATCGGCGAGCTCAGCCGAGCCGTCCAGGGATCAGGGAAAGAAAAACAAAAAGCCGGCAAACCAGGGCCCATCACCCATGAATGTGGATCGGGTGATTGATGCCACTGGCAAGATCGTGGTGCCGGGTCTTATTGACATGCATGTGCACCTCCGGGAACCGGGACGAGAGGATGAGGAAACTATCGCCTCAGGGACTGCCGCCGCTGCCCGGGGTGGATTTACGTCGATCTGCTGCATGCCGAACACCGAGCCGGTGAACGACAACGCATCGGTCACCGAGTACATCTTGGAGGAAACCAAAAAGGTGGGGCGTGTGAACGTCTTTCCCATCGGCTGTATCTCGAGGGAACAGCGAGGCGAAGAGCTGGCGGAGATGGGGGAGCTGGTGAGCGCGGGGTGCGTCGGCTTCTCCGATGACGGCAAGCCAGTGATGAATGCCGAGCTTATGCGCCGGGCGATGGAGTATGCCACGATGTTCGACATCCCCGTGATCCCCCACTGCGAAGATCTTGCGCTCTCCGCAGGGGGGGTGATGCACGAGGGGCGGGTGAGTACCGAATTGGGGCTCAAGGGGATCCCTTCTGCCGCAGAGGCAGTGATGGTGGGGAGAGACATTTTATTGAGTCAATACACCGGCGCCCGTCTCCACATCTGTCACGTGAGCACGGGTGAGTCTATCGATCTGATTCGGGAGGCAAAGGCCCGAGGTGTACAGGTGAGCGGCGAGGCGACACCCCACCATCTGGTCCTGACGGATGAGGCCGTGCGCGGCTTCAACACCAATACCAAGATGAATCCTCCCCTCCGCTCGGCCGAGGATGTATCGGCGCTCCGGAAGGCGCTCATCGATGGAACCATCGAGGTCATCGCCACTGATCACGCCCCTCACGCCAGCGCCGAGAAAGAGATGGAATACGATTACGCCCCCTTCGGCATCATCGGGCTCGAGACCGCGCTCGGCCTTATCCTTACCGAGTTCTATCATACGCGTCTCCTCACCCTCCCCATGATCGTGGAACGGATGGCGACCAATCCCGCCCGGATCCTGAAGCTCAAGCACAAGGGGACGCTGGCGCCAGGTGCGGATGCAGATATCACCATCCTCGACCCGGATCAGGAATGGATTGTGGAGGATAAATGGCAGTCGAGGAGTAAAAACTCACCCTTCATCGGATGGAAGCTCAAGGGGAAAGCCATGATCACCATCGTAGCCGGACGGGTGGTCTGGGAGACGCCATGAAGTCCGCGATCCTGGCCTTAGCGGATGGAACTATATTTGAGGGGCGCGCCTTCGGTGCGCAAGGCGAATGTGTGGGTGAGGTCGTATTCAATACGGCCATGACCGGCTATCAGGAGGTGCTCACCGATCCCTCGTACAAGGGTCAGATCGTCTGCATGACCTATCCCCTCATCGGCAACTACGGGATCAATCCCGAGGACATCGAGTCCCGACGCCCCTTTGTGGAAGGATTCATTGTCAAGGAAGGTTCCCCCTATCCCAGCAATTACCGAAAGTCCCAGACGCTCGAAACGTATCTCCAGGAATGTGGAATCGTGGGGATTCAGGGGATTGATACGCGCGCCCTCACCAAGCACATCCGGGACCAGGGCGCGATGGAGGGTGTCATTTCGACAGTCGACTTGAGTCCCCAGAGCCTTGTTACGAAGGCCCGATCCTCTCCGGGCCTGATCGGCCGTGATCTGGTCAAGGAGGTAACGTGCGGTGAGCCCTTCCGCTGGTGGCAGGGAGAGTGGCGATGGGGCCGCGGCTACCTCGATCCGTCGAGAGCGGAGTGTGAAGAGTCGAGGAAAGAACAACTCGACCTCTTTTCTGCTCAGCCCTCAACCCTCAGCCCTCAGCCGCACTACCAGGTGGTGGCCATCGACTGCGGGATTAAGTACAACATCCTTCGACAGCTGGTGGATAGGGGGTGCAATGTGGTGGTTGTCCCGGCGACAGCTACGGCCGGCGAGATCCTGGGATTGAATCCGGATGGTATCTTTATCAGCAATGGCCCTGGGGACCCTGAAGGAGTGATGCACCTGGTTGAGACCACCCGGCAGCTCATCGGGAAAAGGCCGATCTTCGGAATCTGTCTGGGACACCAGATTCTGGGCCTCGCCCTGGGTGGCCGAACCTACAAACTCAAATTTGGCCATCATGGGGCGAACCACCCGGTCAAGGAGCTCAACACCGGAAAGGTCGAGATCACGACCCAAAACCACGGCTTTGCGGTCGACATCAACTCCATCCCCGGTGGGGAGGTCGAGTTGACCCACGTGAATTTGAATGACGGGACGGTTGAAGGGATGCGGCACCTCCGCCTCCCCGTTTTTTCCGTCCAGTACCATCCCGAGGCTTCACCGGGCCCCCATGATTCGCGTTACCTCTTCGATCGTTTTATGGCTTTGATGGAGCAAGACCGCGGCACGTGGACGGTTGAGGATGTTTCGCAGGCTGACCGGACCGGCATTTCGCAGCGCGGAACCATTGCCATGTAACTTTTCTTATATCGGAGGGAGCCATGCCTGTGGTGCACATTCACATGCTCGAAGGACGGAGCGTTGAACAGAAACGAAAGTTGGTCGACGCGATCACGCGAGCAATGGTCGACATCACAAAGACCAAGCCCGAGGCGGTGACCATCGTGATCGATGATTGTCCCCGAACCAATTGGGCGAGGGCTGGTAAACTCATGATTGAGCACTAGGTATGCCGAAACGGACGGACATCCATAAGATTCTGATAATCGGCTCTGGACCAATTATCATCGGCCAGGCCTGCGAGTTCGACTACTCCGGGACGCAGGCCTGCAAGGTCCTGCGCCAAGAAGGCTTCAAGATCATCCTGGTCAATTCGAATCCCGCCACGATCATGACCGACCCAGAGATGGCTCACCGGACGTATGTCGAACCGTTGACGACGGAAGTCTTGGAGAAGGTCATCGAGCGGGAGCGCCCAGATGCGCTTCTCCCGACCCTCGGAGGACAGACCGGGCTCAACCTCGCTGTGTTCCTCGCCGAAAGCGGTATCCTGGACACGTATCAGGTGGAGCTGATCGGTGCGACGCTCGAAACCATCAAGAAGGCCGAGGACCGGGATCTTTTCAGAGAGGCGATGACCAGGATCGGCCTCGAGGTGCCGCAGAGTGGGTATGCCAAGTCGATCGAGGAGGCCGATGCGATCATCGATCGGATCGGCTTTCCCACGATCATCCGTCCCTCCTTCACCTTGGGCGGGACCGGTGGCAGTATCGCGTACAACCGAGAGGAATTCCAGGACCACGTCCAATGGGGCTTAAACGCGAGCCCTGTGCACCAGGTCCTGGTCGAGTCCTCGGTCATCGGGTGGAAAGAGTTCGAGCTCGAGGTGATGCGTGACCGAAAAGATAACGTGGTCATCGTCTGCTCCATCGAGAATATGGACCCGATGGGAATCCATACTGGAGATTCCATCACCGTGGCGCCTGTGCAGACCCTCACCGACAAGGAATACCAGATCATGCGAGACGCCGCGATCGCCATCATCCGGGAGATCGGCGTCGAGACCGGCGGCTCCAACATCCAGTTCGCCGTGAATCCCGCCGATGGCCGGCTCGTCGTGATCGAGATGAACCCGAGAGTTTCGCGCTCCTCTGCCCTCGCCAGCAAAGCAACCGGATTTCCCATCGCCAAGATTGCCGCCCTCCTCTCGGTTGGCTACACCCTGGACGAGATCCAAAACGACATCACCCGGTCCACCCCCGCCTCCTTCGAGCCCACGCTCGATTATTGCGTGGTGAAGATTCCTCGATTTGCCTTTGAGAAATTCCCGGGCGCCGACGAAACTCTAACGACCCAGATGAAGTCGGTGGGTGAGGTGATGGCCATTGGCCGGACCTTCAAGGAAGCGCTGCAAAAGGCGATCCGCTCTTTAGAAATAGACGTCTACGGCCTCAAGAGCCGTGTCATGGATCACGGTTCTCGGACCGCGGAAAGGAACGCTGAGTCCAGGCGTGAGCTGATCCGCGAGAAGCTCCGCATCTCCAACTGGGAGCGGCTCTTCTACATCGCTGATGCCTTCCGCTACCTGATCAATGTCCAAGAGATCTACGAACTCACTCAGATCGACCCTTGGTTCTTGGAGAATATCCGGGAGATCGTCGAATTGGAGGAAGAACTGGCAGCCGAGCGGTCCAAGAGCCTCCTCCGGCTCCTGACCCCGCAAAAGTTGCGGATTGCCAAAGAAATGGGCTTCTCCGACCGCAGGTTGGCCCAATTGACGGGCTCTAACGAACTCACCATCCGGGATGCTCGTCGAAAGCTGGGGATCCAGGTCACCTTCAAGATGGTGGACACGTGCGGGGCCGAATTCGAGGCCTTCACTCCCTACCTTTATTCGACCTACGAGCGGGAGTGTGAAGCCAACCCGACAACACGGAAAAAGGTTGTCATCCTAGGCTCTGGTCCCAACCGGATCGGCCAAGGCATCGAATTCGACTACTGTTGTGTCCACGCCGCCTTTGCCCTGAAGGAACTCGGCTACGAAGCCATCATGGTCAACTGCAACCCCGAGACGGTCTCTACTGACTACGACACCTCGGACCGCCTCTACTTCGAGCCCCTCACGCTCGAGGATGTCTTGAACATCGTCGACCGGGAGCAACCGGAGGGTGTTATTGTTCAGTTCGGTGGCCAAACCCCGCTGAAACTCGCCGTCCCCCTTCAGCGGGCCAACGTCCACATCTGGGGCACCTCGTCGGAGGCTATTGACCGTGCAGAAGACCGGGAGCGATTTCGACAGCTGCTCGGTCAGCTCGGACTGAACCAGACCCCCAGCGGGACGGCCATTTCGGCCAACGAGGCGGCCCGGATCGCCAAACAGATCGGGTATCCAGTTCTCGTTCGGCCTTCCTACGTCCTCGGGGGACGGGCCATGGACATCGTGTATGACGACGCAAGCCTCCTCAATTACATGGAGCGGGCTGTTGAGGCCTCTCCTGAGCATCCGGTCTTGATTGACAAGTTCTTGGAAGATGCGATCGAGATGGACGTTGATGCTATCGCCGATGGACGCCGGGTGGTGATCGGCGGAATCATGGAACACATCGAAGAGGCGGGTATCCACTCGGGAGATTCCGCGTGTTCCCTTCCGCCGCGGTCGGTGCCGACCAAGATTCTGGATGAGATCCGCGAGCAGACCGCCGCGTTAGCCCTGGAGCTTGGAGTGGTGGGACTCATTAATGTCCAATTCGCGATCAAGAACTCGACGGTCTATGTCCTGGAGGTCAACCCCCGGGCCTCCCGGACGATTCCCTTTGTCAGCAAAGCAACCGGAGTTGCCCTGGCTAAGCTCGCTACCAAAGTGATGGCTGGGATGACCTTGGACGAGCTGGGACTGACCCGGGAACCGGTCTTCAACCATGTGGCGGTAAAGGAAGCCGTACTCCCCTTCGTCAAGTTTCCAGGGGTGGATGCCATCCTGGGACCGGAGATGAAGTCGACGGGCGAGGTCATGGGGATCGACCGGGACTTTGGCCGGGCCTTTGCCAAGTCCCAAATCGCGGCGAGCGGGGCGCTACCGCTCGAGGGGACGGTCTTTTTGAGCGTTCGGGATCCGGATAAGCCTGACCTCCCTGCACTCGGTCAGGCGTTTGCCGAACTTGGCTTCCACATCCTGGCGACGATCGGCACGGCCCGATGCCTCCAGGAGGCGGGAGTCTCCGCTGAGCGCGTGTACAAGGTCACCGAAGGGGTTCGGCCCCACATCGTCGACCGCATGAAGAGCGGCGAGATCGTTTTAGTGGTGAATACACCTGAGGGGCGAGCCTCCCGCCTGGACTCGTACTCCATCCGACGGACTGCTGTGACCCAGGGGATCCCCTGCTTTACGACCATGGCGGCAGCCAATGCGGCGGTGGAGGGGATTCGAGCCCTCAAGGCAGAAGGTCTTATGGTAAAGACGTTGCAGGAGTTCAATGATGGTGTCGGTTATGCAGGCTGAGGTGCAATCTCTGCAGCGGTTCCCCCCGGATTACTTTCTGCAGCGATTTACCTCAAACCCCCTAAGCTTTCAACCGGGACAGTTCATCATGGTAAAGCCTTCCGGATCACTCGATCCCTTCCTCCCAAGAGCCTATAGCATCCTCAGGGTCCGGCGCCTGGCGCCGTCGAGGAGGAGAAAGACTGGGAACGTGCTGGAGATCTTGTATAGAGTCACGGGGAAGGGATCGACAGCGCTCTCGCACATGAAGCCAGGAGATCAGGTAGATCTCCTGGGCCCATTGGGACATGGCTACCAAGTCTCGCCTGACCTCAGCACGGCCCTGCTCGTGGCCGGAGGTATCGGAGTCCCTCCTGTCGTGGCTCTCGCCGAACGACTTGCAGGTTCAGGGTTCAGAGTTCAGGGTTCAGGAGATGGAAAGACTATTCGACGGTCATCGGTCCACGGTCGTCGGTCATCGGACTTTGGTCGGCGGAAAATGATAGCGTTCGTCGGGGGCAAAACCTCTGATGACATCCTTTGCCTCACCGACTTTCGAAAGGCAGGAGCAAAAGTCCATGTGGCCACAGA
>JBFHXD010000116.1:0-7588 GCA_041599135.1 Methylomirabilales bacterium (SeqCode) | reverse complement strand
TTCCAATGGCCGGATCTTGCCATCCACCCGCACCCGGGCGTAGCCCTCTCGGCGCATCTGGGCAAAGATGTGCCGGTACTCCCCTTTCCTGCCCCGGACCACAGGAGCAAGAATCTGGATTCGGGTCCCCTCGGAAAAGGTCAGGATCTGATCGACAATCTGCTGGACCGTCTGCGAGGCGATCGGTTTGCCGCACTGATAGCAGGTGGGCCGTCCCGCCCTGGCGAACAGGAGCCTGAGATAATCATAGATCTCGGTCACAGTCGCCACGGTCGAGCGGGGATTCTTGCTGGTAGTTTTTTGTTCAATGGAAATGGCGGGGGAAAGCCCCTCGATCAGGTCCACATCCGGTTTATCCATCTGTTCGAGGAACTGGCGGGCGTAGGCGGACAGCGACTCGACATAGCGCCGCTGCCCCTCGGCATAGATGGTATCAAAGGCGAGGGAGGACTTGCCCGATCCGGAGACCCCCGTGATCACTACCAACTTACCCCGAGGAATCTCCAGATGAATTGACTTGAGGTTATGCTCTCTCGCGCCTCGAATAATAATCGCGTCTGTTCCCATATGTGCCCCTTGGAGTATGAAGTCAACTGCTTATTATACCCCAACCGTTTCTCCACACAAGATGGGTTATCTGTGGTTAGTGGTTAGTGAGTGGTGGCTGGTGGCTAGTAAGAGGTGAGAGTGGAGTGTTGAGAGTTGAGCGTTGAGTGTTGAGTGTCCAGAGTCGAGGGCTGAGTGCTAAGGGCTGAGGGCCGAGAGCCGAGAGCTCAAAGCCCTAAGCTCTTAGCCATCCGCTCTTAGCTATTGGCCATTCGCAATTCGAAATCCCAAATTCGAAATATTCTTGCTCGGTCATCGGTCGTCGGTAGACACCTGGAGAAGGACCTGGACTCGCGAATCGCTCTGGCGCATGGCTTCGAAGGTCGCGTCGGTTGCCGCCCTCGCCCGCAACGCTTCATCCAGTTCTATCGCCCGGGCAAGCGCCGCGTGCGCCCCGTTCCGATCACCGGCCAGTACGCGCAATCGGGCCACGCTGTACCATGCGGAGCCAGAGTTGGGTTGGATGCTGGCAGCGGCTTCGTACATCTCAAGGGCCTCTTTCCTGCGGCCAGCGGTTTCGTAAATGTGTCCCAGATTGGTATAGGGCCAGATCTCTTGACGGCCCAGGATTTCCTTGGCCCGCAGGAACAGTGTCTCCGCCTCGGCGATCCGTCCCTCTTGCGCGGCAAGGATCCCGAGATTATTGAGGGCGTGGGGGAAATCAGGATTCACACCCAGTGACTGAACAAACATCGCCTTGGCCGTGGACCGTTCCCCCAGTTTGAGATAGGCAGTCCCCATCACCCAGAACGCAATCTCTGACTTGGGGTGGACCCGCAACATCTCCTGTGCCTCATGGATTGTCTCGGAGTATTTTTCCATCACCGTAAGGATCTGGGCCCGCCGATACCGAGCCAGATAGTATTGGGGGTTCCACTCGAGGCTTCGTTCGAGCCGGCTCAGGCTTGCTTCCATTCGGTGGCTTCGAAGTTCCTTCTGCGCGATAAAATAGTGAACCTCTCCGGCCAGCGGGCGCAGGAAGAACTGAAAATAGAGGAGACCCATGACCAGGAGTCCGGGAAGCAAGGGGGTCAGGCGGAGCGGCATCGCTCGCTCGACCTGGCCGACCTCACGATGCATCCCGTCGAGCATCCCGAGGAGGATGGCAAGGTTAACGGCCGATTCGGGGATATGCGCGACGTAGAAGAGAGAGCCGTAGGCGGCGGCGGCGGCGAGACCGCCCAAGACCCCCGCGAGGATTTCTCTCCTCACCTGAGGCTGACTGGCAAGATGTCGGCCGAGCCGGACCACCCTGAGCAGAAGCCAGAGGCAGGCGAGCAGGCCGAGAGGTCCGAGCTCCGCCCACAGGTCGAAATATTCATTGTGGGGATGCTCAACCTGCACACCGGGGTTGCGATAGATGAAGGGAGAGCGATACGGGACAAAGGCCAGGGCAAAATTGCCGATCCCGACCCCGGTCCAGAAGTGGTCCCGGATCAACCGGACCGTCCCCTCCCAGAAGGCCCAGCGCAACTGCAGGCTATCTGAGCCGGGATCAAACGTACTCGTCACGCGCTCCACGACGGAAGGTGACCCCGGGAGACACACGGGCCACAGAATAGCGGCGCAAAGGATGGCCCCACCAATGAGGATCAACGGAACCATCTGCGACCTGATGGGCGCGCTCCTGAGCGTGTCGGACCGCTCATGGTTAAAATAGACATGAACGACCACCAGGATGCCGATCCAGATGGTGATCCAGGCTCCCCGGACCATCGACAAGGTGAGCAACATCGTGGAGAGGAAGAGGATCCCACCATACAGGGCCCTCTCGAAGCCGCGAGGCGCACGGAGATGGAGGGCGAGGCTCAGCGGGATGATGGTGACCAGGTAGGACGCTCCGTAGTTCGTATTGCCGAAGAGTCGCAAGATCATCTCCACTGGCGTACTGGACCCCAACCAGGACCCGACGGTGTGACCCAACAGGCAGCCAGAAAGGGAGAAACCGCTGACAACGAGGAGCGTCAGGAGGAGGTACCGAATCAGGACATCCTGGCGATCGGGCTGAGCGCAGTAGGCCACGATGAGGTAAAGAAGAATCAGAAACAGGACAAAGGCCATCCGCTGTACGCCGTAATAAACGTTGACCGCGTGGAAGAGCGATACTGCCATGACGAGGAACAGGGCAAGGAGAGGCGCGAGCAGCCTCGGGAGGGGACGGAAGGGCCGACCGCACCCCCCCCAGAGCCAGAGAAAGCCTATGATCGGTACCAGGACCCCAAGGATGGCCCACTTCAGCGAGGCAGGTGCAAGACCAGAATAGATCAGAGGGACCGCAGCGATCAGCACCCCCAGAGCGACGTCGAACGCGCGGCAGAGAGACCCGCGGCCTCCATCCCGGGACCCGATCGCGGGACCCGATGACATGTCTCCGGTGAGTTTTTCAGCGACGGCTTTGCGCAGGTTCGGGTTCTCCTGTTCCCGCGACAACCGAAGAAACCGGTAGGCGGCCCCATAAGAAAGGCCACACCCATGCGCGCACCGAGCAATCCACGTGCCAGCATCGGGGCGTGAGGGGTAAGGGGTGAGAGTTTTGGGGAATTTCGGATTTCGAATTGCGAATTGCGAATTTGGTCAGAAATTGAGGGACGTAGGATTTCGGATTTGTTTGACTCTCAGGGCTTAGCTTCCTTAGATTCGCAATAGCCCCGGGCGGTAGGGGCGGCGAGGAGAGGCCAATCCTGAGGAAGGCGGAAACTGGTTTGCGTGCGGCCAGGGTCCCGCCGCCGGAGCGTAGCGCAGGCGGGGGTGGCCGTGCTGATGCCCTACGATCCGCTATGCGCGGAATGCAATACTTGCGCCTGCCTACTCCGTGGAATTTTCCGCCGACGAAGGATGCGTCTCCTCGCCGTCCCCCCGGCCAGACTTGGAATTTCGAAATTCCAAGTTCGCAATCCAGTATCTAAATCCAAAATTCGCAATCCGAAATTTAGCCCCTCTCGACCCTCAACTCTCAACACTCGACTGTCTGCCTACAGGTCCTCGAAATGGGCCAGCGTCTTGAACTGGCGGTAGCGGGTCTCGATCTCGGGGTAGGTCAAACTCTGAAGCCGGTCGAGCGAGAAGGCCTCCACCGCAAAGGAGGCCATGACCGAGCCCATGATGACGGCCCGGCGCAGATTCGCCTCATCGAAATTCCGCGTGCTGGCCAGAAAGCCGAGGAACCCGCCGGCAAACGCATCGCCCGCCCCGGTCGGGTCATAGACATCTTCTAAAGGAAGGGCCGGGGCAGCGAACCAGCCCCCGTCCGAGAAGCTGAGGGCCCCATATTCCCCCCGTTTGATCACTAACGAGCGAGGGCCCCAGCTTAGGATCTTCCGGGCGGCCCGGACGAGGTTCGCCTCCTGGGCCAACATTCGGGCTTCTGCATCATTTATTATAAGGACCTGAACCTGCTCGAGGGTCTGCCGGAGGGACTCGGGCTTTCCATGAATCCAGAAGTTCATGGTATCGGCCGCAACCAGGCGGGGTCCGAGGGCCTGGTTGAGGACCTCCCGCTGCAACTCCGGATCAATGTTCGCCAGGAAAATGATCTCTCGCTTTCGGTAGGGCTCGGGCAGCCGGGGATGGAACTCTGCAAAGACATTTAACTGGGTATCGAGTGTCTTTGCCTCATTCAGGTCAAAACTGTACTCCCCCTGCCACCGAAAGGTCCGACCCGGCCTCCGTTCCAGCCCGGCAAAATCCACCTCACGCCCCTTCAGGAAGTCGAGGCTATCGAGGGGAAAGTCCTCTCCAACCACCGCGACCACGCTCACAGGGGTGAAGAAGCTCGCGCTCGCCGCGAAATAGACCGCCGAGCCGCCCAGGACCTCCTTGGCCTCGCCAAAGGGCGTTTTTACCGTATCCAGGGCCACCGACCCGACGACCAGGATGTGCATCTCAGGGCCCGGGCTACTCAACGTACTTGCCTATCAGGAGCGAGAGTTTCTTCTTGATGTCCTCGGGGATCGCTTGGGGGGCGGTAATGATAGAGTCCTTGAGCGCCTGGCTACAGACGCAGGATCGTTCCGGTGGGATCATGGGGACCAGCCGCCTGATGATCGCCTTGGCGGTGGTCACATTCTTATGCAGAATGGCGATGACCTTTTCCACGCTCACATCTCCCTCAGCTTCGTGCCAGACGTCGTAGTCGGTGACGAGGGCCATCGTGGCATAGCAGATCTCCGCCTCGCGGCTGAGTTTTGCCTCTTGCAGGTTGGTCATGCCGATCACATCGACTCCCCAGCTGCGGTAGATGCGCGACTCCGCGCGCGTCGAGAACTGGGGACCCTCGATGCAGACATAGGTCCCGCCCTCGTGTATTCGCGCGCCGGCTTGTTGGCCCGCCTGGGTCAGCAGATGACTGAGATGCGGGCATACGGGATCGGCAAAGCTCACATGGGCCACCAGGCCCTCGCCAAAGAAGGTGCTCACCCGCGTCTTGGTCCGGTCATAAAACTGATCCGGGACGACCACATCCAAAGGGTGGATCTCTTCGCGCATGCTCCCCACCGCCGAGGCAGAGATGATCCATTGGGCCCCCAGGGCCTTGAAGCCATAGATGTTCGCCCGAAAGTTGAGCTCGGAGGGCAGGAGCCGGTGTCCTCGACCATGGCGAGCCAGAAAGGCCACCAGGTGTCCGTCGAGGCGCCCGAGGAGGTAGGCATCCGAGGGATTGCCGAAAGGCGTCGTGATCCGCTCTTCCCGCAGGTCGGTAATCCCCTCCATCTCGTAAAGTCCGGTCCCCCCCATGATGCCGATCACGGTCTGCGCCATTTCAGGCTCCGATCAGAAGTGGCAGCGGTCGCCCGATCGCAAAGCGTGCGACGGGTTTCGCGCCTGGCAATCGGCCTACGAGCATTCCGCCTGGATCCAGGTCCTCGACCCGGACCTCCAGCAGCCTACCCTTCAGGGCATCAGCCCCTGGAAAGAGGATCCCGAGATAGTTATCACTCACACCCTGAAGGAGTCCCGTCTTTCGATCTCGCTCCTCCAACACCACCACCGGAAGGGTACGTCCAAGAAATGCACGCTTGAAGGCCAAAAACTTCTGCACGCCCAGATCGCGCAGAATGCGGTTCCGCCGGGCCTTGGCCGCGGGAGACACCTGGTCGGACATCTCCGCTGCCTTGGTGCCAGAGCGACGGGAATACGTGAAGACGTGGAAATACGAGACGGGGAGATCCTCCAAGAGACTCGTGGTATTTGCAAAAGCCGCCTCGGTTTCACCCGGAAAGCCAACAATCACGTCCACCCCGATGGCGATCCCCGGGACCTCCTGGTGAAGCCTCGATACCACGTCCCGGAAGTGCCTGGAGCGGTAGCTGCGGGCCATGCGTCGGAGGATTTCATCATCCCCACTCTGCAGGGCGAGATGGATATTGCGACACAGGCGTGACGAGCCAGCCATGAGTCGAATCATCTCCGGTTTCACCTCGTGAGGATGAAGCGAACTCAACCGGATGCGGGGGATCGTCGTCTCATCGAGAAGGCGCCGGAGGAGCGCAGACAGTGACGTCTTGGGCCTCAGATCCCAGCCATAGGTTCCCAAGTTGATGCCGGTAAGCACAATCTCGGGGTGGCCCGCGCTGGCGAGGCGCTGGGCCTCTGCCACGACCTGATTTGGGGCAAGACTGCGATTGGGTCCGCGGACACTCGGGATGATGCAGAACGTGCACGCGAATTTACAACCGTCTTGGATCTTTAAGAAAGGGCGGGTTCGATCCGGTTTTTCCGGCGCCGGTGCCCCCTGAAAGCTCCGGACGTCACCGATGTCGCCGACCGAGATTCGCGCCTTCGCTAATTCTCTTCGGCCGACACCTGCATCAGAGTCGTTGCCTCCCGCAACCTCGCGCTCGGACCTCAACGCGTGAGGTTCCCAAGCCGCACCGCGAAGATGTCTGATCAATTCCATCTTCTCGGCGTTGCCCAGGATCAGATCAACCCCCTCAATAGCCGCGACTCGCTCGTGCGCAGCCTGGGCATAACAGCCGGTGACCACCACAAAGGCCATGGGATTGCGCCGGACAGCCTGCCGGATGAGCTGTCGAGCATCCGAATCGGCCCGTTCAGTCACCGTACACGTATTGATCACATAGACCTCAGCCAATGTGTTGAAGGGGACGAGGGTGAACCCCGCGGAGCGGGCCTCGTCGGCCATAACGTCCGTTTCAAACTGATTTTGCCGGCAGCCGAGTGTGGTAAAGCCTATACGCACGGAGTCAACCCCTGCAGGATGCGATCAAGGGTTTCCAGATTCAGGACATCTTCCCGGTTGTACTCTAACAGCTTCACGAGTGCGTCGGTGTCCTTTATGGTTTCATACCGATGCCAAAGGCGCATGGCCTCGACGCCGTCGATGCCTCGACTCCTTCGCGGGATGTGAAGCTGTTCCTCGACACGCTTGAGGCCCCCGTACAGACGTCGTTGCCAGCAGTCATACATGAGGTCGTGGCTCTTGTAGGAGGAGCGCAGATCGAGCCCGAGGTGGCGGTGAATGACCGGAAGATCGAACCGACTCCCGTTGTACGTGCAAATGACCTGGATTCCTTCCAAGGACTTCCACACCGCGAGGTCGGAGATGCCACCACCGACGAGCTGGACGAGTCCCCGATCCTCGGCATACAGACCAAAGACGGTGATCTCTCCCTGAAACGAAGTTTCAATGTCGAGGTAGGCTTTCACCGGCGCGCTCCCATGGCCTAACAACTTACCACAGATCCAGTCGAGAGTGGAGAGTCGAGTGTCGAGAGGGGCTAGATTTCGAATTGCGAAATTCGAATTTCGAATTTGTCGGCAGCGGCCGTCGGTCTCCGGTCCCCGGTCATCGGTCGTCAGTTCGAAGTCCAACCTCTAACACGCAGGGCCGAAGATCCACGACCTACCCTTTTCTCTTCGCTGACAGCGGACAGCTGACTGCTGACAGCTTTCTCAAGAGCGAGGAGGGGGTTCCTTCCGAGGCAGGCGACATCTGGCTTGCGTCGGCCGGGGTCCCGCCGCC
>JBFHXD010000115.1:0-7635 GCA_041599135.1 Methylomirabilales bacterium (SeqCode) | reverse complement strand
CCCTTCGTCGATGCCGGCATGAGAGAGCTCTGGGCCACGGGTTGGATGCACAATCGCGTGCGGATGCTCGTGGCATCCTTTCTCGTCAAGGATCTTTTGCTCCCGTGGCAAGAAGGCGCGAAATGGTTTTGGGACACGTTGGTGGACGCGGACCTGGCGAATAATACCCTCGGCTGGCAGTGGACCGCTGGGTGCGGCGCGGATGCCGCTCCGTACTTTCGGGTATTCAATCCCGTGGGCCAAGGCGAGAAATTCGATCCGGACGGCACATATGTTCGTCAGTGGGTGCCGGAACTCGCCCGTTTGCCCCACAAATGGATCCACAGGCCCTGGGAGGCCCCGCGTGACACATTACGAGATGCGGAGGTCGAACTGGAACACACCTATCCCAAACCGATCGTTGACCACGGCGTCGCTCGGCAGCGTGCGCTTCAAGCGCTGACAACCATGAAAAAGAGGTATAAATCATGAGCGGCAAACCATTCCTGCTACTGACCGGCGCCACGGGCTACGTGGGTGGGCGGCTCCTGAAGGCTTTAGAGTCCAGCGGCCGTCCGGTCCGCTGCCTCGCCCGTCGTCCCGACTTTCTACAACCAAAAGTCGCACCGTCGACAGAGGTGGTTGCCGGCGATGTCCTCGACAAGAGATCGCTCAAGGAGGCTATGCAAGGAGTAGACACAGCCTTCTATATGGTGCACTCCATGGGTTCGGGGGGAGCCTTTGAAGAAGAAGATCGTCGGGCCGCCCGGAACTTTGGCGAGGGGGCAAGAGAGGCCGGCGTCCGTCGGATCATTTACCTGGGGGGGCTCGGGGAGAGTGACGTTGCCCTCTCCCCGCATCTGAGAAGCCGGCAGGAAGTGGGGAACATCCTGCGTGCCTCGGGCGTCCAGGTGATCGAGTTCCGCGCGTCAATCGTGATTGGCTCGGGCAGTCTTTCCTTTGAAATGATCCGGGCGCTGGTCGAACGACTGCCGGTGATGATCACGCCGCGGTGGGTTTCGGTTCCCGCTCAACCCATCGGTATTGGGGATCTGTTGCAGTATCTGTTGGCGGCACTCGATCTGTCTGTGGAGGGAAATCCAATCTTTGAAATTGGGGGAACAGACCGGGTCTCGTACGGCGATTTGATGAGGGAGTATGCCCGACAGCGCGGCCTTCGCCGTATCATGATTCCGGTGCCCGTGCTCACCCCCCGTCTTTCGAGCCTGTGGCTGGGTCTAGTGACGCCGCTTTACGCCCGCGTCGGGCGCGAGCTCATTGACAGCATTAAACATCCGACAATCTGCCAGGATGATACGGCCCTGAGGATCTTTGACATCCGTCCAAAAGGGGTTCGCGACGCCATTGCCAGTGCGTTGCGCAACGAGGATCGAGACTTTGCCGAGACGCGTTGGTCGGATGCTCTGTCCTCTGGGGGCCCTTCGGCCCGCTGGGGGGGCGTTCGGTTTGGTACGCGAATCGTCGATTCCCGCACGGCGGATGTGAGGGTGCCTTCCGCACAGGCCTTCAAGCCCATTCGTCGCCTCGGGGGCACGACGGGGTGGTATTACGGGAACTGGCTATGGCACCTGCGGGGATTCTTGGATCTGTTGGTAAGTGGAGTAGGAATGCGACGAGGACGGCGCGCCTCCGAATCGGTGAGGGTGGGTGACGTGATCGACTTCTGGCGGGTTGAGGCGTTTGAGCCCGACCGGCGCCTGCGCCTCATGGCCGAAATGAAGCTTCCCGGACGGGCCTGGCTTGAATTCGAGGTCGAAGGAACCAATGGATTCTCCGTAATTCGCCAAACGGCCATCTTCGATCCGGTGGGTCTTTCCGGGCTTGCCTACTGGTATCTCCTCTATCCCCTCCATCAAATGGTATTCGCAGGCATGCTCCGAGGCATCGCCGCCACCTGCGAACGGGAATAAATCTTCTCGAAAATCGTTTCCCATTTTCTCTCCATCGGTCTCCTCTTGTTGTGGCGTGGCGACGGCACAATTTCCTGTCGTCGGGTTAGCGCTCGATCCCCCGAGCAAAGGCCTTGAGGTGGGCGAGTCGCGTGCCGAACGCACTCGCAACGAGCCGGTCTTGCACCTCTGGCGTCACGCCCTGGCCGCCAACCGCCACCCTCATCCCACGCTCCTGCGCAGCCACAAACATGCGGGGGTAATCGTCGAAAAATGCCGGGACGAGCTGCGTTGACGTGATCGAAAGCCAGACCAGCCGCGGCGAATGATGCGAAATGGCCTCCAGCACCGAGACCATCGGAGTATTTGGCCCCAGATTGAGGGCGCGCCAACCCATGTCAGCCAGGGTCAGCTCAGCCATACAGGTGGGGAGGAAGTAGGGATCGCCCTCCGGGGCCCCGCCCAGTGCCAGTGGCGCGTCCTCGGGGGCAACGGGGACCAGGCCCAGCAAGTCATGAAGAATTGATAAGGCCCGTAGGGTTGCTGCGTGTTCTTGATAGACATCAATCTTGCCCTCAGCCCATTGCACCCCTACTTCAACCATCGCTGGCCCCACAAGGCGGTCGAGCAGTTCATCCATCGGGCGCCCCCCGGTGTACTGTTCCAAGATGACCGTGCTGACTGCCTGTGTCTCCCCCGCCAGCAACAGGTGGGCGAGCCGTTCTGGTGTGTCGATTTGGGTTGTAGCGCTGCCCGTTCGCTCGGCGAGGAGTCCCAGTGCTTCGAGACTTGGAACAGGCCGACCCCGGGCGCGGAGGAAAGCGAGCACGTCAGGAATAGTAATCCGTCGATGCCCGCCGGGCGTCTTCTCCGCACGGAGGTGACCGCCGTCTATCCAGCGCTTGATGGTTGATTCGCTGACCCCAAGGGCTCGTGAAATTTGATGCGGGCTGAACGTTTTCAACGATACTTTCCTGCTGGACGTTTTTAACGTTTAAATAGCACGCGCTTGTTTATCATGTCAAGACAACTCAAAAGTAAATAGCTGAAAATAAAAATAAAAACAGCCAGATGGCCTGAAACCAATCCGCTGCCCCAGGACCCTCCTGACCCCCTTTCGAATTCGGATTTCAAGGCAAACGTCCTCTCCTGATCCGGGGGCTGCCCCCGTCTTATTCAGTCACAATGGACGACAGCAGCGCGCGTAACGGCGCCCCGGCCAAGCTCTTGGGGAATTCGAGGCTTCATGGTGATACCGCATTCACGGCAGCTGACGGTCTGAAAGTGGATGAATGACCGATATGAATGTTTATAATACAAGCAAAATGTAGATATTACTGTTTAATTACAATTAGTTAGTGACTTGATGAAAGATTGTTATTTTTTACTTGACATGAATGATATGAACGATATGATAGGAGCTAATGACTGCCAGCAAAACATGCACAGAACCGTTTTCGACATTTGGCAATGGGGGGCGAGATGCAGACAACACTGATGACCGCAGCGGAAATGGAACAGTTTGCTGCTAAGCAATTGAGATCCAGTCTCTCACGGGACGAGGATCGTTCGAATAGGGTGTACTCGTTCGGTGAAGACAGCCTCGCCAGGGAGGATCGACGGCCCTTTACGGCGCGGGCAACTCAGGATTCCCTCAACATCTATATGAAGGAGATGGGAAAAATTTCTCTCCTCACGCCAGCCAAAGAGGCAGAGATCGGTCGGCGCATTGAGGGGGGGCAGGCCCGGCTCCTTCAAACCATGGTGGCAGTGCCGTTCGCTCGGCATTTGCTCCTCCGCCTCTCCGCGAAGGTTAGAAGAGGTCAGGTTTCGCCGAACGAGTTGATTGTCTTTCCCGATGGCAGAGACGTCACCCCAGATGATGTGGACGCAATCCTTAGTCGGCTTGACGAGGTTCGAAAACTCCACCGGCACGCCATCAAACTCCAGAGGCAGGTTAGGCAACGAGAGGGCGTGTCTGCAGGATGGACCGATCCCGACATCGCCAGAACGCAAATGACCATCCGAGACATCGTTGCGGACATTCCCCTGAACCCCGAGCTGATTCGGACCCTGCTTGCACACGTACGCGATCTGGGGAGCGAGATGGAACGGCTCACCACCAGTGGGACAAAACGCGCTTCAAAAGTGATGACGCTCCTGTGCAAGCGAGAGACTCAAGCGGGACTTCCACGTCAACAGTTCTTGCGGCTTTTGGCCGAGCTGGAGGAGATAGACGAGGTCGTGAAGGAGGCGAAGCACCAGTTGCTGCAGGCGAATCTGCGGCTTGTGGTCGCCGTTGCCCGACGATACCTCGGGCGGGGTCATCCCCTTTCCGAGCTGGTGCAAGAAGGGAATATCGGCTTAATGAAGGCGATCGACCGGTTTCAATACCGCCGGGGGTTCAAGTTTTCCACCTATGCCATCTGGTGGATTCGCCACGAAATTCTGCGCGGGATCGCCCACCATGCCCGGACCATCAGGATTCCCGTGTACATGCTGGAACGGTTGCACCGAATGATGCGGGTAAATCGCGAGGTGGTCAACGAGTTGGGGCGCGAGCCGACGACCGAGGAGCTGGCCGAGCGAGATGGTATTTCTCCCGAGGAGGTTCGGTTGATTCTGGATGGGTCCAAGAAACCGGTTTCGTTGGAGACGCCAACGGTGGAGGACCTCACGATTGGAGACTGCCTGAGAGACGAGAATGTTTCATCACCCGACGATGTCCTCCTTGGCCAGGATCTTAGTACCCATGTGGCGCGCGCTCTGAACGGCCTCTCGCCAAGAGAGAAAGAGATTATTCGCTCGCGCTTTGGGCTTGAGGGAAGGACCGAGCAGACGCTCGAAGATTTGGCAACGCGTTTTTCGGTGACCCGCGAGCGGATCCGTCAAATCGAGGCCGCCGCTCTCGGGAAGCTTCGAACCTGTATGGCTGGGGAAGCTCTCAGGACTTTCGTCGAGAATTGACTCGCTAACGGAGTGCCGCGTTGTGCTGACCATCCCGCCGTTGGGAACATAGGGTCGGCGACCTCGAAAGTTTTAAGGAGGGATCATGGAAACGCGAGATGAGTTGAGAAAAAAGCTCGATCAGCTCGAGAAGCGCTTCGATGAATTACAAGGAGAGCTCGGAGCCATCGTGGAACTTTCTCTAAGCCTTGAGACGACGGTCGAGCAGTTAGTGGTGAGGGGGGCGATCCCTGGGCAACAACTGTCGCGTCGCACCGGGTTCGCTTTGGACTTGTATCGGAATCAGAGCGGACCGGCGGTGGCACGTGAGCTTTCGAGAATTCAGGACAGCATGCTGGATGCGCAGATCGAATCTTTTGACGAAGAGGACTTGCCATGCGCGTAGACCATGGGTGGATCGTTCAGGAACCTATGTACGGAAAGAGGAGACACGAAATGTCAAGAATCAATAAAGCGAAGAGACTCTTTTGCCTCGCGGCAGGCATCTCGTTCGTTCTGGCTGTGTATCTATGGTTTGGGGGACAGAAGAACGAAGGCGTGTTCGTCGGCTTATGGGTTCCATCGATCCTGTCTTTCGGAGCCCTCATGCTGTCGGGAAGGGGAGAGCGTCAATGACAGATCCACTGATTTTCGTTGTAGGGGTCCTGTTGGCATTACTCTGTATTTTCGAGCCTTGATGCTCTGAGGAAGGGGAGACATCTGATGACCGATACACTCATTTTCCTGTTTGGAGCCCTTGTCACACTCATGTGTGCCGGGGCGGTTGGAATGCTGCTCTGGGGAGCATATGAAGATCGCAAGCCACCACCCTAATGCTTCTTGCCTCGGTAGACCGTGGGGGATGGGCGATGGCTGAAGGACACACGATCATTCGCTGGGCCCAGGCGTTGACACCACTTGTTGGTGAACCATTCGAGGTGGTGCAATTGCCGAAGCGCTTCAAGGAGTGCGCCCTCGGGCTCGTCGGCCATCACCTCAGGTCCGTCGAGACGTGGGGTAAGCACCTGTTGCTACACTTGTCGGATGGGTGGACCATTCACTGTCACGCCATGATGTATGGGTCGTGGCAGATCGGCAAGGTGGGTATGAAACTACGCAAGCAAGTGCGTCATGTACGGCTCCGGCTGCGCACGGTCCGTCATGAGGCGGTCTTTTTTCACGGGCCCGTTGTCGAAGTCCTCACACCAAAAGAACTTGCCGGACACCCGCGCTTGAAATCCCTGGGCCCGGATCTGCTCAGTCCGAAATTCGACCGCGAGGAGGTGTGGCGGAGGCTGAAGAGGGAGAGAGATCGAGAGATCGGTGATGTCGTCCTGGATCAGCGTATCGTTGCTGGCATTGGCAATATCTATAAGTCCGAAGGCTTGTTTTTGGCAGAAATGGATCCGCGGCGCCGCGTGGAGACCCTCACCACACGGGAGATCGAGCGTCTGTGGGAGGTGCTCATTCCGTTGATGTGGCTGGGTGCCAATACACGTGGGCCGGTTACGACGGTGCCCGAGCGCCTGCAGCACAGCGGTGACAGGAACTGGGTATACCGGCGGCGCGGCGAGCCGTGCTTTCGGTGTGGCACAGCCATTGTGATGTTTCGCCAAGGCGAACTGGACCGGACGACATATTACTGCCCAAACTGTCAGCACTGAGCCTCATCAACAGCGGACACAAGATCAAGGTCTTTGGCTGCTACTTCCCATCGTAGACAGCGGATGTACACAAAGCTACAATGCCTGTCGGGGGGGCCACCAGGGATTTGTGCGAACAGCAATGCTCGGGCGTGGTTCGCCGTGAAAAGACCCTGGGGACGCTTTGCGGATGACTTCGGCAATTGCCTTTCGGCATGTCTCCAAGGTGTACGATTCATTGGGCGGCGGGGGTCGCTTTGCGCTGCGGGACGTCTCATTTGACCTCGTTCCTGGCCGGCGTGTGGCCATCGTGGGGCGGAGCGGGAGCGGTAAATCGACATTACTGCACCTGGCCGCGGGAATTGATATTCCCACCGAGGGAGAGGTCTGGGTCCACGGCTCGAATCTCGCTGCGCTCTCGGAACGGGATCGCACGCTGCTCAGGCGTGGTTCGATCGGTTTGGTCTTTCAGTTTTTTTACCTGCTCTCTCCTCTGTCCGTTCAGGACAACGTCGCTCTCCCAGAACTGATTGCTGGGGGGCGACCCTCTGATTTTCAGCCCCGCGTGCGTGAGCTGCTTGATCGGGTGGGCCTGGCCGATCGGGCGGAGGATCCGGTCCAGAAGCTCAGCGGCGGCGAAATGCAGCGCGTGGCCATTTGCCGGGCGCTCCTCCGCCGGCCCCGACTCCTGCTCGCCGACGAGCCGACTGGCAACCTGGATGACGTCAACAGCCGACTTGTGATGGATCTGATCCTCAAGCTCGCGTCGGAGGAGGGCAGTACGTTGATCTACGTCTCCCACAGCCGAGAGCTTGCGGCGCTCGCGGATGAGACCTGGCACCTGCACAGCGGTGTCCTGGAGGTTCCATGACACGGTATTTTGTCCGCTCTCTCGGTACCCACATCCGCAGTGGGCGCTCACTTTACTTCTTGACCGTCTTCGGCGTCGCCCTTGGGGTGGCCTCGGTAATCTGCATTCAGATCATCAACCGGAACGCCCTCGCTGCCTTTACAGGAGCTGTGCAGGCCGTCAGCAGTGATGCGGATTTCAGCATCCTCGGCCGGACTCCGACATTTCCCGAACGGCTCTACGCAGACGTCCTGGCCGAAAAGAGCGTTGCCGCAGCCTGGCCGATCTACCGGGTTGATGTGGCGCT
>JBFHXD010000114.1:0-7872 GCA_041599135.1 Methylomirabilales bacterium (SeqCode) | reverse complement strand
GGTATCGCTCGCCCGTACCCCCAGCTTCTTCTCCCGTCGCCCAACTGAAAATCCCGGCCACCCCCTCTCCAAGATAAAGGCCGAGATGCCCCGAGTGCCGCGAGTAGTGTCAGTGACAGCCAATAGGACATGAATTCCGGCGACACTCCCTGAGGTGATGAAGTTTTTTGTTCCAGTAAGAGTGTAGGTGCCATTTTGGCAGACGGCCGTCGTGCGCAATGCGGCGGCGTCGCTTCCGGAACCCGGCTCTGTGAGGGCCCAGGCCGAAAGCATCTCCCCTGTGGCCAACGGGGGCAGATAGCGGCGCTTCTGTTCCTCGGTTCCGAAGAGGAGGATATGGTTCACTGCGAGGGAATTGTGGGCCTCTACAGTGAGGGCAACCGCGGCATCGGCCCGCCCCAGCTCCTCTAGAATGACAACGTAACTTCCGTAGTCCATGCCCGCCCCACCATACTCTTCGGGAACGAGGATTCCCAGCAGGCCCAGGTCGGCCAGTCCTCGGATAGTCCCCCAGGGAAACTCCTCCCGCTGATCGTACTCGGGTGCCTTCGGAATAATCTCCGTTCGGGCAAAATTCCTGACCGTCTCTTGGATTGCGCGTTGCGCGTCGGTCAGCGTAAAATTCATCCTCCGGACTCCAGATCACTCGTCAGGCAGTAAGTCCTCGTCTGAAGCTACACCATGAAGCCTTCCCGCGCGCGCCCAAGGTCGGGTTTACCCGAGCGGGACGAAATAGACATCGGTAGGTTTCAACTTAGAGAGCCGGCGAAACTTGGCCTTCACCTTTGTGTCGATCCAGTCGAGGGAAGGCGCTGTGGGGTCGAGACCTACTAGGCGAGCCAGAAATAGGGTATCCACCTGCGGAAATTCGATCAGGGCTAGGATATACGGGGTCTCTTTGAGAAATTCTTCACTGCCGTAGTGGCAGACGGTGAAAGAATGAATCCGCCCCTCGGTGGGAAGCTCCACCCAGTCACATTCCTGCCCGCACTCCATACAATGCAACCGGGGCGTTGCATAAGTGTACGTGCACCCGCGGCACCGCGTCCCGAGGAGTTTGTTGTTGGCCAGCCCGGCGAAGAAGGGGCTATCCTGTGCGTAGCTGTGGATGTAGTCTATTTCGTAATGATGCTTGATAATGATAGGGGCGATTCCCTTCAGGGCCGTCAGGTCCTTCGGAAGCGGCACATTGAAGAGAATCGCTCCCTCCTCGCTCTCTGGTAAGCGCACCTCACTCACGGCTGTTGTTCCTCCCTCGGTTATGATTTCCGTCACCTGCCGGCAATTTCCCTTTCGAGAATGGAGATAACCACATAGGTCCCTGTGCCGGCGTGACTGTGAATCGCTCCGCGCCTCGCCTGTGGCACTTGGAGAACATCACTGCCAAAGTGTTGGCCAATGTTTCCCTGAAGCTGCCATAAGGCAAAGACGCCTTGCATAATTCCGGTCGCCCCCACCGGATGCCCGCAGGCGATCAGCCCGCCCGAGGGATTGACGGGGATCCGTGCTTGATCTGGGAACGCGTAGCCGTAGTCCACATTCGGCATAAAGGGCTTGCCGCTCTCCACAAACTTCCCTCCCTCACCATAACGGCATAGCCCCATGTCCTCGTACGTTTGGATCTCCGAGGAGGTGTAGGCGTCATGAAGCTCGAGAAAATCCAATTCCTCGACGGGGTTGGTGATTCCAGCCATCCGGTAGGCGGCCTTGGCTGCCATGCGCCCGGCCCGGAACGAGTGGACCCCGGGATACTTGAGCCCCTTGTAATCTTCCGGTTTCTCGTGTGGAAGGAGCATCACGTCCCCGCGAGGCCGATCTGCCATCCGCATGGCGTCGAGGCCGCCTCCGACCGCGGTGATCCTGGCAGGCACCGGCGTATGCCCAGTCGCCTTTTGCAAGGTGTTGAGCCCGTCTTCGCTACAGAGGATGAGCACAGCCGCCCCGTCGGACATGACGCAGATATCGAGCATGGTCAAGGGCCAGGCCACCATCTCCGCGTTCAGCACCTCTTCGATCGTGAATTTCTTTCCCTTCTGGGCATACGGATTGTGGAGCGCATTGCCGTGGTTCTTCACCGAAACCAAGGCCATCTGCTCCCTGGTGGTTCCGAACTCCTTCATATGGCGGACGACCATCATGGCGTAGTATCCAGAATAGAAGCCCCCAACGGGATAATCGAAGTTCGTGTCGGAAGCCAGCGCGATGAACTCGTTGCCCTTCCAGGTGTTCACCCGGGACATGGTCTCGAAGCCGTACACTACACAGATGTCGAATCGGCCGGAGGCGACCGCTTCCCACCCTGATTGAAAGGCCAAGCCCCCAGTCGCGCCCCCCCCTTCGATCCGTTTGCCGGGCTTTGGGCACAGACCGAGATAGTCCTGCACCATGCTTCCGGCCTTGAGCTGGCGGGTGAAGTGATCCGAGAAGTAGGAACAGATCGTTCCGTCGACTAGCTCCCGGGCCTGTCGTGGCGTCACGTGGATGTCGGCCAAAGCATAATCGTAGGCCTCCTTCGTCATCCCGCGAAAGTCAAGGTCGGGGCGGGACTTGACGAACTTGCTGACACCCCCGGAAACCACATACACGGGCCTCATTCCGTGCTCCCCTCTCCGCGTCCCTCGCAAAGCTATCCCAGGAGATGTCCTGCAATAACCAGTCGTTGAATTTCTGAAGTGCCTTCGTAAATCTCGGTGACCTTCGCATCCCGGAAGTAGCGCTGGACCGGGTAATCGTTTAAATACCCATATCCGCCGTGGATCTGGATCGCCTTGGTCGTGATCCACATAGCAGCCTCAGAGGCGTAGACCTTGGCCATCGATGCCTCCTTTGCGTATGAAGCCTCGTGGTCCCGGAGAAAGGCAGCTCGGTACGTGAGGAGGCGGGCAGTATCAATTTTGGTCGCCATATCCGCCAACAGAAACTGAATGGCCTGAAAGGATGCGATAGGCTGTCCGAACTGGACGCGGTCCTTGGCGTACTGGAGGGAGGCTTCGAACGCGGCCCGGGCGATGCCGACCGCTTGTGCGGCGATCCCGATGCGGCCACCGTCGATAGAGACCATGGCTATCTTGAAGCCCTCACCGATCCCTCCTAGGAGGTTTTTCCGGGGTATCCGGCAATTTTCGAAGAGCAGCTGACAGCAGCTGGTCCCGCGGATCCCCAATTTACTCTCCACCTTGAGAACACGAAATCCCGGGGTCTCCTTCTCGACGACGAAGGCGCAGATCCCCTGGTGCTTGAGCTGGGGGTCGATGGTGGCGACCACGATGGCAATATCCGCCTCTTGCCCGTTCGTGATGAAGTTCTTGATCCCGTTTAAGACGAAGTGGTCGGCCTCTGCAGAAGCTGTTACTCGAAGGTTGGCCGCATCGGACCCGGCCTCGGGCTCGCTCAGGCAGAAGCAGCCCAACTTCTGCCCCCGGGCCAGAGGGGTGAGGAGGCGCTGTTTTTGCTCCTTCGTGCCGAACTTGAGGATGGGATCGCACACCAGGGAGTTATTGATCGACATGATGACCCCCGTTGAGGCACAGGCACGACTGATCTCCTCGACTGCAATGGCGTAGCAGATCGTATCCGCCCCAGCTCCGCCATCCTGTTCCGGGATGCCGATCCCCATGAGTCCGAGCTCTCCCAACATCTTGATCGTCCCGGCGGGGAAACACGCCTCCTCATCGACCGCGGCGGCTCGAGGTGCCACTTCTTTTTCGGCGAAGTCGCGAACCATTTCTTGGAACATCTGCTGCTGCGGGGTCAATTCGAAATCCATTCGCTTCCCCACGGTTCGCCGGCAGCCGCCAGCAAAGGATCACGCACACTCCCGTTGACAGCCGAGAGATGCCCGCCTATCTCCCCTTAAAGTGAGGCTGCCGCTTCTCCAGGAAGGCGTTCACTCCTTCCGTCTTGTCCTCGGTGGCGAAGCAACGGGCACACGCCTTTGCCTCCACAGCCAACGCCCGGTCCAGGTCGAGGTCTGCCCCCTCTTGGATCGCTCTCTTGGCCAACTCGATCGAAACCGCCCCTTTGCTGATAATTTGTTCGGCCAATTTTCGCGTCCCGGCCATGAGCTCTGAGGCAGGGAAGACCTTGTTAACCAGCCCGATCCGGTGCGCCTCCTGCGCGTCGATTGTCTCGCCGGTGTAGATCAGCTCCTTTGCCCGCTGCATGCCGACACGGCGGAGGAGACGCTGGGTCCCCCCCGCCCCCGGGATGATGCCCAAGTTGACCTCTGGCTGGCCAAATTTGGCTGAATCGGCCGCATAGATAATGTCGCACGCCATCGCCAGCTCGCAGCCCGCGCCAAGGGCATACCCGTTGACGGCGGCCAAGACCGGCTTCCTGAGGCGCTCGATTTGGTTCATGACGGCCTGAGCTTCTTGGACAAAGTGCAGGGCCTGCACCGGGTCCATCCCCTTGAAGTCGGCGATATCGGCTCCCGCGGCAAAAGCCTTGTCGCCACCGCCGGTCACGATGAGGACGCGTATCGCGGGATCGCTTTCGGCCAGGGTGACCGCTTGCGCCAGCTCCCCAAGGAGTGTCCGATTCAACGCGTTCAGACTGTTCGGGCGGTTCAGGGTGATCGTGGCAATGCCCGGGCCTGTCTCATAGATCACGTGCTCGTAGACCACGTCGCTCATCCTCGTCGTAAGTGTAAAAGCCGCGCCCGCTCTTTCGGCCTAGGTGCCCCGCGTCTACCATGCGCACGAGGAGTGGGCAGGGGCGGTATTTGGAGTCTCCTAACCCCTCGTGAAGGGTCCGCATCACGGCAAGGCAGACGTCGAGTCCGATCAGATCCCCCAGGGCCAGGGGGCCCATGGGATGGTTGGCCCCAAGTCTCATCACCGTGTCGATGGCCTCGACACTCCCGACGCCTTCCATCAGCAGATAGGCCGCCTCGTTCACCAAGAACGCGATAATCCGGCTGGAGATGAAGCCCGGACTGTCGTTCGCCTCCACTGGCACCTTCCCAAGCCGTTCGGCGAACTCCCGGGTGATTGTGACCGTTTCGTCTCCCGTGGCGAGTCCCCGGATCACCTCTACCAGCGACATGCGCGGGACCGGATTGAAGAAGTGCATCCCGATGACCTGCGTTGGCCGGGAAGTCGTGGCGGCAATCTTGGTGATGGAAATCGAAGAGGTATTAGTCGCCAGAATCACTTCGGGTCGACAGACCCGGTCCACGGCCTGAAACACGGCACGCTTGACAGAGAAGTCCTCGGTGGCCGCCTCGATGACAAAGTCGGCAGCAGCCAGGTCCGATGGATCAGTCATGAGGGTAAGCCTGTTGAGCATCTCGTCCTGTTCGGCGTCGCTCAACGCTCCCTGCATAACTGCCTTGGCTAGGCCCGAAACTAGACGGTCCCGAGCCCGCTTTAGGATCCCCTCCTCCAGATCCTGGAGGAGAACGTGCAGTCCCGCTTGCAGGGCCACCTGGGTGATGCCATGGCCCATGGTGCCAGCACCCACCACGCCGAGAACCCTGATCTTCACCGTACCCCTTTCATCATCAACAGGGATTCATCGGGACCGAGAATGTGCATCCCCTCTTCTCGAAACTGTGCACAATGCGTTGTCAGATCCTTTCAACAATGAGGGCAATGGCCTCGCCTCCGCCGAGGCACAAGGCACAAAGCCCGCGCCGAGCCTCTCGCTCCTGCATAAGGTAGAGGAGGGTGGTCAGGATCCGGGCACCAGTGGCCCCGATCGGATGACCCAATGCCACCGCACCTCCCTTCAGGTTGACCCGGTCCTCGGGCAGACCCAAGATTTGCATGTTAACCAGTGCCACAACCGCGTAGGCCTCGTTGATCTCGAAGAGGTCGATGTCGTGTATGGCAAGGCCCGTCTTCTTCAGAACATTCTTGATCGCCTCGGCCGGTGCAATGGAAAACCACTCCGGCGCCTGGGCCGCTTGCGCATACCCCACGATCCGCCCTAGCGGCTGTACCCCCAGTTGGGCTGCCCGCCTGTCCGATAACACCGTGACCGCCGCGGCGCCATCGTTCACAGCGGGGGCGTTGGCCGCCGTAATGGTTCCCCCTTCCTTAAAGGCGGGCTTCAACGTCGGGATCTTGTCCAGGGAGAGTCGCCCCGGCTCTTCATCATCCTCCACGATGCCAGTCTCGCCTTTCCCCCCGGTAACCGGAATCGGGATGATCTCTGATTTAAACTTACTCTCCCGTTGGGCGGTCAGGGCCCGGGTGTAGCTCTGGATGGCGTACCGATCCTGCTCCTGCCGGGAGATACTGTACTGGTCGGCGCACATCTCGCCGCAGACCCCCACGTGGAAGTCGTTGAAGACCTCCCAGAGCCCGTCATGGATCATGCTGTCGATGAGCTGGCCATGGCCCATTCGGTATCCGGTCCTGGCCTTATCGAGGAGATAGGGCGTGTGACTCATGCTCTCCATTCCGCCGGCAACGATGATCTGTGCATCGCCCGTCCGGATAGCCTGCGCGGCCCAAATAACCGCCTTCAGACCCGATCCGCAAACCTTGTTGATGGTGGTGGCTCCGACGGAGTTCGGCAACCCGGCGGCGATGGCCGCCTGCCGAGCCGGTGCCATCCCCATGCCGGCACCCACCACATTCCCCATGTACACCTCATCCACCTGGCCCGGTTCGATTCCGGCCCGCCGAATTGCTTCCGAAATGACCAGACTCCCAAGACGGGGAGCAGGAACCGAAGCGAGCGTGCCGTTAAAGCTCCCGATGGGAGTTCGTACGGCACTACAAAGCATGATGTCATCCATCATCGATCTCCTGCCGCGGGCGCCTGTACTGCGGTCTGGAGCCTATCGAGTGCTGAGAAATGAATGAACTTGTGGAAGAATCCCTCCGTATTCCACCTATGCAATATCTCTTCCAAGAGGGAGACGTATAGCCGGTCGACCCCCAGGAAGCTTTGAAGAGTCCGACGGCTGAAGGCGGGCGATTCTGGGGAGGCCAGGAGAACGGTTTCCAAAAACTCGTTGCAGAGGCTCAGGGTGGTCTCAAGGGTGACACGAAGCTGGTGAGCCGGATTGCCAATCCCCGCTAAGGCGGTGCGCATCCGCTCCTGGAATTGGGAAAAGATGCGCTGATAGTTGAGGTAGAGGATATCCTCCTTCGTCTTGAACTCCTTGGTTGATCGAGCGCTCATTCGGCTCTGCCTAATTGAAAGATGCCGGAAGGAAAGCGTCCCTGTCAAGCCCTTTCTCCCCTGTTGCCAGCAAGTAAGGACCAGGATTTTCTCCCGCCGCTCCTTTTCGATGCCTTCTGGGATGCGTGATATCCGTTGACCTCTAAGGTTGACCTGCAGGGTGTGTACGCTACTCGGGCATTTTTCGTTCGAACGCTCCACGAGGGCTGATGGGAAGTGACGCAGGGTGCCCGCGAACTGGTGCTCATCTCCTCGCTCGGTCTTCGGTGGTCGGGGCACCGCGACGCCAGAAACGGAAGGCCGCTGAGAAAGGCTTGCGTGGCCGGTTTGCAGTGTCGCAAATAATCCCAGAAAAATCTTGACACCCCTTCGGACTTCATTAATATAGGGAGGTCAAAATTAATCACGGGTTGCGTAAGCAGAAGTGGAGTCCCGCAAAGCCGCTTCTGGTGCGACTTCCCGGACGATGGTAATGGCGAGGATTTCTCAGCATGGGTGATTCGGACAGGAGTTCGAAGTTCAATTCCCTCCGGAAGAGCATGAGACGGTTTTCGGGTCAAGCCCCCAAGACCGATTTTTCTGCTTCCAGATCACGGGAAAAATACCACGCGGAGGTGGAGGCGCTCCAGGGGCAGGTGAAGGGGCTGGAGGAGGAGGTGTACCAGCTCCGGCGCCGGTTGGAGCAGGTCCCGCGGGAGTTCGAGCTGCTGCGGGCCCGCCTGCAAGAGAGTCGGG
>JBFHXD010000113.1:0-7968 GCA_041599135.1 Methylomirabilales bacterium (SeqCode) | reverse complement strand
GACCGGCGATACGTCTGGGAAGGCTCGCGCAACTTCGTACAACTCGATCCGGTGGGAGTTCCGGCCCACATGTTCTGGGTCCGGGAGAGGATTCGCACGGAGGAGAGCTTTGACTACTTCGTCTGATCACACCGACTGGTATCACGACGCCATCATCTATGAAGTCCACGTTCGCGCCTTCCGGGACGACAGCGGGGATGGCATTGGTGACTTTCGAGGGCTGACGACAAAGCTCGATTATCTCCGGGATCTCGGTGTGACGGCGGTCTGGCTGCTGCCCTTCTACCCCTCGCCTCTACGCGACGATGGCTACGACATCGCCGACTACAAGTCGATCAACCCCGCTTACGGCACCATGGCCGACTTCAGGCGATTCCTGCGGGAAGCGCACAAGCGCGAATTGAAGGTGATCACCGAGCTGGTGATCAACCACACTTCGGATCAGCATCCCTGGTTTCAGCGAGCGAGGCGTGCTCCGGCGGGAAGTCCCGAACGCGACTTCTACGTGTGGTCGGACACCACCGAGCTCTACAAGGATGCGCGAATCATCTTCCAGGACACCGAGACCTCGAACTGGACTTGGGACCCGGTGGCGAAGTCCTACTACTGGCACCGGTTCTTCTCTCATCAGCCCGATCTCAACTTCGAGAACCCGGACGTCCAAGAGGGCGTCTTCGACGCTCTCGACTTCTGGCTGGATGTGGGCGTCGACGGGTTGCGTCTCGACGCCGTCCCTTACCTCTACGAGAGGGACGGAACGATGTGTGAGAATCTCCCCGAGACGCACGCCTTCTTGAAGAAGCTCAGAGCGAGGGTGGACGAGAAGTACGAGGGGAGGATGCTGCTGGCCGAGGCAAACCAGTGGCCCGAGGATGCCGTGGCCTACTTCGGCGACGGGGACGAGTGTCATATGGCTTTTCATTTCCCCGTCATGCCGCGGCTGTTCATGGGCATCCACACCGAGGATCGCTTCCCCATCGTCGAGATCCTGCATCAGACGCCCCCCATTCCCGAAACATGCCAATGGGCCGTCTTTCTCCGCAATCACGACGAGCTCACGCTCGAGATGGTGACGGATGAGGACCGGGATTACATGTACCGGATGTATGCGAAGGACCCCCAGGCGCGAATCAACCTCGGCATCCGGCGACGGCTCGCCCCGCTGTTAGGAAATCACCGGAGAAGAATTGAACTGATGAACGGTCTCCTCCTCTCCTTGCCCGGCGCCCCCGTCATCTACTACGGGGACGAGATCGGGATGGGGGATAATATCTACCTGGGCGACCGCAACGGGGTGCGCACGCCGATGCAATGGAGCCCTGACAAGAACGCCGGATTCTCCCGAACAAATCCGCAAAGGCTCTATCTACCGATCAGTGTCGATCCCGAGTACCACTATGAAGCGGTGAACGTCGAGGCCCAACAAAACAATCCCCATTCGATGCTTTGGTGGATGAAGCGTGTCATGGCCATGCGCAAGCGGTTCAAGGCATTCGGCCGCGGGACACTGGAGTTTCTCCACCCGGAGAACCGCAAAGTTCTCGTCTTTATCCGCCGCTACGAGGATGAATGCATTCTCGTGGTGGCCAACCTGTCACGGTTCACCCAGTGCGCTGAGCTGGACCTGTCGGCATTCAAAGGCATGGTGCCCGTCGAGGTGTTTGGTCGGACAGACTTTCCCTCTATCGGGGAGCTTCCCTATTTCCTCACCCTCGCACCTCACACGTTTTACTGGTTTGCCCTGGAGTCCAAGCGTGCTGAGCGCATTGCTCTCGCGACGGAAGAAGCCTTACTTCCCACTCTCACGGTGGCAGGTTCGTTAGAATCCGTCTTCCAGGGGAAAAACAAGGCCGCCCTGGAGGCGATCCTTCCCCCCTATCTCAAAACCCGCCGCTGGTTTAACCAGGCCAAGCGGATCAAGTCAGCCAGCATCCGCGAGGTCTTGCCGCTCCCGTTCACGCCGTCGAAGGCCTTCCTGACCCTGGTGCAGGTAGAATACACGGAGGGCGCTCCAGAGACCTATCTTCTGCCCCTCACTGCCGCTTTTGGAGAGCGCGCAGAACAGATGAGGCAGGGGTTCCCTCATCCACTGCTGGCTCACCTCAAGGTAAAGGAAAAGGGAGAGAAGAAGGACCAGGAGGGGCTTCTCTACGATGCCTTGTACGAAAAAGAGGTGACCACGGCCCTGCTCGACGCTATTGGCAGGCGTCGTCGCATGACGGGAGCCAAAGGAGAGTTGACGACGTTTCGGGCGCGGGCGTTCTCCAGCATCCAGGGCTCGGCAGAGGTTGCGCTCGAGCCCAAGGTCTTTAAGGGAGAGCAGAGCAATACGTCAGTGCTCTATGGGGAACAGTTCGCTCTGAAACTCTTCCGGCGGATCGAGGCGGGAACGAATCCCGAGCTCGAGCTCGGGCGCCTTCTCACGGAAAAGGTCTCTTTTCCTCATACCCCTCCCCTCGCGGGTGCGCTCGAGTACCGCGTGAAGAACGGCGAGCCAATGACGCTGGCCGTCCTCCACGGCTTTGTCCATAATCAGGGCGATGCCTGGCACTACACGCTGGACACCCTGGGGCGTTATTTCGAGTGGGCGCTGACGCACCCGGAGGTCCAGTCACCTCCCCTGCCCACCGAGCCACTGCTCGTCCTAAGTGAGCAGGATCCCTCTTCGCTGGTTCAGGAGACGATCGGTCCCTACCTGGCGTCTGCTGAGCTCTTGGGCCAGCGCACGGCGGAGCTTCACGTGGCGCTCGCTCACAACAAGGAAGATCCGGATTTCGCCCCTGAACCGCTAACCGATTTTTACCGGCAGTCCCTCTACCACGGCATGCTGAGCCTGACGGAGCGGAGTTTCGGGCTGCTCCGCCAGCGCCTGAAGAGTGTTCCCAAAGACGCACAGCGGGATGCCAAGAAGGTTCTCGATCTCGAAGGGGAAGTCCGTAAACGCTTCCGGCAGATCCGCGACCAGAGAATCACGGCCATGCGCATCCGCTGCCATGGCGACTATCACCTCGGGAAGCTACTCTACACCGGCAAGGATTTTGTCATCATCGACTTTGAGGGGGAGCCTGTCCGGTCGCTCACCGAGCGGAGGCTTAAACGCTCGGCGTTTCGGGACGTGGCCGTTATGCTGCGCTCTTTCCACTACGCTGCGTACACCGCTTTCTTCGATCAGGCAGCCAGGGGGTTGGTGTCTTCCCAGCAACAGGCCATCGCCACCCTCGAGGTGTGGGCACGGTTCTGGTACATTTGGGTTTGTGCCGTGTTCCTGAAGGCCTACCTCGAAATTGCCGGCCAGACGCCCCTGGTGCCACGGGATCGCGAGGAACGGCAGGTGCTGCTGGACGCGCTCCTGTTGGAGAAGGCCGTGAGCGAGCTCACCTACGAGATCAACAACCGACCCGACTGGGTGAAGATCCCCCTCCAGGGCATCCTGCAGCTCGTGGAGGTGAACTCCTGATTCCTGCTGGCGCGTGCACTCTTCGTCACAGCTGCCGTACTTTCTCACGAGCATAAGACCGTTTCCACGATCCTTCTCCCCTTCGACACATGCTATAAAAAGATGGACCCTTTTACTCCACATGTCATAGGCGATCCGGCGAAACATAAGGTGAGCGATGGTGAGAACATCTAGATCAAGCGGTATCCTGCTGCATCCGACTTCTTTCCCTGGGCGATTTGGTATCGGGGACCTGGGAGAAGACGCATATCGTTTTGTGGATTTCCTGGTCAGGGCTGGGCAAGGCCTGTGGCAGGTTTTGCCTTTGGGTCCGACCGGCTATGGAAACTCCCCTTACATGTCCTTTTCCGCCTTTGCAGGCAATCCCCTTTTGATCAGCGTGGAAGACCTCGTAAAGGACGACCTGCTCGCCCAGGCTGATCTCGACAACCCACCGTCCTTTCCCGGTGATCGAATCGATTACGGGATGGTCGGCCTTTTCAAATGGTTGCTGCTCCTGAAATCCTTTCAGCGTTTCAAATCAGGAAGCTACAGCGCTCGCCGAGACGAGTACGAATCCTTCTGCGGGGAACACGCCTTTTGGCTGGATGATTACGCGCTCTTCATGGCACTGAAAGAGGCTCACGCCGGTGATGTCTGGGCCCGCTGGGAAGCAACTGCAGCCAGGCGGGATCCCGACGCCCTCGAGGGGTGGAGGCGAAAGCTAAGCAAGAAAGTTCAGTTTCAGAAATATGCGCAATATCTCTTCTTCAAACAGTGGGGGTCGTTAAAAACCTATTGCCAGGAGCACGGCATACGAATCATCGGCGATATGCCGATCTATGTCGCTCGCGATAGTGCCGACGTGTGGGTGCACCGTCATTTGTTCCAGTTGGATGACAGGGGCAGTCCAACCGTGGTGGCGGGAGTCCCTCCGGACTATTTCAGCGCCACCGGCCAGCGCTGGGGCAATCCGATTTACCACTGGGATGCGATGGCCCGGTCCGGATACCAATGGTGGATCAATCGTTTCCGGATCAATCTCTCCCTGGTGGATATCGTCAGGCTGGACCACTTCCGGGGTTTCGAGGCGTACTGGGAGATCCCGCCTGAAGAGCCCGCGGCAATCAACGGCCGGTGGGTCAAAGGCCCGGGAGCGGACTTCTTTAAGACGATGGAGAATGCGTTGGGTGAGCTCCCGGTGATCGCCGAGGACTTGGGCGTGATTACGCCCGAGGTGGACGCGCTGCGCGATCAGTTCGGTTTGCCAGGGATGCGGGTTTTACAAATGGCTTTTGGCAATGACCCCAAGGCTCCAGAGTATCGACGGGAGAATCACATTCAAAACTGTGTGGTCTATACGGCCACCCACGACCACAACACGACGGTCGGCTGGTTCACGGCCGAGCCTGGGAAGGAGACCACGCAGACAAAGGAGGAGGTAGAGGAGGAAAGAGCGAATGTTTTGAAATACCTCGGAACAGACGGGAGTGAGATCCACTGGGACTTCATCGGCGTGGCGCTGGGCTCTGTTGCGCAGATGGCGATTTTCCCCCTCCAGGATATTCTGGGATTGGGGACCAGGGATCGGATGAATCGGCCAGGAACCGCGCACGGCAACTGGGAGTGGCGCTACGACCCTGGCCTCCTGACTGAAGAGATCGAGCAGAGGCTGCGCAAATTAACCACGAAATACGACAGGATCTCACGGTGACGGTTCCTGAGCCTGTTGCCCACGGTGCGGGTAATACTTGCCTTGTGGCTATACCTGCGACGTCGAAAAGTCCTGGATACCCTCGTGGCCTTGATTGTGTTTCTGGAGTTGCTGATACGCATGCGGATGGGAGGATAGAGCGAGGACCGACCGGAGCGGCGCAAGTAAAAGTTTTCTTCCCCTTGACAAGTCGCTCGTGCGGCGATAGCATTTTGCTTCTTTTACTTATCTTATACTTATCTTATTAGCGATGTTGCCTAAGAACAACCTAAGAACAAAAGGAAAGGGGGCTAGCCATGGCTGAGAAAGAGAAAAACATCGTTGACTCGGCAAAAGAAGGGATTGTGAGCGCGATCACAGGCACGGGCGAAATCGTGACCGCCACGGTCAATACCGTCAGTGGCACCCTCGTCAACCTGATCAAAGGCACGGGCGCAGTCGGCACGGCCTTCATCGGGACGGTAACGGATGTGTTGCGAGGGACCATCCACGGGGTATCGGATGTGGGTGGTGACCTTGGCGCGGCAGTCAAGGCCGCTCTCGTCGGAGTGCTTCGCGGCACGAAGGATGTTGCTGTCGATACCATGCAAACCATCGGTGCGAGTGCCAGCGCGGCCGTGAAAGGCGTGGCCGAGGTCGGCGGTGACGTCGCAACGACAGCCAAGAGTGCAGTAGAAGGTGCCATCCAAGGGGCTAAAGAGTTGGGTCTGAATGTCGAGGAGGCCGCATCCGCCGCCGCGACCGGAGCGGTCAAGGGCGCAAGCGAGATCAGCTCGGCCGCCGGTGAGGCGGTTCGCAAGGCAGTCACCGGAGTCATCTCTGGCGTGAAGGTAGTACTCAAGGAGCCGTTCAAGTAAAAGAAAAAGCGACGTTCTCATTTCAAGGTCTCTTGTAGGCAGCCCTGGAGCCTCAAGGATTGCGGGCTGAATCTCGAGGGCTGCCCCGCGTCTGTATTCAAAATTCCACCACAGCAGTCCCCCTTGCATCAGCGTGTCAACGCCTCCCTCGTCGCGGTTCACGGACGCCGTTACCGCTCTGGACGGCGGAAGACGCAAATTTTCCCAGGGGGTGTGGTCTGGGAGACCGGTCTCGGGATTGAAACGAAGTTGCGGTATGATGATGAGGCAACGACGGAGGAGGTAACGTATGCGGGAGGCTCCGATACGGAATCCATTGACCGCTGGCCTGGCGGAGACGCTGATCCCGCAGCCATGTACCCTCGTGATCTTTGGGGGATCCGGGGATCTCACCCGGCGGAAGCTCCTTCCCGCTCTTTACAATTTGGCCCTCGACGGCCTACTGCCGGCGCACTTTGCCGTTATCGGTATAGCCCTTGACGAGATGGACGACCACGGTCTCCGGGAGATGGCTCGGGACGGGGTCCAGAAATTCTCACGCCGGCCCCTGGATGCGTCTCGGTGGCCCGACTTCGAGCGGACACTGTTTTACCTTCCCGGCTCCTTCGATAATCCGCAGGCCTACGCGCAGCTAAAAGAACGGTGCGAAAAGGTCGAGGCCGAATTTGGTATCCCGGGCAATCGGGTCTTCTATCTGGCCATTCCACCCAGATTCATCGCTACGTGTGTCCAGCAGCTGAAAGCCGCAGGCATGATGACGCTGGCGGACGGGCCGGGGCGGTTCTCACGGATTATCGTCGAAAAGCCAGTGGGTCACGATCTCGAGAGCGCACGGCAGGTCAACCGGACTCTCGCCAATGTCTTCGACGAGCGACAGATTTTCCGAATCGATCACTACCTTGGAAAAGAGACGGTCCAAAATCTCCTCGTGCTTCGCTTTGCCAACAGCATCTTTGAACCCCTCTGGAACCAAAAGTATATTGACCATGTACAGATCACCGTTGCCGAGCAGGAGGGAGTCGGGACGCGTGCGGGCTACTACGAGCAGGCAGGTGCGCTTCGCGATATGCTCCAGAACCATCTCTTGCAGCTGCTGTGTCTGACCGCCATGGAGCCTCCCTGGTCCCTTGCCGCCGACGTCGTCCGGGACGCAAAGCTCGAGGTCCTGCAAGCGCTTCGGCCCATCAGCGGTCGCGACGTGGACCGGGACGTCGTCCGGGCCCAATATGGACCAGGCTACATCCACGGCGAGGAGGTCCCAGGGTACCGGAGAGAGGCGGGCGTCCGGTCAGACTCGACCACCGAGACCTATGTCGCCCTGAAGCTCTACATCGATAACTGGCGGTGGGCTGGCGTCCCGTTTTATCTCCGAACCGGCAAGAGTATGCCCAAACGTATCACCGAGATTGCCATCCAATTCAAGGATGTCCCCCAGATCCTTTTTAATGTGGATCCGACGAATCCGCTTGATCCTGACGTCTTGGCCCTGCGCATCCAGCCCGAGGAAGGGATGTCCCTCCGGATCTCGTCGAAGCTTCCCGGGCCCAAGGTGCGCGTCTACCCGGTCAAGATGGATTTTCGTTACGGGTCGACCTTTGGCGAAGACCCTCCGGAGGCCTACGAGCGGCTGCTTCTCGACGTGATGGCCGGGGACGCCACGTTGTTCATGCGGCGCGATTTTGTCGAGACGTCTTGGGCCTGGGTCACCGCCATCTTGGATGCCTGGCAGGAGGGGGGGACACGGTGGCTCCCAGAGTACCCGGCCGGGACCTGGGGCCCACTCGAGGCTGACAAGCTCATCCAAGCGGAAAACCGCCGGTGGAGAATTCCATGAGTCTCGAGGCGCCGAGCCACCTTCAGGTGATGTCCCACGCGCCAAAAGCGGTTCAGCTGGCCGCCATCGAGCGCGAGCTTGCCCATCTCTGGCGGCACGAGGGTGAGGCGGAAACCCCGGTCACCCG
>JBFHXD010000112.1:0-7973 GCA_041599135.1 Methylomirabilales bacterium (SeqCode) | reverse complement strand
CAATAGTTAACCTGTCCGGCTTCGTCCCTCATCTTCTGGCATTCCATTTGCCCTAGTAAATGATCGCGATCACCTTTCGATGATGTCCACTTTGGAGGATGAACGTTATGTGCGGCTGTCTTCGTATCGATCCATTCACCGGTTTTCAAGTCCATTTGGAAACTTGCGCACAGCATGATTCTTCTACCTGCATTGCCTGCTCTACACGAGCAGCCTGGCCCCAATCCGTGGGCCGCACTTCCCTCCCACTTCAGTCACCCGCGGGTAGGTGTGATAAGGAACAATGTCGTCGATGTGAAATGCTCGGTCGTTCTTGTAAGCGCAGGGTCACCTTAAAAATTGATGAGGCACAGAGAAAGGCACAGTCCACGTCGGCATTACGAACCCGAGTCGAATAGTTAGGGAGGACACCATGCCTTTGTACTTTTTCCAGGTGCGAGCAACTCCGGCTTCTCAGGTGGAATTAAAGGAAGTTTCTGCCCCAGATTTTGTCAGGGCGGTACAGGCACTCGCTGCTTGGTGTCCTGGAATCCAAATCGTGAGGCTTGAGGGGATCTGGGTCAGTCGCCCCGCGTATGCGTAAATGTTGGCACGATCTGAAATAAAATCTTTGCCCCAGGGGTTGACAAACGTAAAGGAATGCGGAAAAGTAGAAAGTAGTTAGGAGCAAGAACCGCTGGGAAGAAGGTCTTGGGGCCATGGACCGCACGGACCGACGGCTTTTGATTGCTGTCACGATACTCCACGTCCTGGCACAGATCTATCTCTACTTTAATGTGCCGACACCTCCCCATATATCCGCCCATGAGTCCAGCCGGATAGCCTCTCCCCCGGGCGTCGATCCCGCCGCCTATCGAGAGAGTTTCCAATACACAACCTCATTATACCCCTTCCTCCCACCTGACGTTGTCTGGCTCAAGCGATCACACTAAAGCCGCACCCGCCCCTCCTCCTGTGCTCCGCGCTCACGCCTCTCCACCACCAGACCAGGGCTTTCTGGGTCCCCCAAAGGTGCACTCCAGTGCTCCGTCACACGTGTCGTGTTCATAGTAAAAGAGGTCGCCCGCCTGAACCGGCCGTTTTCTCGGGTCCATAAAAACAGGGCGCACCTCGCCATCGGCAAGCTCAAAGCGTTCATCGCACTTTTCACAGCAGTACGCCCGACGGATCACCCCTTCCACGGGTGGTGTAGCTCTGCCTTCATCGATCATCGCCTGGAGGTAATCGTTGATCAACTGGCGCGTCTCCGCTGAGGGGTCGTGAAATTCGAGTCCCGTCTGATAGATCATGGCCCCCTCTCCATCGAGGCTCATTTCTTGCCGGGCGACCTGCGACCAGACCACGCGGCACATTACTCTCACTCGCTTTCCTTGAAACTCGAGGTCCAACGGGGAAATAGAGCCCGGTCGGACGGACTGGGCATGCTCGATTTTGACACCGCCAAGACTGATGTCGAGGAGCGCCGCCTCATCGGCACCGGTGAGCCGGCCCTCGGTTCTCGTCCTCACGATATATCGGGGATACTTCCGCCTCGCTTCCCAATTAATTCCCACAGGAACCCCTCGGTTGTAATGACAGATATATGTGCCTGGGTCGACCCTCGCTCTTTGCACCGACCATACGGCCGCTCAAGCACCCCTTTTTGGCAATATCTGTGCCATTGGGATACGACAAGTGGATCTCCTGCAGGGGATTCGATAAGCGGCCGCGTTTCCCTGACGAAAAGCGGCCAATCGGGAGGGATTGGGAGTTTTTAACTCGTTGAAATTAAACATTTTTCATGTGGCATGCCATTTGCTCCTCTCCCGAAGGCACGCAGGACCCGCCATCTAGCCAAGGAGTCGCGGTGGGGAAAAAACAGCGAGACAAGCGACGATTTTCCCGGGTGCTGGTGGGAGGCACAACCAAGGGGCGGGTCACCGCCCTTTATGATGCCTCTCTGGTCGACATCAGCCTCGGAGGAGTACTCATCGAACATGTTCAGGTCGTCCGACCGGGCACCACTTCCTCCTTGGATTTTGAATTGCATGGAAAAAGGCTGAGTTTGAAGTGCCGCGTGGCCCGTTCAGCGGTTCATCGGACGGAGATGCAGCCGGATGGACAGCAGTTTTTGATCTACCACACCGGGTTGGAGTTTCTCGACCTTGCAGCGGGGACGCGGCAGCTGATCTGCGATTACATCCAATCAATTATGGAAAACGGGAACGAAACCCGTGCTGTAGTGGATGAACACATCCCTATTGGGGCACTCGACCGCGAAGGATAGACCGTGAAAAAGAGACTCGGCCAGGTAAGCCGTACCAAGCTGGAGGACATTTGTGTGTCCATCCGTGAGGTCCAAGGGGCGCCGCATGTCGATCTCCGGGTCTACCGTCGCTCCGCGCGCATTGGTGGGGATGGCGTGGGGGGCATGGAAGGGATTGCCGTGCCGCTTACCTTGCTTCCGGAACTGCTCCGCGTGCTGGAGGAGTCCCAGGAGCGGCTCGTCCAAGAGGTGCTGAGGCGCGGCCGGCCCCGTGACTACGGTCCCGACCTCGAGTCGGATGAAACGGTCATCCCGAATAATGCAATGAATGCTGGAGCGAAAGCGCCACGTCGTCTCCTTGGTGATCGTAGGGGGCGCCGCGTACCACTTCGGGTGCCTGTCGAATGTCGCCACTGGCCGGCGGTGGACTACTATACGGTGACTGGCGAAACGGAAGATGTGAGCGTCGGGGGCGCGCAGATTTGGCTCCCCGAACGTTTTCCCCTGCTGAGTCCGGTCGCCGTTTCCATGCGTATCGCCGGGCTGCCTTTCCAACTCTTGGCAGAAGTCGTAGGGGTCGGGGTGCGCCCGAGGCACGGAAGATACCGACACAGCCTCCGCTGGCTCGGCCTGAACGCGCAGGCCAAGGCTGCCTTGTCGCAGGTTGTCCCCGGCATTTAAGAGGCCTTGTTCCCATCCACGCCTGTCCACCCCGAAGTAGCCTCGAGTTCGTTTCCATTCTGCGCACCTCACCGACCTCGCTCACCGACAGCGCCTTCCCAACGGACTAGCCTTCTATCCCAATAGTGAAATACGCGTGCTTGACACCCCCGGCACAGTGCGCGATACTGAGTTCCCCCCGGTCTCGTTTTTTTGGCTCGATCGGGCCGATTACCGTGACGACCTTTGCGCTCGCATCGGGGCCACGCGGCTCCCCGTCAAGGAGGGAACGATGATAGTTCAACACCATATGACCGCGAAGGTCATTACCGCCCGCCCCGACACCAGTCTTTGGAAGGCGTGGGCCCTGCTGCAGAAACATCACATCCGACACCTTCCAGTGATCCAGGGCAGACGGTTGGTTGGGATGATCACCGATCGGAGTCTGCGCCAGCTGATGCCCTCGTCCCTTGCCCCGCCTGACGAGCTGGAGCGATTCCGGGCCTGGGGCGCCCAGGTGAAGGTCAGCGACGTCATGGCCCGAAACCTCTTCCCGGTGACCCCACAGACACCGATCCGTGATGCGCTGCGGATCATGTTGGATCGTCGCGTCGGGTGTACGCCCGTGCTCCAGGGGTCAAACCTGGTCGGGATCGTGACCACCCGCGATATGCTCAGGGCCCTGGCCGCCCAGATTCAAGGAAAGGCTGTTCCCCTTGGGCCACGGGCGGCGTTACAACGCAAGTCGTCTGTCTCTCGTGGGTCATCTCGACTCAATGCGAAAGGCCGACGCCGCTGAAGCCCCGCTTTTCTCCTCATCGGTTTGCCATCACGCAGGTACTCTCACGCTCGGCCTCGTTTCCTTGGTCTCAGCCAGAAAGACTGGTGAACGGCCTGAAACGGTAGAATACCTGTTTATGGAGCCCCAGTCATGATCCTGCCGCTCGGCGATGCGCCGAATCCACGTGGCACGCCGTATCTCACGTATGCGCTCATTCTGATCAACTGTGCTGTGTTCGCGTTTATCACGCTGCCGCTCAGTGGGAGAGCACCAGACCCGAACGACCCGACCCTCTTGGAGTATGTTCGTGTCGTGACGCCGAGCCTGCCAAGCCAGGTCCCATTGGAAAGGTTCCTGAATCAAATTTCCGCGTACGATCTCTTCGTCTTTCGTTATGGCTTCCGGCCCATAGCCCCCACCCTGATTACACTCCTCACGGCGATGTTTCTGCATGCCGGATTCCTGCATCTCTTCGGCAACATGCTCTTTCTGTGGATCTATGGGGACAACGTGGAACACCGGCTGGGGCGAGCAACCTTTCTGTTCTGGTACCTCGCAACCGGGGTGGCAGCCACGTTATTCCACACCCTCTTCAATCTCGATTCGTCACTGCCGCTGGTGGGGGCCTCGGGGGCCATTTCAGGCGTCCTGGGGTTCTATTTCATCTGGTTTCCACGCAATACGGTGCGGTTGCTATTCTTTTTCTTTCCCTTCTTCATGAACGTGATTACGGTGCCAGCTCGCTTCGTGCTAGGGTTCTACTTGCTCGTGGACAACCTGCTGCCGTTTGTCGTCACACGAGGCATGGAAGGAGGGGGAGTGGCGCACGGCGCCCACATCGGCGGCTTTTTGGGCGGACTGGCTGTCGCATGGTACATGGACCGACGCGAAGTCCTTGGGCGGCCGGAAGAGTACCGGCGGGCACACGCCCCCGCGGAGGCTGGGGAGATGCCCACGCAACTCATCACACAGGCGCTCGCCAGCAGTAACTACGCGGAGGCAGCAGAGACCTATTTCGCGCTTGATCCAGACCAGACCCGACGCGCGCTGACCCCAGAGGACTCGCTTGCGCTGGCCGATTGGCTGCAGCGCAACGGCCACCATCGGGCTGCGCTCACAGTGTACCGACGTCATTTGCGTGACTATCCGCAGGGCCCTGGTGCCGCCGAAGCGCACGTGGGGGCGGGGCTGGTGCAGTTGATGTTCCTCGGTCAGGCGACCCCGGCGTATCAGCACTTCCTCGACGCGCTCGACCTCGATCCGTCACCCGAAACGGCCGCGCGCGCGCGCGCCGCACTTGACTCGATTGCCGCCCGGCAAAAGTTCCAGGTACGACCTCCGCGCCCCTAAACACTTCTTACGGTGCTATGTTGATCTTTGGGAGTGAGCCCACATCACAGAGGCTACACATGAGGGATCTGTTGGAGGGAAATTCTAGTGTTTGGATTCCACCACTGGGGAACCAGTCTTGGGCACAACAACATTGCCTTTTCCTGCCGATGCCATCAGGCTCATCACATTCCGAGAGTCAAGTTCGCGCTCAATCTCGTCTTCATAATCCACAAATTCTCCTGGCAGAATCAAGGTGGGTCCGGCTTCGCCGCCTGGACTCCTGACCTCAAACCGCACGTGGCAAGGCAGGAAATCCTCGCGTGCCTCGACGGAATATCCTCTGGGGTACCGCTTTTCGAGATACTCCTTCACTCGCGATTCCATGCGTGACAGTTTGTCCGCGATGTTCACCATCTCTCTCCTGTCTTCCGTTCTGCACGGAACACTCACGCGGCCAGAAGGCGCAAGGGGTGACTGAACCGCCCGCGGGTGATAACAAGGGATTTGTGGGGTAGCCAACCTACCAGTTTAGGATATCACATAACAAGACAGGAACCGCCAGAATCCGTGGGGGGAACTCTGGTGCCAATCCAGCACGGCCACGCGGCTAGTAAACGCGTCGGCCGAAATCATTGGCGCGCCGCACCCCCGCTCGGCTCAGTGACCTTGACCTTGATCCACTCGGCGGGACCCTTATCCCGACGCTCCCGTCCCTCGTAGTACAGCTCGACCATTCGCCCCTTCCGCAGATCTGCAAAGGTCCCATATTGAGTGGGTAAGTGAAGCTTGCTGCGGTCTAACCAGATGTGGGTGTGTTTGGTAACTGTTGTACTCCATCTCCCCGACGATCCAGCAACGACGATGGTCCGATCCCGAGCGTTGACTGTCTCGATCGTTCCAATGACCGTAACGTTGCCGGACAGTCCTGGTGACTGGCCCATAGGGATGAACATTTCCGTCGTTTTTTGTCCGTGGGCGTAAGGCGTGCCGCCCCACAGCAACGCGCCAATCGCAACCATTCCCATCAAGAACCCTAGCCTGGCCATACGCCTCCCTCTCTTTCTCCAATGTCCGTGGGCTTGCCTACGATTATTCGACGAGCAAAGCCCTCGCTTTCTTCTGTTCACTTATAGCTTCTCGCGTTTTTTTACTCCGGAAAAACCAACTCCGGGCTGCTTTCCTGGTCAGCCTTTTGGCCTTTTTCAGATGCGCGACGGCGTCAGGATGCAGACCAGCGGCTTTGAGTACGAGAATGCTGTCCTTCGTCTCAGCGATAGCGAGCTTCAGATGCTCATCCGCCTTTGAACGGTGCACGTCGAGACTGGCCCCCAATTGCGCAATGCTTTCCCGGATGTTTTCCAGGGCATTGATGACTCGAAGGAAGGCTGCAACTTCATCAACTTGTGTTCCGTCCAAATTAATTCCACTGCCAGTCGCGCCCCTGAGAAGCTGCCCCGCTGGGGAGTTGTTGAACGCATCCCCATTGTAAAAGGCGACTGCCCCCTCGATCGTCTGGACGGCGTTGTTGTGGAAGAAGGGGCCCGAATCCGCCGCTTCCACCACTGGGGGGGTATTGAACGTTTTGTTGCCGAAACTGCCGTCGGGATTGGGGACGTTGGTGGACCCCCCATCAGGGTCTGTCCCAAAGCCCCCGTCAATGGGGAACGTTTCAACAAGTCGAGCCGGCTGGTCAGGAAGGTTCTCGACGCCCGTATCGAAGTTCAAATTGCCTGCTCCAGCGCCAAATATGTTCGGGTCCCCGTTGGCACCAGCATTCACGTGGCAGGCGGAGCACTTGCCGGTATTACGATCGAGAAAAATCTCCTGTCCTCGTTTTGCTATGGTGCCTCTCAGCGGCAACGGCAACGTCAAGTCCGCTTGTCGTCCTAGCGAGAGCTGGAAGGCTTCCAGGGCATCGAGTTCCTCATCGGTCGGCAGCCGAAAATCGACTCCAGCAACCCGATTCAGCGTCTTGGTGAAGTGCTGAATGACAGCGCCGGTGGCAAAAGACCGGAGCGATCCATCACCCGGCGCCCCGTCACCGGACCACCCCGTCCGGGGCCCCAGGGCGCTATTTACGGAGACACTGAGACCAAGGGTGTGGGGGACACCGCGCATGGTGAATTTATTTTCCAGGTCGTCAAAGCCATCCAGGTTTTCCAGGATGAGCCCGAACTTCCGTAATAATTCCGGTCTTTCGAGCGTGGCCAGGTCCGGGTTGAACTCCGCGACAAAGAGTGGGTTGTCATCAGGCAGTGTGGCAATGAAGCTTGAATCAATGGTGAAGTTATTCTCTGGGGGATGACAGCTGCCGCAGGTTCGCCCATTTCCCTCAAACGTCTCGTTTAGAAAGAGGTCTCGGCCTTTTGCGATGAGCTTGGCCTGGGGATCTGGGGGGGGCAATGTCTGGCAGCTAGCCAGCGCGAACACACTCACGCAAACGGCGGCGAGCCCCGATTGGGCAGCTCCCTTCACGGTATGCCGCGTCCAAACTTTAGCCATACATCCTCCTCTCTGTGGGGTCTTTCCCGGTGCGGAAACAAAACGATTCTCACAGAAAGACGTCGATCATCATCACAGCGAGCCGGTCCATCCGTCGCCGTTTTGCAAAGGCTTTAATTTGCCCCAGGGTGCCACGAATGTCAAGGGCCAGGCGGCCTTCGGGAGATCTCAGTGCTCGATGACCGTGTCGTGTCATCGGGTTTCTTCCTGGACGTACAGGAAAAGCGCAACTTCTATGCCATGACAGGAGCGCGTCCGACATTCATCAACGCCAGCGCTCTGATCTGTCAAGGTTTATATATGAAATCCTACCTCGAGTATCAGAAGGAGGTGAGGGTTGTGAACCGCGGGAACGTGTAAGGTTTACATGGAAAGGATGGTAACAGTTGCGTTGAATTCTTTAGCTAATCAGAGGACGCCGTGCCAAACCCTATCGGCGTGTGGGCCGACGTT
>JBFHXD010000111.1:0-8020 GCA_041599135.1 Methylomirabilales bacterium (SeqCode) | reverse complement strand
CAAGGGTCGCGTGACACTCCACGCACCTGGGCTCTTTTATCTCGACTGCGTAGCCCGTCTTACACTTCGGACACGTTAAACCTTTTACCTTCCCCACAAAACACTCCTCAGATCGTTAATACACGTGTCCAAACCAAAATGCGAGCCTGGCTCCAATTTTTCTCCTACGGGAGCGGCCGGTCATGAAGGAAACGCCAAGAATCATATAGGCTTAGACGCATACTTTCTGAGGATGGCGATCGAGATGACCACGACGAGGATCAAGAGGGATAACAGGCCCAACTCGATCATGGCGTTTCTGAAGGCACCCTGGTCGGTCTTGATGAACTCCGCTGCCTCTGGGGTCAAAACAAGGATACGTCGGACCGAGGCAATCAGGGCAACGATGAGAAACGGCTCCATGACGAGGGCGTGTTGCAGGATGGCGATCCGGATGGTGTGGAGGATCTCGACGAGCATGAGGACGAGCAGGAGGCTGTCTAGGATTTCAATGGCGTGATGTCGCAGTTTGCCATCTCTGACAGCCTCGAGGAATTCTCCGCCCGTGGAGATGAGCAGGAAGACCGCCGTGGCCGCCAGCAAGCCCCCGGCAATGAGATAAATGCCATCCTCTCCTAGTCCGAGCCAGCGGAAGAATCGATCACGCTTATCATAGATCTTGGCATGCAGGTCTCCCTTCTCCTCCATGGCTCATAACCTCCTACTCGTCACTCAGCGGACCGGGGAAGGCAGGCACCGAGAATCGCAGGGCTAGTGCCGTTCCAACTTAATGAGCCGACTCAATCCGACACCTTTCGTCTCATCAACCGTCGCGACCGGAAACAGCCAGACGGTTGGCACAGGTACATAGTTGGAACGGCACTAGTGCTCAACCGTATCGTGGACAGAGAACTTCGCGGGCATCGTCGAATACAAATAAATAAAGTAACCGCAGGCCAGCAGCATTCCCGGTATCCACCAGTACATGGCCACCACGAGCCCGGTCTGCCACGCAGCGGCGTCGTGGATCGTCAGCCCAAAAGCCGGATTCCGCCCGGGTAAGACATACGGGTAAATCCCGATCGCAGCCAGGGCCACCATCCCATACAAGTACGCGGCTGATGACAGGAAGGCTTGCAACGGGCGCCCCCGCTTCCGGAGGACGTATGCTCCAACGAGCCCCGCAATAGCGAGTCCGACGAACACGATACCCCAGGGTCGCGCAGCCAGGCTCTCCTTCACGTGTGGCTGCACCACGACGGTCGCACCCGTCACGACAATTGATAGCAACACAACGAGGGGCCAGAGCCAGCCGGCGAGGCCCCATGCCCGCGCCTCGACCGCCTCATCTGTGCGCGCATTCAACCATAGCGCGCCATGATGGGCAAGGGCCAGCACCGCGGTCACCGCAACGAGCAGGGTATACCAGTCCAGGATGCCGGTCTGCTGTCCGACCCTGAAATCGGTCCAGAGTGGCTCAAAAAATGTTCCGTCCGCATTCAACGGCACGCCACGCACCAGGTTGCCGAGCGCGGCGCCAAGGCACACGGTCAGGATCAAGCTTGCCGCCGCAAAGGCCACATCCCAGAACTGCCGCCAAATCGGATCCGCCAATTGATGCCGCAGCTCGATGCCGAGGGCGCGGAACATCAACAGCCACAGGACCATCATCAGCGCCAGATAGAACCCGCTGAACGAAACTGCCAAGAGCTTGGGAAAGGCGAAGAACATGGTCCCGCCAGCTGCGATCAACCACACTTCGTTGCCGTCCCAGACAGGCCCGATAGAGCGGATGACCTGCTTTCGCTCGGCCTCGTTCCTGGCCACAAAGAGGTGGAGGATCCCGACTCCAAAGTCGAAGCCATCCAGCACGACGTAGGTTCCGAACATCCATGCCAATAGCCAGAACCAGACAGTCTCCATCCTTCGGCTCCCGCCCTTTAGTGCCCGTTCGGCTCTGCCTCCGGTCCGTGGGCGATGATTCGCGTTGTGAGGAAAAAGTAGAGTGCCGACAGCATGACATACATGCCCATGAAACCGATCAACGTAAAGAGTGCATTCCCCACCGAAACATTTGTAGAGTGTCCGTCCGCCGTCCGCATCAGCCCATAGATGAGCCACGGTTGCCGGCCAAGTTCTGCCGTCATCCACCCGGCCGTATTTGCGATAAATGGGAACGGCAGAGTAAGCATCAGGATCCAGAGGAGCCATCGCTCTTGGTGAAGCTTCCCACGCCACAAGAAGAATGCGCTGAGTGTCATGATCACGATAAAGAACGTCCCGAGCCCTGCCATCACGTGATACGAGTAATAGAGCAGTGCGACGTTATCGGGCCACAGGTCCCGATCGAAATCGGTCAACCCAACGATCCTCGCGTCCCAGCGCTGATGGGTTAAAAAGGACAGGAGATGCGGGAGGACAATCGGATTATCCAGACGCATCTCTGACATGTTGGGTTGCCCGATAAGAACCAACCCCGCGCCGTCCTCCGTGTGGAAGTGGCCTTCCATGGCCGCAAACGTCACGGGTTGATGCTTATAGACCAGCTTTGCCTGCATGTCACCGGTCGGCATCGGGGCCAGCACACTCGCGATGAATCCAACCACGACGGCCACGGACAAGAATCGCCGCGCCGTGGCCACGTGTTCATCCCGCAGCAGGTAAAAGGCCCCGATTGAAGCCATCACGAAGCTGGCCGTGATCGTTGTGCCGACCATGACGTGCAGATACTGCGGGATGGCCCAGGGATTCGTAAAGAGCGCCGACAGGCTCGCCAGCCTGATGACACCGTCAGTCGTAATCTCATAGCCGACGGGGTGTTGCATCCATGCGTTTGTACAGACAATGAAGAAGCCGCTGAGCCACGTCCCCACGAATAGTAAGAGCGATGCGACCCAATGGCCGCGCTGGCCGAGCCGGTGCTCACCATATAAGAGAAGATAAATGAACGCGGACTCTAGGAAGAACGCAAAGACGCCTTCCATGGCCAACGTCTGTCCGATAACCCCGCCCGAGGCCTCGGAAAAGCGAGCCCAGTTGGTCCCGAACTGAAACTCCATCGGAATGCCCGTGATCACGCCCATCACAAAGCTCACGCCAAAGATCTTGACCCAGAAGCGAACAGCCTGATTGGCTAAAGGATCACCCCGCAGTGCCATCGTTTTGAGGATGAAGATGAGCAGCGCCAGGCCCATTGTCAGCTGTGGGAAGATATAATGGTAGGTGATGGTGAAGGCGAAATGAAAACGATGAAGCGTCAACGCTTCCATCGGTGTCCGACCCTCATCGGTGCAGCAGAATTGTCTTTGAAGCTCGAGTGGAAACGTCTCAGTAAGGTACCAAGTGAGGATGCGAAACCGCGCTGTCGCCTTGTTTCGGCACGGTTCCGGGTGACGAGATGATAGAACGTCGCATCAAGAAAGGCAAGGGTTGAATCGATCCACGCCGAGGGAAAAAATTCAGGAAGATCCAGGTCTACGCCGCCCCGAGAAAGCTCTTGACCCGGATCAACGCGCGCAGTACCCTGCGGGCTCAGCCAGCGCGCGGTGCACCATGACTCTTCATTTTATCAGCGGGGCCTTCCATCCGGGGCTCAACATCACCGTTCGGCGCGGCCTCGAATGGTCCCAACAAGGTCTCGTTCCCGGGGAAACTATCACCCTCTGCGTATGCCCTCCTGGTCACGACCATTCCGTCATCGGCCAGGCGCGCGTGGCCTTCGTGATGGTGGCGCAGATTGAAAGCATCCCGGACGAGCTCATGGCCTATGAACACGAACCCTCTTGTCGCACCAAAGAGGGGTTGTTAGCTGCCATGAGCAAGGTGTTTGGAGAGGTCCGGGCCGACGAGATCGTGACCGTCATCGGTCTCGAGATGGGACCATCATCTCGTTAAGGACTGTTCAGGGATGGTCTGGACGCGGCGCCAGCATCCGTAGAGGTGTTCCCACCGCTCTGGCTTCTCCGCACCATGCCTGGTCACGAGGGCGATCCGAGGCAAAGAGCTATTTGGCGCAGCGGAACCCGAGGTCGGAGATGCGCCGATAGATATGATTGGTATTTGCCCGGTGGTACGTGAGAATGTACTTCGGGCCGTAGTACCAGCTCCCGCCCCGGTTGACCCGGGCTCCGCGGGCATCTAGGTTTTCTCGCCCGTCACTCGGACTGTAGGGATACGGTTTGTAAAGCGACGACGTCCACTCCCACACATTTCCCGCCATATCCATGACACCGTAGGGCGATCCTCCTTGGGGGTAGCTGCCCACCGGCGTGGTCCCGGCCGTGTATCCCGCATTCGCTCGTCCAGCATCAAAACGATTACCCCAGGGATAGCGCCGGCCATCGGTGCCACGAGCCGCTTTCTCCCACTCTGACTCGGTCGGGAGGCGCTTGCCGGACCAGCGGCAGTAGGCCACCGCTTGCTGCCAACTGATTATAGTGACCGGGTGGTTGGCCCTCGTCGGATCATCATAGGCTTGCCCGACCGGCCGTGTGCAGGCCCCGTCTTCCACGCAGCGGCGGTAGCGCGCGTTCGTCACCTCGAACTTGTCGATCCAAAAGCTTCCGACGAAGATTTTCGCAACTGGCCTGGCATCGTCGTCGGCCCCTACATCCTCCGATCCCATAATGAACTCGCTGGCCGGGACGAATACCATCTCGACGTCGTCGTTCGCGGACATGACAGCGACTGGCCGATCAATACGTGAAATCGTCTGCGGTGCACAGCCGACGAAAATTCCCAATACAAGCACGAGCATCAGCATGGGGCAGTTTTTCCAACCGTGTGTCAGATCCTCAATGGCGGGTGTGAGTGGTGATGGCACGGTGGTCATATGAGCTGGGACTGTGGTCGAGAGGGTCAATCGATGGTCTGGACGCGGCGCCAGCATCCGTAGAGGTGCTCCCACCGCTCTGGCGCCTCTTCCCCACGCCGTGTCACGAGGGCAATCCGTGCGAGCGGGTCCGTAAAAAGGATCTCCGGCTCGAGCGGGGAGACATCGGTCTCGGTGAGCCAAGCCTGGGCCTGCTCCTCAGTGGTAATCTCTATTCCATTCCCGTCTATAGGAAGCGCTGTGATCCAGGAAACGAGACACTCCCTCGTGGGTTGGCAGCAGGTACCCCGAACGGCTCGACTGGATCCCGGGCTTTGATTTTCCAATCTCACGTTAAGCTTAAAAAGGACATCTCGCTGTTGTGTCTCTGACTCCAGCGTGTGCCAGTATCTCAGCAACGGCAACGCTTGTGGATCCGAGAGATTCTGCAGGATCCACCAGTGGCTGGTCTTGTCCGGGAGCGAGGCGAAGATCCGCAGATAGCGCCTGGTGTCCTTTCCCGAGATATGCCTCGCCAGCCGGTACATCATGTGGTTGCGCACCCAAGGATTGCGTGGTCGATCTCCGGTCTCAAGCCAGGACAGGAGCTCGTTGAGATCCTGCTCGCTCATCTGCCCGGCTCCGTCCGAGAAGTTTAGCCTAAACTGCAGGGTGGGCGGCTGCCAGATGTCCCAGTAATCGCGGAACCGCGCCCCTTCCCTCACCTCGACATTGCCATGCATGAGCTCCCACTGCACATACTGGACAGGATCGTCTACCAAAAGTTCGAGTGCCGCTGGGGCAAACGACTTCCCAAACCAGGCAAAGCCAATCCGCGCAATCTGGGTACGTTGCCAGGCATCTTCTTCCCCGCGGAAACGCTCTATCCAGAAGTCGATAGACTCGGTCGAACGCAGGGCCAGGGCCCGGATGGCAAAGTACCGGGTATAAAAGCAAGGGACCCGGGTCAAATCCCGCAGCAGTCCCAGCTCGGTCTCGTTCTGTCTCCAATCGTCGCTTTCCGGCAAAAATCCCAGGAAGTAGACCGCCAGCGTCGCCCGCCGGCTGCAGCGCTCGCCGGCGATGGCGAATAACTCTTTTCGTCCCCGCTGGTGAGGTGGGATCAGGTGCAGGTGCTGCTGTAACTCCTGCAGAAAAGGATAATGGTGGTCGGCCAGCAGGTTCTCGGCCAGATTGCGGTCATCCCGGGTATTGGCCACCTGCTGGATCAGACTGTTGGCCCGCGGGTTTCCGATATTACGCAGTGCCTGCAAGACCACCCCGCGCTTATAGCGGCTGCCGGAATCGAGATGCTGTTCGAGCACATCGATGGTCTCCTCGGTCTTTCCCGCAGTCACCAAGGCGTATACCACGGTAAAAACCATGTCTTCCCCGCCATAGCTAGCCGGGACCTGTGCTGGCAGATGGTAGGCGTGCGAGCGGCGTTGCAATTGGTTCAGCGTGCGATCAAGCAGTCTTGTGACGGGCCAGTCCGGGAACCCCTCATCCTTACCAAGCACCAGGAGCGCCGATCGCGCCAGCAGATGTCCCAGGTAAGACGCCTCATCCCCCTTTGCGTACTGAATGATCTCGGCCACTTGGAGCTCTTGTAAGGTGCCCGTCTGAATCGTGCGCAACAGACGGAGCTGGATCGGTTCGGCCGACACCCTAGCCGGTACCAGCAGCAGGAGACTCAGCAGCAGGATCCGCATCACCAGCCTTGAGGTCTTGGGAGCTTGACGGTGATCGTTCCATGCAACCGTAATGGAACATCACCCACCAGCTCGATCGTACTTAACTGTGCTTCATTCCAAGGATAGGATATCTGAAATGGAGAAATCATCCCCTGCTCTCGGAGCACCGGTTGAGATTGCAGCATCAGCCTTTGGGTCATCAACCGATGAGCAATCCCGGTCAGGGCCCGTGTACAGGAAGTGTGTTCACTGGCAGGCGCATTCATTTCGCACCATTGTCGCAACGCGCCAGTTTTGCACTGCTGGTGGATGTCCTTCAGTTTTTTGCTGAGATCAGAAAAACGATAGTACACGACAACGCTGGATGCGCTGCCGCGGTACGTGGGACGGACGCTTCTGCCGTATCGGTCAAGTCCGAGCTGCAGGAGTCGCTCGAGTACTGCGTCAATGTCGACCTCGAGCGGAAACTCCACCTCCAAGCGCTGAATGACCATGAAGGGAAGCTGCTCCATCTTGATATGGCTCCCGTCGTGTGGATTGCTTTGTACGGTGCGGACCCTCTCCATCAAATGCACCGTGCCACCTTGCTGGGAGACGTGTCTCTGTATTTCTTGGAGCTGCTTTTCAATGTGCGCCTTGGCCTCGCTGGGCTTCACACTCTCGGCGGTGACACCCCCCACAACAACCACGCGATCCGGCCTCACCTCTCCACTGCACGGTGCGGTCATCGCTTGGTTGAGTGAACGCACGATATAGGCGTAATCCTCCCCTTCCGCAGGTATGGCCTCCCTCTTCGCCACGATGAATGGAACAAACACGGCAAGCAGCAGCACAAGCCACCAGGTGCGTTGCATCACCCCTCCTCGTTGTTCTCCAGAGATGTCAATGCGGATTGACGTCCGAGAGTCCGTGCAAGGTGTGTTCCGATATTCGCCAGACCTCCCCTTACGCCTCGTACCCCTCGGCACGGATGCAGGCAACCCAATGGTTCGTCGAGACCTCGCGGAGCTCGGGGATGATCTGACTGCACTCGGGGATGGCGATGGGACAGCGGGGATGAAAAATACAGCCGGAGGGAGGATTCAACGGACTTGGGACTTCGCCCTTCAAAATGACGCGCTCCCGTTTCGCTTCGACCGCGGGGTCAGGAATCGGGACGGCGGCGAGGAGGGCCTTGGTATACGGATGGAGCGGATTTTCGTAGAGCTTGCGGCGGTCGGCCACCTCAACAATCTTCCCCAGGTACATCACGGCCACCCGATCGCTGATGTGCCGGACGACCGAGAGGTCATGGGCGATGAACAGATAGGTAAGGTCAAACCGGGCCTGCAGGTCCTCCAGGAGATTGATAATCTGGGCCTGGATGGAGACATCCAGGGCCGAGACCGGCTCATCGCATACGATAAAGGTGGGCTCGACCGAAAGGGCCCGCGCAATGCCGACCCGCTGGCGCTGACCCCCCGACAGCTCGTGGGGGAACCGATCCGCCATGGCGGGATTCAGTCCGACCACCGAGAGCAGATCCCGCACTCGCTCT
>JBFHXD010000110.1:0-8062 GCA_041599135.1 Methylomirabilales bacterium (SeqCode) | reverse complement strand
GGTAGGGGTTAGGAACAATATTATTTTTTATTACAATGATTTACAGAATAAATATAAAGTAAGATATTATATATGTGGCCACGCTCGCAAAAATGCTCCCTCCTCCTTGCGAACAGGCAACGTCGAATTTGACACGACGTACTACTAGTGTTAGAACAACGGAAAAAGAAAGGATATTCTCTGCATGCGACTTAAAGGCCCCGTCATCAAGCGACGCCCGGTAACCCCGGAGCACCTGAGTAGTCGACTGTATGAAATGGGGAGGCCGGCCATCCTGGCGGTTGTGGTCCTCGTGCTCGCGCTATTCGGCTGGTGGGGCTATAGGACGTTGCACGTCAAGCGAGAGGACGCTGCACAGCTCCTTTTGACGAACGCTCTCCAGATGCTACAGAACCTGCCCGAGCGCCCCACGGCCGAAGCACCCACTGTGACTCCCGAAACGGCGAGCGGCCCCCAGGAGGCATTATCCCTGTTGAACCAGGTACGCGAGGAATATCCGGCCTCCAAGGCATCGGAGCACGCCCTGGTCGAGATCGGCCACATCCTATACGGGTTGGGAAAGTCCGAGGAGGCCCTGGTAGCCTATCAACGATACCTCGAGCAGTACCCCAATGGATCGTGGGTGATGCTGGCCGGCCTCGGGCGAGCCTATGCGATGGAGTCGCAGGGGCAGTATAAGGTCGCTGCATCCATTTTTCGAAGCCTTGCCGAGCGCTACCGCGGTCAAGCACTCGGGGCCGAGGCCCTCATCGGTGCCGCACGCTCCCTTGAACAGGCGCAAGAAGCAGAGGAGGCCCTTTCCGCCTACCGCAGGATCGTCGAGGACTACCCAGGAAGCCCCTGGGCGCGCCGAGCGGAGGTACAGGTCGCATATTTGGAGCGATAGGTGTTACTTCGGATAAGAAGGATTATGTTAACTATCACATCCTTTACCACCTCTATCAACCTCTCCCTCTATCCCCTTCCTCCGGCCAATAAAAAAGGAGGCCTCTAGGCCCCCTGGTAGTCTTCCTCAAAAGCAAAGGTTTCTGACAGCTACATCTTGTACTTGCCGAAGTCTTCGGGTTTCAGATTCTCCAGCCACTCCTTCCAGCGATCGCTGTCCTCTTTCTCCTCGGCGATATCCATGCTCTTCGCCTTGCTGACCACTTTCTCTGTGACGAAAATGGGGGCATTTAACCGAAGGGCCAGCGCAATAGCGTCGGATGGCCGTGCATCGACGTTTACCACATTACCGTTGTAATTGACCTCGATCACCGCAAAAAAGGTGTTGTCTTTCAGGTCATTCACCACGATCTGCTGCACCGAGGCTCCGAGGCCCTCGAGTATGTTCTTGATGAGGTCGTGGGTCATCGGTCTCGGCGTGGCAATTTTTTCGAGCTCCAGGGCAATGGCGTTTGCCTCAAAGATCCCGACCCAGATCGGGAGCGCCCGTTTTTCCTCCTTATCCTTCAGGATGATAATGGGCATGTTGGTGATCGGGTCAAGCGCGATCCCCCGGACCGTCATCGGGATCATCATTTCCCACTCTCCCCTTCTCAAGCCGCCTGATAGTAGGGTACCAGCCTCGCGTACGTCTCTTCGAGGTACTCCGGAATCACCTTGGTCTCGCCCAGGACGGGCATAAAGTTCGTGTCCCCATTCCACCGGGGAACCACGTGCATGTGGACATGATCATCAATCCCCGCCCCGGCCACCTTACCGATGTTCACGCCGATATTGAACCCCTCGGCATGGAAGGCATCTCGCAGAATGCGCTCGCTCTTGGACGCCCAGACCATCATTTCAGATCTTTCTTCGACGCAGAGCTTTTCCAGACAGTCCAGGTGGCGGTACGGGGCGATCATCAGGTGGCCGCTGCTATAGGGGTAGATATTCATGAGGACGTAGGTGAAAGGTCCTCTCGCCAGGATGAGATTCTTCGCGTCTTCCCCACCTTTCGCCTTCGCGCACAGGATACACTCGTCGGACCGAGGTCCGACGATATACTGCATTCTCCACGGCGCCCATAGGGTGAGCATCATCCTATCATCGGCCTTGCCAGACCGTCAAGAGGCAACCACCCGGTAGATCGGCTGAGCTCGCTCCACGCCTTTCAACTTAGCATCCCCCACATACTCAATCAAGATCTTTTTTTCCAGTGTGGAGTCCAACCAGGTGTATCGCGTGCCCTTTTTCCCCTCTTCGATCTCCCAAGAGCTGTTTCGGCGGAGGGCCTCCACGTGCTCCTGTGTCGCGGCCACCCCGAAATTGTACAAGATGCCGTGCGGGTCTATCCAGACCTCTTGATCGGTACTCACCTGGGTTCCTCCTTTGTCCCCCGTCTGCCCGGGCCGTTGCCCGGGCCGCCCCCCGGATCCGGCCACCCGGCTGGCGATGTTGACATGGCGGCCGACCACCGTGATATCGACAGATTTTTCGTCAGGGAGGAAATGGCCGATTTGGGCGCGGCCGGTATGAAGACTGATCCCCATCTGATACCGAATGCGCCCCTGTCGCTGAAGGTCTTTGATGAGTGCCTGAATCGTGACCGCAGTTCGAAGGGCGTTCATCTCATCCTCAGGGCTGACCTGAGTGGCTCCAAAGGTAATCATCACCCCATCACCGGTAAATTTATCGATCTGCCCCTTGAACCGCTTCACAATGCCGGCGATAGGGTCAAAGACGGTATAGAGGGAGCGGGTGAGTTCGACCTCCGAGATTCCCCCCTCCGAAGCTGCCGTAAAGCCCCGCAAGTCCGCAAACAAGATCGTCACTTTGCGGGCGCTATTGAGCACCTCGGTGGATTCGAAAAACTGAAAGAGCCGCCCCTCGGCGGAGAACTGTTTCACCTGAATTTCATCAAGTCCTGGAGGAATCAACGCAATACCACGGCGCATGCGGTCAATGACCTCACAGCGGCGGACCGCCTGGATAAAGTCTAGATAATCATGAAGGAGATGCTGCCATCCGCCCCGGCGGTCTCGCCCCGCCTTCAGATGGGCGGAGGCAATGAGCTGCCCCAGCGTTTCATCGTAGTCCGTGAAGAGATAGCCCACAAGAGCAGGGTGAAACACCATCTTGAGTTGAGCAGTTTCTCCACCGTAAGATGAGGGATCCAGTCCCGGAAGGTGGGTCTTGATCAGATCAAGCAGAGCACGTTCCTGTTTGGCGAGACCATGACGAATCCGGTCTCGCAAAACATTCCGCAATTCTCTGAACTCTACCCCACTGAGACGAAATCTTCGATTTTGTGGGACCAAGACCGCCTCCAGGTTGGTATGCGCCAGGTCCACTTCGGTAAAGGAAAGTTGATCTTCGGAAAGGCTTTCAATCAGGCGGTCGTTGAAGTGGAGCCCAAGGTTATATTCCAGCGTTTGAGGGGCTGTATTCGAAAAATGATTCCACGTCGATCGATGCACCAGTCGGTAGAAACCGCGCACCAGCGGGTGCATTTGGTACTTGGCATACATCGGGATCTGTTCCCGATGGAAGTATTCCTGTACCGTAGCCGCGATTTCCTTGAAGTGGGCCAGCCAGAAGAGATTGAGCAATCCAGACCGGCGCTCATTTTCGATAATGTTTGTCGTAATCTCGAGCAGTAGCTGGAAGTAGCTTCGCTCGGCTTCCTGAAAATCCCGCGTCTCCCTCGCCCCCTCCATCACGGTTCGAGAAGCTGCGCCCAGAAAGGTTACGAAGGCCGGTTGGAGGCGGGGATGCAGTTGGACGAGGAAAACGGGGTGATCTCCTGCGATATCGGGGTGTTCCGGCAGGGTCGGGAGAGGGACTCCGAACAGCTCTTGAATTTCTTCGTTTGTTCCCTCGACGAACCGAGGCGATTGTGCCTCCCGTTTTTCACGGGATATCAGCTGCTCCATGCAACGACAACCCCCCAAACAGGTCTGAACCCACGGGGGGTATTGCAAGAATAGGGCCTACCTATCTGTCAATGAGGGCTTTTAGCTCCTTTCCCGGCTTAAAGTAAGGTACCTTCTTGGCTGGAACACTGACCATGGCGCCGGTCTGGGGATTTCGACCCTGACGGGCCCCCCGCCGGCGGACTCGGAAGCTGCCAAAGCCGCGCAGCTCGACCTTGCCGTCGTTGCTCGAGGCCAACGCCTTGGCGATGCCGTCAAAGATCGTATCAATGACAACCTCGGTCTCCTTTTTCGTGAGATTCACTGTTGCGGCGATCTTTTCTACAAGGTCGGCCTTGGTCATGGCTATCCTCCTCTCCGTGCCCAACGTTTATTACCACTGCCACAGATAGTCGACAGAAAAGTGACTTCCATCCCTCCCCAGGAGCTTTTGCCCCCAGCCCTTTGCCGTCCTTCCGAACAAAAAGCGGAGCAACGAAAACTCACGCTCCTGCACCTGGACGATCTGGGGCTCCCCTGGGATATCCCCCATTTTTGCTGCCGTCGCAATAGCATCCTGGAGATCCCCGAGCTGATCGACCAGCCCCAACTCGAGGGCCTGGCGACCACTGAGGATTCGTCCATCTGCGACCATTTCGACCTGTTCTCGAGAAAGGCTACGCCCCTCGACCACGGCTTGGATGAATTGATCGTGAATATCGTCAATCAACCCTTGAAGCAACTGCCGCTCCTCGGGGGTGAGTTCTCGGGTCGCCGAAGCCATGTCTTTGTACGGTCCGCTCTTGATGACCACCGACCGAATCCCCACTTTTTGGAGGAGGTCGGAGAGGTTGGGAATCTGTATGATGACCCCGATGCTTCCCGTAATGCTCCCTGGGTTGGCCACGATCTTGTCGGCAGCGGTCGCGATATAATACCCTCCTGATGCCCCAACGGATGCGAGCGAGGCTACCACAGGTTTCCCGTGATCCTTCCGAAGCTTCTTGATCTCCTCATGGATCTCCTGAGAGGCTGCTACCCCGCCACCTGGACTGTTAATGCGGATCACGAAAGCCCGGACAGTCGGATTTTCCCGGTGGTGACGTAACTGGTCGACGATTCGGTCAGACTCGCTAATGACTCCCTCGACCTCCACCAAGGCCATCTTGGGGCCTCCGAAATGCTCTCGCTGGCTGAGCAGCGTGGCTGCACCGAAGATAAGGAGAAGGAAGAAGAGTCCGATTCCTGCGGTGACCAATAAAGCTCGTAGGAAGGACCGCTTTCGCTCCCCAGGCATGGTTTACTCCTCTTCCTGTTTCTGCGTCTGTTCCTGTTCCTGCTCCCGGGCCACTTCCTGGAAGGCCCTGAGACTTAAACCTAATTTACGATCGTCCGTATCCAGCTTAATGATCTTGAGGGTCAACTCCTCACCGGCATTAATCACATCGTCCGGCCGGTTCACGCGTCCCTCGGACAGCTCGGAGACGTGGAGCAATCCCTCAATGCCATCAGGGAGCTCCACGAAGGCCCCGAAGTCGGTGATCCGGACCACCTTCCCGGTCACATCCATCCCGATCCGATATCTCTCGGGGACCGTCGTCTTCCATGGGTCTGGTTGGGTCTGTTTCAACCCGAGTGAAATGCGTCGGGCTACTTTATCGACATGCAACACGACCGCCTCGACACGATCTCCTTTCTTGAGCATCTCCGACGGATGCTTGACTCGCTTGGTCCACGACATATCAGAGATGTGGATAAGGCCGTCAATGCCATCCTCCAGCTCCACGAACGCCCCAAAATCTACCAGGTTTCGTACTTTGCCGTCGACGCGCGTCCCCACGGGATACCGCTGTTCCAATGCGTCCCACGGATTGGGGTCCACTTGTTTCATGCCAAGCGAGATCCGCCGAGCTGACTGATCGATATCCAGGACCACCACCTCCACCACGTCGCTCACGGTCACCACTTTGGAGGGGTGCTTGACTCGCTGCGTCCAGGACATCTCCGAAACATGGACCAGACCTTCCACCCCCGGATCCAGCTCCACGAACGCCCCGTAATCGGTGATCGATACTACCTTTCCCTGCACCTTCGTGCCCGGGGCAAACTTCTTCACCACGTTTTCCCACGGGTCGGCAAGACGCTGTTTGTAACCGAGAGAAACCCGCTCCGCCTGCCGATCGAACTTGAGGACCGTTACCTCAACCTCGTCTCCCACAGCAAACAGCTCCGAAGGGTGCCCGATTCGCCCCCAGGACATGTCCGTGATATGTAGGAGACCATCGAGGCCCCCCAGGTCGATAAAGGCGCCGTATTCAGTGATGTTCTTGATCTTGCCCTTCAGAATCTTCCCCTCCTCTAACGTGGCAAGTGTCTTTTCTTTGAGGTCCTTCCGCTCCTCTTCCAAGAGTTCCCGCCGCGACAGGACGATGTTGCCTCGTCGCTGATTGAGTTTGATAATCTTCATGGGAAACGTCTTGCCGATCACCTTGTCGAGATCCCGCACAGGACGCAGGTCGACCTGGGAACCAGGTAGGAACGCGCGGACCCCGATGTCCACAATCAGCCCCCCCTTCGTCTTCCCCACGATCGTCCCTTGAACTACCCCGCTCTTCTCGTAGGTCTTGTTGATCTCCTCCCAGACCTTGATCTTCTCAGCCTTTTCGCGACTCAAGACGATGAGTCCTTCGCTGTCTTCCTTCGATTCGAGGTAGACGTCCATCGTATCGCCCACTTGGATCGTCAGGTGTCCCTGAGGACTCAGAAATTCCTTGAGGGGGATGGTCCCCTCCGACTTGTAGCCAATGTCGACCACAATCTCATCTGATCCGATCGCCACGACTTTCCCCTTGACGATCTCTCCTTCAACAATGTCCTTGAAGGTTTGGTCGTAAATCTTCTGCATATCAATGGTAGAGCCTGGCTGATCCATTAATCCATGCACATCCCCATCTCCTTCTCGGCCTCGATGGTTTCCCTTTGTCTTTCCCATTACGTCGGTGCCCCTCCTGGTAAAAGATTAGTCCACCGCCAGCTTCTTACGCCGCCACCGCGCGGGCCTGCGCTTGAAGCTCGCCTATCTTTTCCATCACCTGCTCACTCAAACGTCTATAAGCCCATCGTCCTCCCTTGCGGCCGGTTTCACCATTTAGCCACAACGGATGACCGAAATAAACCGTCACGGGATGAACCCGCGGGACTCGTCGGCCCTTGGGCAGGACCCTGTCTGTACCCTGGACGTGTACAGGAACTACTGGACAACCGGCGTGGGCGGCCAGAAAGCCGATCCCTTCCTCTGCCTTCCCCAAAGCCAATCCGTCCCCGCGTGTTCCCTCAGGGAACATGAGAAGCACCTCTCCCTTTTCAAGCAGGCGCAGACACTGTCGAATTCCCGCATAATCCACCTGCCCCCGTCGGACCGGAAAGGCATTCAACTCTCGAATCAATGCAGCAAACAGGGGCGATTGAAAGAGCTCGTCCTTGGCCATGAAATAGAGCTGCCTTTCCACGAGGGCGACACCAATAAAGATGGGATCCAGATAACTCACGTGATTAGCCGCCAGGATCACACCTCCCGTGGAAGGGACTTCCTTTTTCCCCACCACCTGGAATCGAAAGACCGGCGCGATGAATGGAAGGAAAATTTGGCAGGCCTGATACCACACGCGATAAAACCTCCTGGCCTTCCTCAAAGGCCTTTATTTTAACTACTTTGCATGATTCACGCAAGCAAAAAATCATGGGGGTTCGTGAGCTTCCCGATATGGTCCTCCATCTTGTTCACCACCTCTTGCGTGCTCAAAAAAGTGGTGTCGATGAAGATTGCATCTGGTGCCGGCTTCAAGGGAGAGATTTCCCGGTCCATGTCCCGACGATCTCGGCGTTCCAGCTCCGCAAGGATCGTCTCGAGGTTTCCTGGATCTTGCGGAGATTCTCGGAACCGCCGGCGTCCCCGCTCTTCTGGAGAGGCAGAAAGGTAGAACTTCACATGGGCACCCGGGAAGACCACGGTACCGATATCGCGACCATCCATGACTACCCCACCCTGAGCGCCAAGTTCCCGTTGCCACTTCACAAGCTCTTCTCGGACAGCTGCGTGGACAGACAGGACCGAGGCGGCAGTCGCAACACTAGCCAAGCGGAGCTCATCGGTAACGTCTTCACCATCCACCACGATGTGCAGCCCCTCAAACGTCGGTCGGAACTCGAACTTGCTTCGGCTGATC
>JBFHXD010000109.1:0-8108 GCA_041599135.1 Methylomirabilales bacterium (SeqCode) | reverse complement strand
GACGGGGGCCGAATATCCCTCTCGCTGGATTGTAGAACTTCCCGGTGAAGATCTCCGTCTGGCCATCGTGCCGGAACTGGCAGACCAGGAAAACCGGAGCCGGCTGCTGGACAATCTCTTTTACTGGGAGGGGGCCGTGCGAATCGAGTCCCTCTCCGGCGAGCGTCTCGGCCATGGATATGTTGAGCTCGTCGGCTATGGAACACGGAGCCGACCGGCAATCTAACCCCTTCAAGTCCTGAAGAGCACGACAGGGAGGAGAGAGGATAGGTGAAAACGACGATCTGGATTCTCGAGGACCAACTGAACCCGCACATGAGTGCGTTCGCAGGTCTTTCGAAGTCCGAGTGTGTAATCTTGATGATCGAGTCGTTTACCTGGGCTCGCCGACTTCCCTATCATAAACAAAAGATCACGCTCGTGTGGTCCGCGATGCGTCACTTTGCGGACGAGCTGCGCACACTCGGGTACACCGTGGACTACTACCACGGGCAACCGGATTACCAGACGGCGCTCAAATCCCACATCCACACGTACGAGCCAAACCATGTCAGGTTAATGGAAAGCGCGGAATATGGAGTGACCAAGGAGCTGGCAGAATTGATCGAGGCGCAAGAACTCCGTACCGAGGTCACACCGAATAACATGTTTCTCAGCGATCGGGTCGAGTTCGCCCGGGACTCGCGTGGTAAAAAGACGCTGCTCATGGAGACGTTCTATCGAAAGATGCGACAGAAGACTCATCTGTTGATGCATGGCAAGAGCCCGGAAGGTGGTCAGTGGAACTACGACGCCCTCAATCGCGAACGGCCCAAGGCGGACGCCACCTTCCCACGGATTCCCCGGTTCAAGCCGGATGCAACCACCCGTGCCGTGATGGAACTCGTAGAGTGCGAATTTCCCTCGCATTTTGGCGAGCTCGACAATTTCTGGTTGCCGGTGACGAGGAGGGATGCTGGCCGATTCCGGGATGATTTTTTGGAACATCGCCTGGATCTCTTCGGCCCATACCAAGATGCCATCGTCGTCGGTCAGCCTACCCTTTATCATTCGCTACTCTCGCCACTTTTGAATATCGGACTGCTCGAACCTCTCGATCTCTGTCGCCGGGCGCAGGCACGATATCGAGAAGGGTACGCGCGTCTCAACTCGGTGGAAGGATTCATTCGGCAGATCATTGGGTGGCGGGAATTTATCTATCAGGTGTATCATCTCAAAATGCCTGAGTATGCGCAGCGGAACTATTTTGGAGCGGATGTGCCGTTGCCAGATTTTTATTGGACAGGCGACAGCTAGATGTGTTGCGTGGCCGAAGCGGTTCAGAACCTGCGGCGCAACGGGACCAATCATCACATCCAGCGACTCATGGTCACGGGCAATTTCGCGCTGATCGCCGGAATCGACCCACAAGCGGTGAATGAGTGGTACTGGCTTGCATATGCCGACGCCTACGAGTGGGTTGTCACGCCGAATGTCCTGGGCCTTTCGCTGTATGCCGACGGGGGCCTCGTCGCGACCAAACCATACGCGGCCTCGGCGAACTACATCAACAAAATGAGCAACTGCTGCAGCCATTGTGCATACGACCCTCGCCAGACCGTTGGCGACAAGGCGTGTCCCTTCAACTCGCTGTATTGGGATTTCCTGGCACGGAACGCAGAGAAGTTTATGAAAAACCCACGAATGAACATGGTGATAGCGATGCTGGACAGGCGCGATCGCAAGGAGATGAAGACCATTCGTGCGAAGGCGAACCAGATAAGGGGAAAACTCCGTCACGGCGAGCCTATTTGAGGGAGAAGACAGTCACGGTGCTGCCCAAACAGGAAGAACGTGAAAACAATATGAGTCGATGGCCATGTCCGAGGTGAAGACAAAGCATGGTGAAGGACCAACCATTCGGTTAGGAATTAGTACTTGTCTGCTTGGCGAGAATGTGCGTTTTGACGGGGGGCATAAGCAAGATCTCTTCCTGATCAAAACGCTGGGCCGCTATGTCGAATGGGTTCCGGTCTGTCCCGAGGTGGAAATTGGGCTCGGCACCCCCCGTGAGAGCCTCCGTTTAGTGGGCGATGCCGAAGCTCCCCGTTTGGTCGCACCGAAGTCGGGCAGTGATCATACGAAGACCATGCGAACCTGGGCGCAAAGGCGCCTGGAGGATTTGGCCGCGCTCAACCTGCATGGCTACGTGCTCAAAAAGGACTCACCGAGTTGCGGGCTATTTCGGGTCCGCGTCTACGGCGAAAAGGGAATGCCGGCTCGTACCGGCCAGGGCATCTTTGCTCGGGAATTGGTTATCCGATTGCCGCTGTTGCCGGTCGAAGAAGAGGGCCGCCTACATGATATGCGCCTGCGCGAGAATTTCATCGAACGGATCTTTGCTTACTACCGGTGGAGCCGGATGGTGGACAACGAGGCGACGCCGGCCGGGCTGGTTCGCTTTCACACATCGCACAAGATGACCGTAATGGCGCACAGCCCCCGTCATCTGCAGGAGATGGGGCGGTTGGTAGCGCAAGCTGGATCGCGGTCGTGGGAAAAGGTGGTGACGCAGTACGGCCAGTTGTTGATGGAGGCGCTGAGTGTTTTGGGAACAGCCAAGAAGCACGCGAGCGTGCTGCACCACCTGATGGGTTACGTCAAGAAAGTGCTCAACAGCGCGGACAAGACCGAGGTGTTGGGCCTGATCGAAGATTATCGTCGCGGATTGGTGCCGTTGGTGGTTCCTTTGACCCTTTTACAACACCATTTTCGCCGTCACTCCGTCCCTGATTGGGTACATCAGCAGGTCTATCTCAATCCGTACCCAAAGGAACTGATGCTTCGAAACCACGTCTAGCCTGGGCGGTAAAAGGGATGAGAGGAGGTGCTTGAGAATGACTCAGGTGCTCATTGCAGGTTGCGGATATGTTGGGACCGCCTTAGGGACACGTCTCGCAGCAGACGGGCACCTCGTCTGGGGACTCCGTCGCTCTCCGGAACCGCTGCCAACCAACATCCGCCCCCTTGAAGCTGATCTTAGAGATCCCACGGGGCTGGGAAACTTACCGTCTGGATTGGATTTTGTGTTCTTCACCGCGGCACCCGATGACTTTGGCGACGGAGAGTACCAGGCTATTTATGTACATGGGCTGGGCCATCTCCTGGATGCACTGCAGAACCAGAATCAGCACGTCAAGCGAGTTTTCTTCACCTCGAGCACAGCAGTCTACGCGCAATTCGAGGGAGAATGGGTGGACGAAAGTACGCCGACAGAGCCTGCGCACTTTTCCGGGATTCGCATGCTTGAGGCTGAACGACTACTGCTCACTGGTCCGTATCCCGCCAGCGTGCTCCGGCTTGGGGGTGTGTACGGTCCCGGCCGGGGACGCCTGATCGAACGCGTGCGGCAGGGGAACGCGGTTTGCGCCGAAGGACCCCCAATGTACACAAACCGCATTCACCGCGATGACTGCGCCGGGGCCTTGCGCCACTTGATGATGCTAGCCAAGCCAAACCAACTCTACATTGGGGTGGACCACGAACCGGCCGGAGAAAATGAAGTCATACGCTGGCTCGCGGCACATCTCAATCTTGCTCCACCCCGTGTGGTCAAGTCACCGGAAGCGAGCCAGCACCGGGTTCGAGGTAACAAACGCTGTCGCAACAGCAAACTGGTTGGCTCAGGATATGTGTTCCAATACCCGACGTTTCGAGAAGGGTATGGTGCAATGCTGACCGGAGCTGGCGCACAGGACCATGGATAGACGATGCGAGTTGACGAGGCTTCGACCCGTCAAGTAGGATGGTTGGACCTCTGAGCGCAGGCGATCATGGAGTTGGGACTCGTGGCAAAGGCTGAGAAGCGATTGCTCGAGCTCGTCCGGCAACACGCGTATCGCTACAGCCCGGATGCGCCCTTTCGGCTTTCCTCAGGACGTGTCAGCCCCCATTATGTGGATTTGCGAGCGCTCCTCTGTCTGCCTGAGGCGTTGGCACTGGCCGGCACGATAATCTTTGGACGAATCAAACAGTTCGAGCGCGAGTCCAAGACGAAGGTGCATGCGATCGGCGGTCCTGCCGTGGGATCCATTCCCATTGCCAGCGCCGTGGCTTACTGCAGTCATCAAGCGTCGGAGCCCATCGAGACCTTTTTTGTCCGCAAAGAGGCGAAAGACCACGGTCTGAGAAAGTGGGTCGAGGGACACAGCACCGAAGGTTCCAGCGTGGTGGTCGTAGATGACGTGGTCACGACCGGGAGTTCGACCCTCACCGCGATTCAGGCCGCCAAGCAACAGGGTTTTCAAGTTGTGAAGATCATAGTCCTCGTCGACCGCCTCGAGGGCGGAAATGATGAGCTTTCGCGTCTCGGTATTCCCTATGAAGCGGTCCTCACCCTGAAGGATATCGCGCCCAGCTCTTCCTATTCTGCGTAGGGGGTCGAAATCCCTGCGCGCCTATTCTTCGCGGGATCGTCGACGTTCCGTGGCGATGTCGGGTTCGATGTGAACGACCATGTCTGCCACCCCAGGGAATTGTTCCTTCAGGTAGGCTTCGACTTGGTGGGCAATCTCGTGGGCCTTGGCGACCGTCAGGGTAGGGTCCACGAGGATATGGAGATCCATGTAGATCGCATCATCGGTTCCCCGGCTCCGGACCGCGTGGACCTCACGGACCCCCTCGACTTCCAGGGCCACCTTTTCCACGGTGCTGGGGGGGAGACGCGTGGCATCTGCCAACACGGTAAGACTCTGGCCAATGATCCGGATGCCAGTTCGCCCGATCAACAGGACGATGAAGAGGGCAGCGATCACATCGAGGCCGGGATAGCCGGCTCTGACCGCGGTCAGCGAGGCCAGGACGCTGAGCGAGGCGTAGAGATCGCTTCGCGTGTGCATGGCATCGGCCGCAAGGACCTCGCTGTGAAGCTGCCGCCCGGCGCGGGCCTCATACCAACTGACGAAGAGATTCACTCCCATGGTGACGATCATCACCGCGAAACTCAATGTGGTGACGTGTGGGGCGGTTCCGCCCTTCAATCGGCGAAAAGCCGCCTCTCCGATCTCGTAAGCGGCGAGGAGGAGGAGCAGGGAAATCCCCAGCGTGGCGAAACTTTCAAACTTTCGATGGCCGTACGGATGTGAGTGGTCCGCCGGCAGGACGGCGACGGATGTGGCGATGAGAGCAATGATGTTGGCAGAACCATCCAGCAGGGAATGAAAGCCGTCCGCAACCATGCTGAGAGTTGCGGACCAAGCTCCATATCCAAGCTTGATAGCCGCCACAGACCAGTTGAGGATGAGGGTGAGTACAAGAACCCTGCGGATTTTCGCCGCCCGTTCCCCGGGAGGCCTGGGCATTTCTGGTGTCTTCAACCCATCCTCGGGCCGCCTTCCTGCACATTCCCTGGGACATCTTTGGCGAACTGCTGGAAGTTTTGGATAAATTTTGCGGCCAACTCCTTTGCCTTGAGGTCGTAGGCGTGAGGATCCTTCCACGTGTTTCGCGGCATCAAAACCTCAGATGGGACCTCGGGGCAAGCCGTGGGAATCTGGAAGCCAAAGACGGGATCGACCTCGGTCGGGACATCGTCGAGGTCAGCGTCTAAGGCGGCGTTGACCATCGCCCGGGTGTAAGCAATCTTCATCCGTTGCCCCAGGCCGTAGGGCCCGCCAGTCCACCCGGTGTTCACGAGCCAAACATCGACCTGGTGTTTCGCGATCTTCTCTCCCAGTATCTTTGCATAGACACTCGGGTGTAGGGCCATAAAGGGGGCGCCGAAGCAAGTGCTAAAGGTCGTCTGCGGCTCTGCGACGCCTTTTTCTGTGCCGGCGACCTTAGCGGTGTACCCGGAGAGAAAATGATACATAGCCTGCTCTGGAGAAAGTTTGGCAATGGGAGGCATCACGCCAAAGGCATCCGCGGTGAGAAAGACGATATTCTTCGGGTGCCCCCCGATGCCTGTCCTTGTGGCATTGGGAATATGCGAGATCGGATACGCCGCCCGGGTGTTTTCGGTGAGGGAGTCATCATCGAGGTCGAGGCGTCTCGTGATCGTATCGATGGCAACATTTTCCAGGATCGTCCCGAATTTTCGGGTGGTTTCGTAGATGTCCGGCTCGGCCTCTTTGGAAAGTCGGATCACCTTCGCATAGCACCCTCCCTCAAAGTTGAAGATGCCCCGGTCACTCCATCCATGCTCGTCATCCCCGATAAGGGTCCGGGCTGGATCGGCAGAGAGTGTCGTCTTCCCCGTGCCTGATAGGCCGAAGAAAAGGGCCGAATCTCCCCCGGGGCCCATATTTGCCGAGCAATGCATAGAGAGCACCTGTGTTTGCGGGAGGATGTAATTGAGAATAGTGAAGATTGACTTCTTGATTTCACCGGCATAGCTACTGCCACCAATCAGCACCAGTTTTTTCTGGAAGTTCATCACGATAAAGACTTGCGAGTTGGTCCCGTCCACCTCCGGCAGGGCGTGAAAGCTTGGAAGGTTGATGACAGTAAACTCTGGGACATGCATGGCCAGCTTGGCGGGATCACGCTCCAGAATAAACATCGTCCGGGCAAAGAGGCTGTGCCAGGCAGTCTCGGTGATGATCCGGATCGGCATGCGGTGAGCCGGATCAGCACAAACATAGACGTCCTGGACGAAGGCATCTTTCCCCTGGAGGTATGTAAGGATGCGGTGGTGAAGGCCGTCGAATTTCTCGGTCTGAAAGGGGCGGTTGACCTTTCCCCACCAAATCTTGTCCTCGCAGGAGGGCTCGCGCACGATAAACTTATCGTTAGGAGAGCGACCGGTGTGATCTCCTGTCCGGACCACCAGGGGGCCCAGATGAGCGAACATTCCCTCTCGCCGGCGGACGACCTCTTCATAGAGGGCAGCGGTGGGGTAGTTCCAATAGATTCGTCCCACATTTTTGATGCCGTGGGCTTCCAATCCGTAACCCGGGATCCGACCAAGCTGTTCCATCATCATTACCCCTTTGTCATCAGATATTCCAAGAATGCGCCCACGCTTTTGCCGGGACCTCTCCGGTGGGAAATCGTATTTTAATATAAAGTACCCTTTATTCCCAAGCGATTCCTCGCCTGGGGGCGAGGGATGCGTGGCAGGTCGCATTTTGCCTGCACGTGGCGGCTAAGACTAGCTCAGAACGGGCATGGGCGACGTTGCTGCAGCGGGGGCTTCGGACATTTCAAGACGTGATGGCCTTCGCGGTTGTGTCCTCGGGTGAGGGCTCAGTCGTGGCCGGGGTGGCGACGGGGCATTGCAGCGGAAGGGTGACGGTGAACGTGCACCCCCGTCCCTCGCCGAGGGATTGGACGCCGATCGACCCGCCGTGTAGCTCGACCAGTTTTTTTGTCAAGGCTAACCCGAGACCGGTTCCTTCGTGGTGTCGGCTGAGGGAGGCATCGAGCTGTGTAAAGGGCTCGAAGAGTTTGGGGAGGTCTTTCGCCTTGATCCCAACTCCCGTATCCTGCACGGCGATCTCCACCGCGCCTGGGTGAGGTTCAGGGTTTATGGTTGACGGATCACAGCCAGGAGTGGTCCTACTTTTCGTTGTGGAGGGTGAACCATGGATGAGTCGTGGGATCACGAGGACGTGACCGCCTTCCGGAGTGAACTTCATCGCGTTGGAGAAGAGGTTGTACATGATCTGACGAAACCGGACCGGATCGGCCACCAGGGTGGCGGGGCAGCTCTCCAAGGCGAGATGAAGCTCGAGCCTCTTGGCTTCGGCCTGGGGGCGAAGGCTGTCGAGAGCCGCTCTGATGGCGTCAGGCAGCGGGAAGGGCTGGGGATGGAGTTCGAGCTTGCCCGCCTCGACTTTGGCAAGATCCAGGATGCCGTTGATGAGGGATAGGAGATGTTGCCCCCCCGAGAGGACATGTCCGACGTAGCGCTGCTGCTTCTCGTTCAGCGCCCCGAATTGCTGATCCTGGAGCAGTTCGGCGAAACCGATGATGGCGTTCAGGGGTGTTCGGAGCTCGTGGGACATGGTAGCCAGGAACCTGGACTTGGTGTGCGAGGATTCCTCGCTCCGACACAACGCCTCTTGGAGCTTCGCATTGGCGTCCTGCAGCTCTTGGGTCCGCGCCTCGACCGTTTCCTCAAGATGAAT
>JBFHXD010000108.1:0-8209 GCA_041599135.1 Methylomirabilales bacterium (SeqCode) | reverse complement strand
TCTCTCTTTTTCCGAAAGGTGATCGATGAAGCGTTGGCGGATCTCATGCGGCAGAACGGCAAGGATCGCCGCACCCTGCTGGGGATCCAGCCGCTGAACAATCTCTTTGAAAAGCTCAGGGGGAACCTTTTTCAAGAGGGTTGCGATATGGCTCACCTGGAGGTGTCGGAAGGCCTGCGCAGACAGGGAGGGGGGAAGTGCCTTCAGGACGGTAAGGGCGTCCGCCTCGTCCATGATCTCGAGACTGTGGGCTGCTTTGACAGGGTCAGATTCGAAGAATTTCTGGACCAACGGCAATAATGGTGTGCGAGTGGTCATAAAAGAGCCCTTTCCCATTAGGGGTTACTCGAATCTCTGTTTCCCTCTTCCCGGCTGAGAAGGGTGAGGGCCTTCTCCACCTGCTCTCGACTTCCCACGAGCACGAGAACCTGTCCTCCGACGATTCGGTGCTCGGGCCCGGGGTTGGCTGCGATCCTTCCATCCTGAATCACCGCCACCACTGAGGCTCCTGTCCGACGCCGGATGTGGAGATCCCCGACAGTCTTTCCCGTGCTGGGGCTCGCTTCTTGGACGAGATAGGTCTCCATCTCGACCTGGGCGAAGATCCGGGTCAATTCTGCTTGGGCGAGCCGAGGCCCTTCGAGCTCGAGCTGGCGGAGCATCTCGTATCTCTCTTGTCTGATGTTCTCGATCTGTTCCCCAATGACCGTCCGGGGGATATGATAACGGCGCAGGACGCGGGCGAAAAGCTCAATTGATGTCTCGAACTCTTCCGAGATCACCTCATCCGCACCCAGACGGTACAGCTCGTCGATCTCGACCATGTACCGGGTCCGGACGATGATGTAAAGGCGAGGGTTCAGATCCCTGGTCACGCGCACCGCCCGGCGGATCGTCGCCGGATCAGAGATCGCCACCACGAGGGCCCGGGCATGCTGGATCGCCAGATGTTTCAGGACTTCTGGACTGGCTGCGTCTCCGTAATAGATGGGCTCTCCCGCCTGCCGCATTCTTCTCACCGTCTCGCCGTTAAGCTCCAGGATGCAATAGGGAATCTCAATCGCCTTGAGGACTCGGGAAAGATTCCGGCCGCCTGGGCCGTACCCTACAATGATCACGTGGTCGTGAAGTTCCGTCCGCTCTGGCCTGAGCTCCTCAAACCGGCGCCCTGGGAACCATCGCTCGAGCCGCTGGAGGCGCCCGATACCGGCTGCCAGCCTTGGACTCATCTGGATCAGAAAAGGGGTGAGGAGAAGGCTGATGACCGAGGCAGAGAGAAAATACTGATTGAGCTTTGGAGTGATAAGTCCCCACTCCCACCCGACCCGCGAGAGGACAAAGGAAAATTCCCCGACCTGCGCCAAGGTGCACCCGACCAAGACCGCTACGCGAAGGGGATATCCAAGCGCGAGGACACTCCCGACAACGACGACCGTCTTTCCAATCAAAATCGCCAACAGCGTGCCCAACACCCCCAGGGGATGTTCCAAGAGGACTCTGACATTCATCAACATTCCGACCGAGATAAAGAACAGACTGATGAAACTATCCCGAAGGGGAAGAATGTTGGCAAGGACTTGATGGCTATATTCCGATTCGGCGATGACCATCCCCGCCAGGAATGCCCCCAAGGCGAGCGAAAGGCCGATTTGGGAGGTGGCCCAGGCGGTCCCAAGGCAGATCAGGATGATCGAGATGATAAAGACTTCGGGACTCCTGATCTTTACCACCTCAAAGAGGATCCGCGGGACGAGGAAACGGGAAAGGATGAAGAGTAGGATGACCGTCAGAATCACCTTGCCGAAGACCCACAGGATATCACCGAGACCCGCCGCCTGCTTCCCGCTGAGGAGGGGGGTGAGGAGCATGAGGGGTACGACGCACAGATCCTGGAAGAGCAGGATCCCCACGGCAAAACGGCCTTGCGGAGAATCAATCTCTCCCCGGTCCATGAGAAGCTTGAGGACGATGGCGGTACTCGACAAAGCCAGAAGGAATCCGAAGAAGACTGCCTGCGATGGAGGCAGGCCGAGGAGCCAGGTGGCTCCTGCCGTCAGCAGGATGGTCCCCAGGACCTGAAGGCTCCCGCCCCCCAGAACGAGTTGTCGCATCGCGTTCAGCTTGGAGATTGAGAACTCCAACCCGATGGTGAACAGGAGGAGCACGACACCAATCTCGGCCAACAGCTCTACCTGATGCACGTCTGCGATGAGACTCAACCCGTAGGGTCCCATGAGGACCCCCGTGGCCAGGAACCCCACGATGGTCGGCTGCCGCAACCGGTGGAAGAAATACACGACCAGCGTGGACACCCCGAAGACCAGCACCAGATCTCTTAGAAATGCAAACTCTTCCATCGTCCTATTGCGCGTTTCGCGATTTCATTTCTTGGATACAGGCGTGCCCTAGCCACCTAAATGAGCTTCTGTCTCGGAAGCCTGCGAGCTGATCGATAGAGAGCTCTTGGGTGGCGTTGCTCCATTTTGGCAAACCCGCCATGTTGAGTCAAACAGTTCACTTCCCCGCCATCGGATGTAGGCACAGCACCACACTCTTCGCTTTTGTCAGACAAACGTTAGACAGAGCCCCTTGAGAAGAAAAAACGAAGGCTGCCGATCTCCTCGGCAGCCTCCTATATTTCGCTCTATTAAGCGTGGTTGCGGGGGCAGGATTTGAACCTGCGACCTTTGGGTTATGAGCCCAACGAGCTACCGAACTGCTCCACCCCGCACTCGGGAGTATAGGGGATGGAGCGAGGACTGTCAAGCGACCCTTCGGCGGTTGCGAGCATGCCGCACGCCGCCGAGATATCTTGTCCACGACTTTCCCGGATGGTACCAATGTATCCCGCGCGCTCCAGGATCTTTTGGAAAGCCTCGATGCGGCGACGCACCGGACGGTGGAATGGGATCTCCGGCGCTTCATTCAACGGGATGAGATTCACCTTGCATCGGATACCTTTGAGCAACTTCACCAGGCGGTGGGCATCGTCGACGTGGTCGTTCACGCCGGCCATCAGGACGTACTCAAACGTCATGCGGCGGCGCGGCGGGAGAGGAAACTCTCGGCACGCTTGGACGAGCTCGCCAATGGGATACCGCGCATTGATGGGTATGAGGTCATTGCGCACCTCGTCCGTGGTCGCGGTCAGAGAAACGGCCAGGTTCACGCCGAGACCGGACCGGGCCAAACGGCGGATCCCTGGGACCAGACCGACGGTCGAGACGGTGATCCGCCGGGGAGAAAAGCCGAGCCCCTCCTTCGTCGTGAGGATCCGCAGGGCCTTCTCCGTCGCCGCATAGTTCGCCAATGGTTCCCCCATCCCCATCAGAACGATGTGCGTCATCTGCTTTCCGGGCCCAAGCGTGCTGGCCAGGGCCGACACCTGGCCGGCAATCTCGGACGGCCGCAGGTTTCGGTGAAGCCCCATGGTGGCGGTCAAGCAAAAGCGGCATCCCATGGCGCAGCCGGCTTGGCTGGAGATGCAGGCGGTCAAGCGCCGCGCCTCCGGAATCAACACCGCCTCGATTGCCTCTCCGTCCGAAAGTCGAAGCAACAGTTTTCGGGTACCGTCTCGGGAAGATTGAATCCTGACTACCGACACCGGGTTGAGACGGGCGCGCGTGGATAACACTTCGCGGCAAGCCCTGGGGAGGTCTGTCATCTCGCCAACATCTCGGATCTGACCCTTCCAAAGCCAGCGAAAGATCTGTCGTGCCCGATAGGGAGGCTCCCCCCAACCTCTAATCCACTCGGTCAGCTCTGGTAACGTGAAATCGCGTAGATCGGGTGCCTGAACCCCTGTCATGGAGACTGCTGTCATGGCTTCAGTTCCTCGAGCATCTTCTCCGCATACGCTGCCGACGGGCCATCGCGCTCGAGCTCAAGCACTCGCTCAAAGGCCCTCCGGGCCTTTTTCTTCTCCCCGGCCCGCACATACGCCACACCGAGGTTTCGATGATAGAGGGCGACCCGCGGGCTCAAGCGGGTCGCCTCGTCAAACTCTTGAATGGCCAGATCGACCCTGTCCTGTTGGAGATACAAGATTCCCAGACTGTTGTGGGCATCGACATAATCCCGATCAATATCCAAGGCGCGCTTGTACTCCCGAACCGCCTCATCGATCTTCCCCTCGCGCTCGTAAATTTTGGCAAGGTTAAAATACGCAAATTGCGGGGTCGCATAAAAGGGGTCCCTCAGCACGTCATCGAACGTCGCCCGCGCCAGCGCGAGGTCACCTTTGGCCAAGTAGGCAGTTCCCAGGTTGTTCTTGGCCTCGGTGTATTTCGGATCGACCCGGAGCGCCTCCTGGAACTGCGCGATGGCGGCATCGAACCGTCGGTTAAACATCAGCGCCATGCCCAACGCATCGTGATACAGCGGCTCGGACGGACTCAACTGCACCGCCTTGGCAAACTCCGGGATGGCCCGCTGATAATCGCCGGCGTTAAAATAGGCCAGCCCGAGCTGATAATTCGTCATCGCCATCCGCGGATTCTTGTCGGGCTTACTCGCACAGCCTACGACAAGCAGGACAAGGAGCGTCATCTTGAGGCAGAGCCGTAGGATCTTCATCCTTTTCTCCTCAGATGCTTCGTCGCCTCCGGGTCCGTCGACCCAGCTGGTATTTTCGGACTGCCCGATTGTGTTCCTTGAGGGTGCGGGAGAAGTGATGGGTCCCGTCGTTTTTGGAAACGAAGTAGAGATATTTCACCGGCGCCGGGTGCAGCGCCGCCTTCAGAGCCGCGGACCCTGGGCTGGCGATGGGCCCCGGGGGCAGACCGGCGTGGATATAGGTGTTGTAAGGATGCCTCGCTCGCAGGTCCCGGTACCGAATGCGGCCCTGTCGGCCACGTCCGTACAGGACGGTGGGGTCGGCCTGCAGGCGCATGCCGCGCCGTAGGCGGTTATAAAATACCCCCGCGATGATCGGTTTCTCCTGATCCACCAACGCTTCTTTCTCGATGATGGACGCGAGCGTCACGACCTCGTAGAGGCTCATCCCCTGCTGGCGAGCCCGAAGCTCATCATCGCCGGTGAACGCGCGAAAGAACCGATGGACCAGCGTGTCGATGATGACTTCCTCCTTGACGCCTTTGATAAAATGGTAGGTGTCGGGAAAGAGGAAGCCCTCCAGGGATTCGGCCTCAGCGACATAGTAGCTGGCCACCGTCGGATCTTTGGCCAGTTCCACAAATCGATCCCCATCCACCAGCCCTTCATCATCGAGCAAGCCGGCAATCTGCCCCAGGCTGCTCCCTTCGGGAATTGTGACCTTGTGGACCAGGACCCTGCCCTCCTCGAGGATCCGGATGACGTCCAACAGTCCCATTGAGGAGCCGAATTGATACTCCCCGGCCATCAATCGGTCTGAGGAACCGCGCAGGTAGGTAAAGAGCAGGAAAAGAAAACGGTCCTGGATGACTCCTGCGTCCTTGAGCAGGTCGGCGATCTCGGCACCTTGGCTCTCGGACTCGATATAGACCACCTGGCGTGCTCCATCACGATAGCTGGGACTCAGGGTCGGATGGAGGGCCAGGTACGTGCGCACGCCCAGCATGGTCGTCACCACCGCCAAGCCAAGACCCACGATCCACAGGGCGAGTCGCCGGATGCTCACGCTATGCATCCCTCCCCCGGCGGTCCAGGTAACTTTGCAGGATCAACTGGGCTGCCACCACATCCCGCAACTGCTGGCGCCGCTGCCGACGGACTCCCGCCTCGATCAGGCTCCGCTCGGCTGCGGCCGTACTCAACCGTTCATCCCAAAGCATCACCGGCACTGACAGGGCGTGCTCAAGCTGTTCAGCAAACTGTTGAGCGCTGGAGGCCCTTTCGCCTATCCTGCCGCCCAGGTGTTTCGGATGGCCGACCACGACCTGTTCGACCCCCCACGTGCCGACCAGGTCCCGGAGATGGGCCAGATCTGCCTGCATGCCCCGCCGACGCCACGTCGGCAGGGGTTGGGCCGTGATCCTAAGCTCGTCACTGATCGCTAGGCCCATGCGAACCTCACCGAGATCAATGGCCAAAATCCTCGCCACAGAAGCCCTCAACGAATGTTCCCTCCGTGAGCACGGTCGTCCCCCGGGGACGAATCTTGCCAGGATTATGCCAAATATGCTAGCACAGAAGGGACGTTGATGCCAGTTCTCCTCCCTCGCATTTGAGCGCACCACAGCAGCCAGGAACCTCGATGCGACAGCGACTTTTGCGCATCTATCGCCGGTTGTACGAACAGCTCGGTCCGCAGGGCTGGTGGCCCGGGCGGGGCCGATTCGAGGTGATCGTCGGGGCCATCCTTACGCAGAACACCAATTGGGGAAACGTCGAAAAGGCCATGCGACGCCTTCGCCAGGAACGGATGCTGAGCCCGTCAGCAATGGCAGCGCTGTCCCGACAGCGCCTGGCGGCGCTGATCCGGCCGGCGGGTACCTTTGCCGTCAAGGCCGGGCGACTTCACAATTTTCTCACCTTCCTCCATGACAGATACGGCGGGAGCCTCCGGCGGATGTTCCGCGAGGACCCTGCGAGGGTCCGGGGAGCCCTGCTCCAGGTCTCGGGAATCGGTCCAGAAACGGCGGACTCCATCCTCCTGTACGCGGGCAACATACCGTTCTTTGTCGTCGATGCGTACACCAAGCGGATTTTCTCGCGCCATCGGCTCATTGCTCGTGAGACCCCCTACGCGGAAGTCCAGGCCCTCTTCATGAATCACCTCCCTCGGGATGCGCAGCTCTATAACGAATACCACGCGCTGCTCGTGGCGGTCGGCAAAACGCACTGCCGCTCCACTCCCCGCTGCGCCACCTGCCCGCTCCGTTTTGATCTCGAGCGCCACGGTATTCCTCTGCCCGAGAAAGATATCCGATGACCGACCACCGATGACCGAAAGGCCGGTTTTAGTACAAGGTACAGAGTTGAATCCGGCTTCTTATGTACGATGTGGTAAAGAGCGAGGAGGGGGTTCCTTCCGAGGGTGGCGACATCTGACTTGCGTTGGCCGGGGTCCCGCCGCCGGAGCGGAGCGAAGGCGGGGGTGGCCTATGTCGACGAATTACAATGCCTAACCGTGCGTCACGCTGCCCTTGCGTATCAAGTCCTGGGGGAATGTGTCGCCGCCGAGGAAGGTCCCTCCGAGCTCTTCGTTGTCGGTCGTCGATTCTTGACTCCCACAACGAGGTGTGGTATCCGTCTCCACTGTCGAGGTCGTCATGCAGATCGGACTGATGGCGGACTCCCACGACCACCTCCCTCGCATCGAGCGGGCGGTCGATCTCTTTAACCGTCACCACGTCGAGTTCGTTATCCACGCCGGGGATTTTATCGCCCCCTTTGCATTGGCCCCCCTCGAACGTCTTCAATGTCGGTGGGTAGGGGTGTTTGGCAATAACGACGGGGAGCGGGCAGGCCTCGACCGGCGGTCACAGGGTCGAATCAAGGCGGGACCCCTCCGGATGGAACTGGACAGCAGACGGCTCACCGTCATCCACATCCTGGAGGAGCTGGACCTCGACCGGGAGCAGGCGGACGTCATCATCTTCGGCCATACCCATGAGGCCGAAATCCGACACGAGCGGAATGCTCTACTCATCAATCCCGGAGAAACGTATGGGTGGTTCCGCGGCAAGGCAACGGTGGCACTGGTGGACCTTCCAAGCCTGAAAGTGGAGCTGATCGACCTATGACCAAGTTCAAGGTAAAGACCCACACGCGCGAGGAGTTTTACGACATAACCTCGGAGGTCCAGCGCGCCGTGGACGGATCAGGGGTGAGCGAGGGGATCTGTCACATTTATGTTCCGCACACCACCGCGGCCGTCCTGATCCAGGAATCGGCCGATCCCGCGGTTGCGCGGGACATTGTCACCCACCTCCGGCGGCTCGTGCCCCGCGAGGCTTCCTACGAACATCATGAGGATAACGCCGACTCTCACATCAAGGCCACGATGGTGGGCAATACGGTCACTGTCTTTATTCAGCAGGGAAAGCTCTGCCTGGGAACCTGGCAAGGGATCTTCTTCTGCGAGTTTGACGGGCCCCGGACCCGGGAGGTCTGGGTCAAAGTCCAGGGATGAGACGCGCTGAATCCTGACGGACGGACGGCACGGATGCGCCCGGCGGCCGTAACCGCCGGGCGCTGAGTTCTTCGGCCACCCTAATCGAGAGGACAGTAGAGGACATGATGGATGCCGACAGCACGGGGGACC
>JBFHXD010000107.1:0-8216 GCA_041599135.1 Methylomirabilales bacterium (SeqCode) | reverse complement strand
GGCACGCCGCATATCACGGGCGTCATCGGCCTCGGGGCGGCGCTGGACTATCTGAACGGCATCGGCCTGGAACGGATCATTCCTTACGAGCATGGGTTGTTAGAGTATGCGACGAAAGCGCTGTCACCAATTCCGGATCTCCGGATCATTGGGACAGCCCAGGAAAAAGCGAGCCTCATCTCATTTGTGCTGGACGGGGTGCATGCGCACGACGTCGGCACCATTCTCGACCACGAGGGGGTTGCGATTCGCGCGGGGCACCACTGTACGATGCCCCTGATGCAGCGGTTTGGCGTGCCAGCCACCGCCCGGGCGTCTCTGGCCTTCTATAACACCAAAGAAGAAGTCGATGTGCTCGTGGGGGCGATTCATAAGGTCATTGAGATGTTTCGGTAATGTCTGACCTTCGCGAACTCTACCAGCAGCTCATCCTCGACCACAGTAAAAAGCCACGCAACTTTGTAAAGCTCGAAGGGGCGAACCGGACCGCGGAAGGACACAATCCCCTCTGTGGAGACGTCGTGACCGTCTACCTCCAGTTGGAGGATGACGCAATTCAAAAGATCGGCTTTCAGGGTTCGGGCTGTGCGATCTCCAAAGCTTCGGCCTCGATGATGACTGACAGCGTCAAAGGAAAGACCAAGGCCGAGGCGGAGACCCTTTTCGAGCGATTCCATGAGCTCGTTGCGGGAGAGGCGAGCAAAGCGGGCAATCCAAGTGAACTCGGGAAACTCGCTGTCTTTTCCGGTGTCAGGGAGTTCCCCGTTCGGGTCAAGTGTGCCACCCTCGCGTGGCACACCCTGCGCGCCGCGTTGGAGGGGAAAGGAGAGACCGTCTCCACAGAGTAAGACGATACGGGAGACGACACGAGGATTGATCGATAAAGATCGAGGAGAGGTTCCATGGACATCAAGTCGGCCAGTTCACTGGTCATCGAAGCTCAGGTCATTGAGGCCTTGCGCACCTGTTTTGATCCAGAAATTCCGGTGAACATCTACGAACTCGGACTGATCTACGACATTCAGGTCAACCCGTCTGCCGTCGTCGAGATCACCATGACGCTGACTTCCCCGAACTGTCCAGCGGCAGGGACACTTCCTGGAGAAGTACGCGAGAAGGCGAAATCCGTCCCCGGAGTGACCGACGCCAAGGTGGACGTCGTTTTTGATCCTCCCTGGGATCCGTCCAGAATGTCCGAGGCGGCAAAGCTGGAATTGGGTCTCTTCTGAAGACTGCAAATTGTCGGAGCGCATTGACGGGCCGCTCGGCGCACGGACGAAGGAGAAATCGTCATCGGAGAGTTCGTTGAGCGGAAAATCGGTCATCTGACGGTCCGCATTGATCGCGCGCTCTGCATCAGCACCTCGAACTGCATGAAAGTGGCGCCAGAGGTCTTCGAGTTCGATAGCGAGAACATCTGCGCCTTCAAGGAGGCGCCGCCGGACATCGAACGCGAACGACTGATCGATGCATGCAGTGTCTGTCCGGTGGATGCTTTGATCGTCATCGATGAAAAGGGCAAACAAATCGTCCCCTGAGACACCTTCAGCATCTTCAGTTTCGCTTTGGACGGCTGCAGTGATAGGTTTCACCGGTCTGTGAAACCTCGGACATGGATGACTTTTACCGAGAATTCATCTTGGATCATTACAAGCGACCCCGAAACTTCGGGACCTTGGAGAATCCCGATGTCAGCAATGAAGAAGACAATCCGCTCTGCGGAGATCGGATCCGGATTGATCTGAACCTGCAGGGAGACCGTGTGGCGGAAGTACGTTTTACCGGTCAGGGCTGCGCCATCAGCCAGGCGGCAGCCTCGATCCTGACGGACAAGATTAAGGGAGCGCCCCTGGAACGGGTCAGTGCATTCAGCAAGGAGGAGATGCTCGAGGCCTTGGGAGTTCCCCTCAGTCCCATTCGACTCAAGTGCGGGCTATTGGCCTTGAAGGTGCTGAAAACCGGGTTATACGGGCTCAAGCACTGGCCGGGAGAGGGAGAATAGGGATCTCTCAGGTAGAGCGGCCCCCGAGGGTTGCTTGACGGAAAGCGAGACCGGCCGTTTCGGCTGCCCGGACTTGGTGCCGGGAGGGACTGGCACCAGGCCGGCATCTCTGGATGCCTTCGATCGCCCCGTCAATGTCCATCCCACGTGTCCCGACGAGAAAGGCTGCCACCATCATGGTGGAGCGGCCGATTCCCCCCTGGCAATACACGTACACCCCCCATCCAAGGCTCATACAGTGGTCAATAAAGCGGATGCCGGTGGTGAGCTGATCCACGGTGGCCGGTTCTCCGTCTGTCGTGGGGAGCCAGAGCGTGCTCTCCAAGTGAAGCGGGGGCTGCGCCTCGGCCCGCATGTCCACCGCCGCCCGGACCCCTAAGGCCAGGAGGCGGTCGGTGTCTCGCGGACCGAGCGGAGCTGATCCTTGAAAAAGAGCACCGTCGATTTGACTTAGGTCCATACAACCGTCCGAAGTCCGATGTGCGAGGTCCGATGGCGGTAAAAGGAAAGGCCGTCGCACCCACCACGGGATGGACGGCCCGAGCGTCATGGCCAGGACCCTGGCCTTATACCTCTCACGTCCCACCGAAGCCGATGGTGACCCGGCCATCCTCGACGATGACCGGAACCTCCCGCACCCCCTTGGAAAATTTGAGCATATCGTCGAGCGTTTTCTTGTCCTTTTTGACGTCGATGTACCGAACGGTCACGTTTCGTGTGGCGTAATCCTCCCGGGCCGCCGTGGTAAAGGGTCAGCCATCCTTCCCGTAGATCAGGACTTCGGTCGCCATGGGATCCCCTCCGAGGATGAGTTGTCCGTTTCGGTATCATACACCACATTGCCTTTGCCGTACAACGCGGGGGCTCATTCCTGCGGATGCCCGCACCATCCCGTGATGAAAGCGGCCCTCGGGCTATGTGCGAAGTCGATTTCGGCCGGCCCGCTTGGCGCGGTAGAGGGCTTGGTCCGCCGCTTCCACCACCGCTTCCGGGTGTCCATGCTCTTCGGTCCGTTCCGCCACGCCGATGCTGATCGTCACGGACAAAGTTTTTCGGTGCGTATTTTTGGATTTTAACTCCTTCGGTCGCTTGCGAGGCCTATCGGACTCGCGCAGGGTGAAAGCCGTCAGTTCGACGAGCTTTCGAAGTTCCTGCAGATGGGGGATGGCATCCTGGGCCGACATGCCGGGGAAGAGCATCGTGAATTCCTCGCCGCCGTAACGAAAGGCTTTTCCACCGCCTGATGCGTTTACCAGCTTCGAGGCAACCATGCGCAGGAGCTGATCACCGGCATCGTGTCCGTGCTGATCGTTAAACTTTTTGAAACGGTCGATGTCGAGCATGGCCACGGTATACTGACTGCCCAGCTTGGGCAGCGCCTCGTTGAGGGCTCGTCGCGCTGGCAGTCCCGTCAGCTCATCCCGATAGGCCATGGAATATGAGGTTTCGATCACGGAGAGAACGAGGATCAGTCCTGCGGTGGCGAAATAGATCGTGGAGACGGGTCCAATGCTGGAGGCGTTGAGGGCGAGAAATGCCGCTGTTAACGCCCAGAGAAAGGCGCTCTCCATGCCGTGGGGATGGCGGATGAAACGGGTGGTCACCATGAAGAACGCACCGGCGAACGTGAAGAGGACCGGCTGGGTGACTCGCAACCCCGGCGTCACCGCAGTGCCGACCAGGGGGTGTTCGAGGAGCGCGGCCACGCTTGCCTGCGCGGGCTGGCAGATGAAGGCGACCAGGAAAGATTGCACGAGCAGTATGCCGAGACGCCAGAGGCCCCGCGGGGTGAAAAGACCTCGTTCACTCACGAGCGAGAGGATGGCGAGGTTCAGAGGTAACAACACACCTGCAGCGTTGAACACGGTGCGGCCCTGCGCGCCGGTTGGGGGGGGCGTAAACGCAAAATGGAGCAATCCCCGATCGACGACAGCAAGGAGGAGAATGGCGAACACCAGCCGGCTCCGACGAAACCGCCATCCGAGGAGAAGCCCTGCCCCGTACACGGCATACGGATAGACACGGACAAGCGTTGAGAGCAAGCCCGGAGATGCCGCCCAATGTAAAAATGCCACAGTGGCGCCCAAAACGAGGCCACCAGGCACGATGAAGGAGAAGAGCATCTTTTGCACCGGCGAACGGTCCTCCGGGCTCTTCTCTGGAGCAATGATTGTACCAATTCGGTAATTGCAGGACTGTCGGAGGGTGGTTTCGTCCGTGAATTGGAGGGAGGGCTCAGATCGTGAGGACGACCTTGCCGAACTGCCGCCGGTCCTCCAGGATGCGGTGGGCGTGGGCGGCTTCGGAGAGGGGAAGCGCTTGGTCCACGACCGGCTTCAGTTTCCCGGCTTCCACGAGAGGCAGCAACGCCATAAAGTCGGCCTTGCTCCCCATGTAGGCTCCCTGGATGCGGACCTGCCGCATGAAGAGATACCGGATGTCGGTCTCGGCGACTGGACCGCTCGTGGCCCCGCAAGTGACCAGCGTGCCGCCGGCAGCAATGATCGGAAGGAGTTCTTTCCAGGTTTCACCGCCGACATGCTCAAAAACGATGTCAACGCCACGCCGCTCGGTGAGCCGCTTGACCTCTTGAGCAATGGATTGTTTCTCATAGTTGATGCCGTGATCTGCGCCGAGGGGTCGTGCCTTTGCCAGCTTCTCATCGGTCCCAGCAGCGGCGATGACGGTTGCGCCGAAGAGCTTCGCGATCTGTATGGCGGCAACACCCACCCCACTTGCGGCACCCATCACCAACACGGTCTGTGCGAACTGGACATTCCCCAACGTTACCAACATATTCCACGCCGTAAGGAAGGTAACGGGAAGGGCCGCAGCCTGGACAAAGTCGAGGCCTTTCGGGAGCGGAAGGATGTTGACCTCGGGCACGCTGATTAGGTCGGCGTACCCGCCGCAGAGCCCGTAGCCACCAATAAGTTGGTAGCTCGCACAGAGATTGTCTCGGCCCTCCAGACATCGGAGGCACTGCCCACAGCTCCTTCCAGGGGAGATTACCACGGGCTCTCCCACCCGGACCCGGGTGCAGAGCTCACCCACCGCAGCCACCTCGCCGGTAATATCGCAGCCAGGGATGTGCGGAAGAGGAATCTTGACCCCGGGGAGCCCCTTGCGCAGCCACAGGTCCAGATGATTCAAGGCACACGCCTTGATCCGGACCAAGACCTCGTTTTGGGCGATCTTGGGGTCCGGAATGTCCTCGTGCTTGAGGACTTCGGGTCCCCCGTGCGTGTGAAAGCGAACGGCCTTCATCCTCGATAACCGATGACCGCCGACCGATGAGGGACACAATCAGTCATCAGCGGTCAGCAATGAGTGAAATGGGGGACGTCAAAAGAATTCGGCGCCTACCTGTCGGGGAGTCAGGCGGTCATACTGGGCCTTCAGGGCCTGAAGTTGCTTGTAGTGCGCTTCGATCTCCTCATGGCGGAGGGGCATTTCCCGCCAGAGCGCAACGATTGCCTGGGCGATGGGCCGTGCCTCTTTGATAATCTGGAGCCGCCCCCGGTTTTGTTCAGAGAGGTTCAGCTGTTCCAGAAAAGCCATCAACCCCATATCGTCCTGCTTCTCAACAAACTCCTCCACGTGCTGAAGATCTCTCGCAGAGAGCCCCTCGGGGAGGAGACGCTGCATCTCCTGCACCCGGTACGAGGTGTATAATAGTTCTTTGCTCTCCACCGTCGTCCCGGCGTCCTTACCCTTTGATATTGCCGATCGGCTGGAGACGCACGACCTTCTTCGAGATCCCCAGCCTGTCGACGGCGTCCACCACGGCCCCGATGTCCTTATACGCCATTCCCGCCTCTTCGGCGACTCCCGCGAAGGAGGCGGCCCTCACGTAGATTCCCTTGTGTTCCAATCGTTGCAGCAGGTCTCGGCCATGGACCTTCTTCTTGGCGGCCGCGCGAGACATGGTCCGGCCGGAGCCGTGGGCGGTAGACCCAAAGCTCTCCTCCATGGCCTTGGTCGTTCCGATCAGCAGGTACGAACCGGTCTCCATGGATCCGCCGATGATCACCGGCTGCCCGGTGGATCGATATCGTTCCGCCAACTCCGGATGGCCCGGGGGAAAGGAACGCGTCGCCCCCTTCCGATGGATGAGGAGCTCCTTCTCTTCGCCGTCCACGCGGTACCGTTCGATCTTGGCAATATTGTGGGTCACATCGTAGATCATGTCGAGGCCAAGATCTCGAGCATCCCGCTTGAACACGTCGCTAAAGACCTCGCGAATGCGATGCGTAATCACCTGACGATTGGCAAAGGCGGAGTTGGCCGCGCACACCATCGCCTTGAAGTAGTCCTGGCCCTCGCGAGAGGCGTAGGGGGCACAGGCCAGCTCCTTATCCCGTACCGTGATCCCGTAGCGCTTCATCGCGTCGGCAAAAATTTCCAAATAGTCGGTCCCGACTTGATGACCAAAGCCCCGGGAACCGCAGTGAAACATCACCACCACCTGAAACTCTCTGTCGATCCCCATTGCCGCCGCGAGTTCCGGATCGTAGATATTGCCCGGATAGACGACCTGGATTTCGAGGTAGTGGTTTCCGGACCCGAGCGTCCCGAGCTGATGGATTCCCCGACTCGTGGCCTTGGCGCTGACCTTGGTAGGATCAGCTCCGGGGATCCGGCCGGCGTTTTCGATCCGCTCGGCGTCCTCCGGCCAGCCATACCCGCGTCGGATCACGCTCTGGGCCCCCTGCACCATTACCTCTCGAAATTCATCTTGGTTGAGCTTCCAGAATCCCTTGGTGCCTACCCCACAGGGAACCGCGCTGAACAGACGATCCACGAGCTCTCGGAGCTTGGGTTTGACCTCGGCCTCGGTGAGGTTGCTTCGGAGCAGGCGCATGCCGCAGTTGATATCAAAGCCGATCCCCCCCGGCGAGATGACCCCCGTGGCCGTGTCCATGGCGGCCACGCCTCCAATGGGAAACCCATAGCCCCAGTGGCCGTCCGGCATGCACAGGGCGTACTTCTGGATCCCGGGCAGGCAGGCCACGTTGGTGACCTGCTCAAAGACCCCCTGATCCATCTCCTTAAAGAGTTCATCTGTGGCGTAAATCCGGGCCGGCACCCGCATGCCTTCCTTGGTGGTGGGAGGGGCCTCCCAGATGCCCTCAGCGATCTTTTTGAATTTGAATTGCATGACCCTACGCTCCTATATATCGAGGACGACCCGGGCTCGCCATCCGTCAGCCGTCTGCTCTAGCAAAAACATGTGGTAGGTGACGGCCTTGACATCCAGCTTGAGCGACATCTTTTCATAATCGATGCGATCCCCCCAGGCCGTCGCCTCAAGCGCCCACTCGGTCCCTTCCCGGATGGTAATTTCGAATCGCCCGAAGAGGAGACACACCGAATCTTTGAGGTAGATGAGCTCTGCGAGCCAGCGGAAAAGGAGGGTCTCCAGATCCTCCGCCGTCAGCGAGATGTGGTGTGGCAGGGCGGATGACAGCCCGTCCAGGTCCACCATCACCTCGGCCAGGGCTAGCGCCGATGCCTCGAAGACCTCGGGGAGCGTCCGTCCCTCTGCCTCGAAGGCCACGTCGGCGGTGGCGACTTCTTCGAGGTACCAATAGGACATCGATCCTCCCGGACCTGCCCCCGCGGCCAGCTTTTGCAGCACCACCCTCCTCTGTCACTATAGGCATCGTCGGGAGAAAAGTCAAAGCCCTTCTCGGAGAGATACCGCTCTGCGGGTCAGGGTTGCACGACGATCGAAGGGGATTACGGTATCGGTTGGCGGCCGATCGGGCTGGCGTGTTGGATCACACTTAAGACCTCGCCCGGCGTATCGGCCACCGTGAAGATGGCCATCTCCTCCGAAGCGACCCTTCCCCGCTCCACCGCGGTCCCCTGGAGCCAATCGAGGAGGCCCTGCCAGTACTCCTGCCCGACGAGGACGACCGGAAAGGGGCGGATTTTTTGGGTCTGAATCAGGGTGACCGATTCGAACAGCTCGTCTAACGTGCCAAATCCACCGGGGAGGATCACGAAGGCCACGGAGTACCGGACAAACATTACCTTCCGGACAAAGAAGTAGCGAAAGTTCAAGAGACTGGTGATATACCCGTTGATCGGCTGCTCGATGGGAAGCTGGATGTTCAATCCGACGGAGGGCCCTCCAGCCTCCTGCGCCCCCTTGTTCGCAGCCTCCATGATGCCGGGTCCCGCTCCGGTCAAGACGGCGAATCCATTC
>JBFHXD010000106.1:0-8241 GCA_041599135.1 Methylomirabilales bacterium (SeqCode) | reverse complement strand
CTGGAAAGAAAAAAACCCGCCGCTCCGGGCGTTCTTCCTTGGAGGGACGGGTTCACGTCTCTAGAAATGCTCACCCTTGAAAAACATCTCTGCACATTTAAAGAGCTCGTCCCAGCCCACATCCGAGACCAGCGCATAGGTCATCTCACCGCTCTTCCAGAGGAGAATCTGTTTCATGAGATACTCTCCGGTCAGAAAAGTTCTGCCGTTCCGCCGGATCTCTTGCAGGCCGCTGAGGGAGGCCTCGTATCTTGGGAACGCAAAGAGGGAGATGATGTTCCGTCCCTTCTCGTACACGATGTAGCCCGCGCGACGACCGCCCAACTCCGTGACCCGTCCGCCCAGCAGGTGGACTCCTGTGGCGCTGTAATCCGGAACCTGGACCGCATGGCCGATTCGCCCCTGAACCCAGAAGGCCACCTGATGGGTGTCCTTACTGGAGAGCTCAGCAGGGTTTTCCCGAAGGGTGACTTCCATATGCTCCCTCACGAGCTCCATCACCAAGGGGGAAACTTCGGCCTTGGAGTCGGACTCGCCAATCACGTACCCGAGGACTCCGCCGACCACGAGAAGGACCGACGCAGCCACCGCCAACAAGGGAGCCCGCCGTCCCGGGGCCGGGGGATGAGAGGCTTTGGTCAGGGCGGACCTCAGCTCTTCTGCAACATGAGGGGGAACGGGTTCTCGAGAAAGCTTGCTCCGGAGCTCCTCCCGGAAAGCGCGCTCTGCCTCAACCGCCCCGCGACAGGACGGACATGCCTGAAGGTGCGCTTCCACCTCGAGCATCTGTGAGGTCTCAAGCTCGCCGTCACAATAGGATTGCAGATAGCCCGCACATTCCTGACAGGTCATTTATCCTCCGGCAAAGCTTTCCCGTCCTTGGCATACGCACGTAGGGTGGCCCGCAGAGCCTGCCGCCCCCGATACAGTCGAGACATCACCGTGCCGATGGGACACCCACAAATCTCTGCAATCTCCCGATAACTGCATCCCTCGATATCCGCCAGGACAACTGCCACCCGGAGCTTGGGCGGCAGGGCCTCGATAGCCTGTTCGATGTCCTCCCCCGCCAGCCGGTGGATAAGATCGACCTCGGGATTCCCGGGAAGCGAGCTGCCCCTTGCCCCCTCCCGGTAGACCCGCTCCTCGTCTAGGTCCACCATGGGGTAGGAGGTCCGCCGGACCCGATTCACAAAGAGACTGTGAAGAATCGCATAGAGCCATGCCCGACAGTCGGTCCCCTGCTGAAACTGGTGGAAAAAGCGGTACGCCCGGAGGAACGTCTCTTGGAACAGATCCTCCGCCTCGCTCTTGTTCCGGGTCAGCCGCAGGGCCGCATTGTATATGTTCTGCATATGGACCAGGGCGGTCTCCTCAAACTCCTGCCGCCTCTGGCCCTCTTGATCGGGTCCCATCACCGACTCCAGTGGACGGAGAGGACCCTATTCTCTGCAAACATATTCCGTGCTGAGAATATTCCTCCCTCCCGAGGTCGATACCCTGCCATTTTTGACAAATCTCCGTAGCCTGTCAACTGCATAAGCCTCCCCCTTATCAGTTTTTCCGCTGAATTGGGGAATATGGCTCCCCGTGGCCCTGTTCATCAGATATATATGGTGCTGAAAAACCTTGGAGGATTCCGTGTTCTCCGTGCAAGTAAAAAGAGGGGGACGGTAGTGCAGCTTATGAGGGCGAGCACGAAGGGATTTTTCCTAGGTGCTGCATTCTTCCTGAGTCTTACGTGGGTCCTTCACAGTCAGGCCGGTAGCCTCCCCCCCCAGGGAGATCTGATCATTGACGGAGAGCCGGTGATTACGGTCCTTCACAAAGACGCCATCCCGGCTATTGATCGCCCGCAGTTTATGTCGCTCCGAGAAGCCGATCGATACATGCACGAGGACGAGCCCGTCTTGGGAGTCCAACGAGGTCAGGTGGCCCGGGCCTACTCGCTCTGGCAACTCAACCACCACGAGATTGTCAATGACCAGGTGGGGGATCTCCCCCTGGCCGTCACGTGGTGACCCCTCTGTTTCTCGGGCATCGTGTATGTCCGACCCACGTATCAGGGCAAGCCGTTGACCTTCGGCGTTAGCGGAATGCTTTGGAAAGACGCCCTAATCATGTACGACCGGGAAACCGGGACGCTCTGGAGTCACTTCAACGCCCAGGCGATCCACGGCCCTCTCAAAGGAAGGCAGCTACAGCCCTATTCTGCGATCCACACCACGTGGGAACAGTGGAAGCGGCTCCATCCTGATGGCCAGGTGCTGTCGAAGCGATCCGTTCTCGGTGGCACGGAGGGCCGGAATAACGTCTACAAGGGATACATGGCAGATCCGAATCGTCTGGGGATCTTCGGCAGACGTAATCCGGATCGCACGCTCCCCGGAAAGGAGCACGTCTTTGGCCTCACCCTTCCCGAGGCGCAGGTCGCCTATCCTTTTCGGTATCTGAGCCGATCCCCCCTCGCGCATGACACCGTGGGGGAGGAACCGATCTTGGTCGTCTTTGTCGCCCCCGTGGCCACCGTGGTCGCCTTTTCCCGTCGCGTTGATGGAAAGACGCTCGAATTTACTCATCTGCGCCGAGTGGACGGGGACTGGGTCATGGAAGACTCCTCGACCGGTTCCCGGTGGCGAGCCTTGAGAGGGGAAGCGATCGCTGGTCCGTTACAGGGTTCCCGGCTCAGCCCGCTTCCTGGCCACCGGGTCTTTTGGTTTGCCTGGAAGGGTTTTTATCCAAACAGCCGGCTCTGGACCGGGTCTTGATCCCAGTGAGTTTTCCTGCATCCTTGCCCTGTGGTGCGGCGTCTAACCAAAGTAGATGAGTAGCTCCTTATCGCGGAAATAAATCTTGACAAGTTTAGTGCGGCTCACTATATGAGGAGGACACTCTTGCTTGCCCACTTCCTCCCCGGAAACGTGCCTGCGCTTGCCCGCCAGTCCGGGGTGGAGATACCAAATCGGCCCCAGAAGCCGGGGTCAAAAATGTCCACGCCGACATCCATGACTGGTGCCGAACGTGCGTCTGCGTACGAGGCGTACCTCAAGAGCCCTCACGGGCGCCTCCGCGTAGAGATCATCTGGCAACAACTCCTGCGTTTCATGGCCAGGGCATGGGGTCCCAAGACGACTCCTCTTCAAGTTCTCGATATCGGGTCCGGGACTGGAGAGCTGACCCTTCGCCTTGCCGCTCGGGGCCACGCCGTCACCCTCCTCGACCCCATGAAAGAAATGCTCGAACGCGCCGAGCACAAAGCGCAAGCGCTGGAGACTCCTCCAAAGATTTCCCCGCGCTTCATCGCGGGATCTGTCGAAGAGGCATCCGGGCTCCTCGGGGGAAAAACCTTTGACCTCCTCCTTTGCCATACCGTCGTGGAGTACCTGCCGAATCCGGAAAGTGCCCTAGTCCTCCTTCCCTCCCTTTTGCACTCGGGAGGATTTCTCTCCCTGGTGTCCTTGAACCGCTGGCAAGAGCCCCTACGCTTGGCCATCCGAGACCGCAAAGTCGATGAGGCACAAAGGGCGCTTGCCGGAAAGGCATTCAGGGACACCGTCTTCGAGCTTCCTCGACAGGCGATGGTCGCTGATGAGCTATATAGGCGCCTCGGATCCGCTGGGATAGATGTTGTCACTCATGAAGGCATCTTGGTCTTCTCCGACTACCTCCCAGCATCGATGCTCGAGGATCCGTCCCACATTGAGACCCTCCTCCGTCTGGAATTGGAGAGCGGAGCTCGCTCTCCCTATAAGGACGTGGCCCGCTACCTTCATCTCTGGGGAAGGCGGGCAGGATAACCAGAAAGCGACAGTGATGCGCATCGCGGTTGTCATTCCAGCCCTCGATGAAGAGTCGGCCATCGGCGAGGTGGTGAGGGATGTTCCGCGGAACCTCGTGGAGGAGATCGTCGTCGTCGATAACGGCAGCACTGATCGGACGGCGGAGGTAGCCCGAGCCGCCGGCGCGCGGGTGATTCGAGAACCGATGCGGGGCTATGGGGCGGCGTGCCTGGCCGGCGCGATGGCCGTGCAGGATGCCGACATTCTCGTCTTCCTTGATGGGGATCGAAGCGATGACCCTGCTGAAATGCCGGTCGTGCTGCGACCGATTTTGGAAGCTCAGGCCGACCTGGTCGTCGGTTCACGCACAAGTGGCTTCGCTGAGGAAGGAGCCTTGACCTCGCAACAGCGCTTTGGCAACCGGCTGGTGACTGGAATGGTGTGGTTGCTGTATGGTCTTCCCCTCACGGACATCGGTCCCTTTCGGGCCATCACAACGGCGGCTCTCCGCGATCTCGGGATGGAGCACAAGACGTACGGATGGCCGGTGGAGATGATCGTCAAGGCAGTGAAGAAGGGTTACCGAGTCGTGAATGTCCCCGTCAGCTGTCGCAAAAGGATCGGCCGGTCAAAAGTGGCAGGGACGATGAAAGGGAGTCTCCTGGCCGGCTATCATCTGCTGTCAACCACTATGCGATATGCCTGGAGGAGGTAATGCAATGGCATTTTCCGTCGGCATTGGCCTGACCAACGAATGTAACCTCCGGTGTCCCCATTGCTACCGGCCGGATATGGTGATCGACCGTCTCACGTTCGAAGATGTCCGGCAGGTGTGCGAAAGTATTCCCATTAAATCGATGAACCTGGGGGTCGGAGAAAACGGACTTCATCCCGAATATCAGGCCATTCTAGATTACCTCTCGGACCGAGGCGTCAGGACGACGATCACCTCCAACGGCCTGAGCATTCAAACGCTCACGGACCAGGCGGTGAAACGTTTCCACAGTGTCGAGTTCTCGCTGGACTTCCCCACGGAACGGGAACATGACGCCTTTCGAGGGCACGGCAACTGGCGAGGAGTCATGGCCGCGATCGAACGTTCTGCCGACATCGGCCTCTCGGTCACGGTGACGTCGGTGATGATGAGTATCAACTATGACAAATTGGGGGAGCTGGCCACGGTGGCCGCCTCGCTGGGCGCCAACCTCCGAGTGAACGTCTATCAACCCGCAAAGACCGACCAGTTCACCTTGACATACGAGCAATTCTGGGAAGGGTACAAGCGGCTCCTCGGAAGCGCTCGCCTCGTCGCCACCACCGAGCCCGTGCTCGCCGCGGCGTTGGGGTTAGACGAGTTTGGCGGTCCGGGGTGTGGTCGGACCACGGTCCGGGTGGCCCCCGATGGCCGGGTCCTTCCCTGTACCTACTGGCCCAAGAGTCGCCTGACGCTTGCCGACCTCACCACACTCGGCGAGCAGATCGTTCAAGCCCCGGAGTTCGTTGAGGCCAGGCAGATCCCCCCGGCCTGTGCGGGGTGCCCCTGTGGGGGTGGCTGCGCGGGGAGGCGTGCCTTGGTCGGCAACCTCCACGCGTCCGATCCGTACTGTCCCTTTGTGCGAAAGGATAGGATCCTTATCGACTGGGAACAGGTGCCGGGGCAAGATCTCCCCAAGGTGGGGAGTGCCTGTACCACCGTTGTCTCGGCGAGGTAGGAATCAGGCGGTGGTTGGTGACTTGTGATTGGTGATTGGTGGTGGGTTATGAGGGATCCGTTTGGAGGAATGAGATGAACGAGCCGAAGCGTCCACCGACTGTCGCAGAATTACCCCGGACCCTTTATCTTGAAACGACCAATCGCTGCGACTCGAAGTGCCAGACGTGCATCCGGACCTTTCTGACCAACGAACCTCCCAAGGACCTCACGCTGGCGGAGCTCCAGGGAATCGTGGATCAGTTCCCAGCATTGGAGCGGGTGGTCCTGCACGGGATCGGCGAGCCCCTCCTGAACCGAGAGCTTTTCGAGATGGTCGTGTACCTCAAGACCAAGGGGGCGGCCGTCGTGTTCAACTCTGACGCCATTACCCTCACCCCGAAGCGTGCCCTCAAGCTCATGGAGAGTGGCCTCGACGAATTTCGGGTCTCTATGGACGGCGCGACCCGTGAAACGTACGACAAGATCCGTGGCGTAGATCAGTTCGACCGGGTCGTCGAAAACGTGACGCATCTCATGGATCAGCAACGGAAGCTCGAGCGGCAGACGCCCCGCGTCTCCCTCTGGTTTACCGCCATGAAGGCCAATCTTGATGAGCTTCCGGCCTTTGTCCGCCTGGCCGCTCGCGTGGGGGTTCCAGAAGTCTACGTCCAGCGCCTTGTCTTCAACAACCTGGGGATGGCCGTGGCCGAGCAGTCGCTGCACCGCACGCTGCAAGAGCGGGAACAACGCTTGATCGAGGAGGCGGAAGGGCTGGCCCGCGAATTTGGTATCGCGTTCAAGGCCTCAGGCCTGACGACACCGATGACCAGTCTCCAGGGCACAGAGCTCGCCAGTCGTCCCTGGTCCGGCTGCCAGCGACCTTGGACGCTTAGCTACGTTACGGCGAATGGCAACGTCCTCCCCTGTTGCATTGCCCCATTCTCGGCCAAGAACTATCGCGGGGCCCTTCTCGGCAATGCCTTTACCGAGAATTTTTCACGCATCTGGAACGGAGAACTGTATCAGCAGTTTCGAGAAACCTTTGAAAGCGATGTCCCTCCCGATGCCTGCCGGGGATGCGGACTGCTGTGGAGCATTTAAGGAGGACACCATGGGGTTTGGATTGATACGGGGCGGTCCCCCGATTTCCGTTGCACTCTTTCGGATGACCTTCGGTATCCTCTGGCTCGATTTGGCCTTGCAAAAGGCCCCGTGGGTCATCAACGACGGGCAGCGGTTCGGGTGGCTCTACGGTTTTATCTGGACAGAGATCAAGAATCCCACGTTCGAATTCTATAAGAACTTCCTCCATGACATCGTCCTGCCCAACTTCAACACCTTTGGCTATCTCACCTTCTTTAACGAGATGTTCTTTGGGATCTCGCTCCTCCTGGGATGCTTTACAGTTCTTGGGGGGATTGGTGGGGCCCTGTTCCAGGTCAACATTATGTTAGGCGCATACTCAGTGCCCAACGAATGGTACTGGGTATGGCCGCTCTTGATCTTCCCGCAGCTGGTCTTTGCGCACACCCGGGCGGGACGAACCGTGGGAATAGATCGGCTGCTGCACGACCGGATTGCTCAGGGCGACCCAACAGGGATGAGAAAGCTGCTCCTCTGGCTGACCTAAGGAGGTGTTCATGCGCTGGAGGAGTTGCTCCTTCCTTCTGCTGACCGGACTGGGGAGTATATCGACGCTCCTCTACCTGCTCAATTTCCGCCTCGCTCCTTTCTTGCAGCACCTCGGCATTATCGACCCGAAAGGCGGAGAGCTTGCCGCGTATCCTTCTCTGTTTTTTTCTCTTTTCGCCCTGTACGGGGTTGCGCTCTTGGCTGTCCTCAGAAAGCGGTCCGGACCTTCCCTGCTCGGCCTGATCCTGAGTTTCGCTTTGCTGTTCCGCGCCGCCCTCCTCTTCTCCCCCCTGGTCCTGTCCAGCGATATTTACCGCTATGTCTGGGACGGTCGGGTCCAGATGGCCGGGATCAGCCCGTATCTGCACCCCCCCTCAGCTCCAGAGCTCACTCCGCTTCAAGATGAACAGATCTTTCCCCACATCAATCGACCAGAGGCTCGCACCATCTATCCTCCGGGCGCGCAAATGTTCTTCGCGCTGAACGCCATACTCTTCCCCGACAGTATCACTGCCTTGAAAGCCATCATGATGCTGTTCGACATCGGTACCATCCTTTTGATCCTGACTCTCCTGAAAAAAAAAGGATTCCGTTCGGACCGTGTGCTGCTGTACGCGTGGTCACCCCTGGTGCTTTTTGAGCTTGCCGGAAGCGGCCATCTCGAGGCGGTGATGCTCCCCTGTGTTCTGCTCGCCATCCTGGCGAGAATGAGCGGAAAGCCGGGCCTCGCTGGACTGACGCTCGGTATGGCTACTTTGATCAAACTGTATCCGGCGGCCCTGCTCCCCGCTCTGTACCAGAGGGGTGACAGGCGGCTCCCGCTTGCCTTTGGGGCCACTATCCTCCTCGGGTACCTGCCCTATTTCTACGGCGCCGGCGGGAAGGTACTCGGTTTCCTTCCTGACTATTTCGGCCGCTGGGAGGACTTTAACATCGGTCTCCGGTATTTCCTCACCCTGGCCTTGGCCTCAGTGACCACTTCTCCCCGTCTCGTTGCCCTGCTCTTCCTCACCACGCTGCTTGGTGCCGTGGCTCTCGATCTAGCCCGCACGGGCGAAGGAAAAGATATCCCCTGGCGAGCGTACCTCATGCTGAGTGCCTACCTCCTCCTCCTGCCGACAAGCTTTCACCCGTGGT
>JBFHXD010000105.1:0-8343 GCA_041599135.1 Methylomirabilales bacterium (SeqCode) | reverse complement strand
TCTTTCGATCACGCGCCGGCCCGCGGAGTGAAGGACCCAAAACCGCACATCCCTGCGCTTCAGGCCGTTGTCCGCCAGCATCGTCTCACTCAGCTCCTGCAGCATTTCGGCAGCCACGTGCCGGATCTCCTTAGAGAGCAGAATGCGAGGCCGTCCCCCCGGATAGGTAAACCCCATCAGATCGAGATACTCGGGCTTGAGAAGGGTTCGTTTCTCCAACAGGGCGACTCCCTCCCCCGTCCCTGCGACCAATGCAGCAGCCGCCCCATCGGAGAATATAGCGTTCGCCACTGCGGTCTCCATCGAATCGTCCAGGTAATATGTGGCTGAGCAGATCTCGGCGGCCACCACGAGGGCGCGTCCTTTGGGATGTGCTTTGATGTAGTTGAAGGCCTGCTGAAGAGCCACAACCCCGGAGGCGCAGCCCGTGTCCCCAACATGGACCCGCTGAATGTCATGACGCATGCCGAGGGCCCCAACGAATCGCGTGTCGAGGCTCGGACAGAGGCGGCCGGTGCATGTTGTGGTCACGAGAAAATCGATATCCTTGGGGTTCAACCGTTTTTGTTCGAGGCAGGCCAGGATTGCCCGGCATCCTAACTCGACGCTTCCGCGCGCGAATCGCGCATTAAGCTGATCGACGGTTTCGTCGGGAGAGAAGGTCCTCCGGTCGAGATAGAGATAACGATGCTTGATCCCGCTCCTCAGGAAAAACCCTCGGCGGCGGGCATCAGTGTACCCGGTCCACCGCAAAACCTCTCTTTGCGTAACCCGCTCCGCTGGCAGAGCGGTTCCCACTGCAAGAATCCTCGGCGTCGTTTCCCCGTTCCTCGTCATCATCCCCCCACGGGGTAAAAAGACCCCTTGTCCGGGAAAACTCTCCCGACGGTCAAAGTATTCCTCCACGCAACACCCGAGAAAGGACGGGTCCGCGCAGCACCGTTGTTACTGAAAGAGGAAAACATGTTTCTCCCCCTCGAGATCGATGATCAGCCGCAGGGGGAATTGTGGCTTCGTGACTGCCGAATGGTAAAAGTAGACAAAGCCTAAATCTCTGGCACCGGGCTTGAGGGTGCTCTCTTTCAAGAGAACTCCCAATGCCTCCTCCACCCCTTTCACCAAGAAGGTCCCCGGCGCGTCCCGCCGCGGACGCACAAAAGCCTCCTGCACAAGATCCGCCATCTCTTCCACCATCTCCTCTCGTTGATCAGCGGTCAACTGCGGCGTCCTGAACTCGACATTTCCCAGTGTAATCTGCTCATCCGGAAAAGGAGCGATCGCCTCTGGAGGAGTGTCGGCGGGAGCTTTCCGGATTCCCTGACTGTAGTACTCGGCCAGCCATTTTTCCGAAATGCGAGGAAACATCTCCCCGGTTGCGTCGACTAAATACACGTGCTGTGGTCCAAAAAAAACCTCTCTTCCCGTCCGGTTTCTTAGCGAGATTCGCGCCACCACGATGCGGTCACCCCGGTCCGAAACGCTGACCTCTTGTAACGACGCCTCCGTGTTGGACGCACTCCCCCCGCGCACCTCGCCAGCCAGCGGTAGACTCGTCACAACGATCTCGGGTTGAGAGGCGCAGCTCGCCACCCCGACGATCAGTCCGCAGAGCCATAAGAGGTTGCGCACCCCATTCCCCTTTCGCTGAATCGCCATGGCCATTCGCCATTTCTAGCACTTCCTCGCACTTCCTGCCAAGGAAAACTTGGCTCACCGAACGCCAGCTCCTCTCGTGTTCTTGACACCCCAAACCTTTTCCCTTGACGGGGGTGGTCTGCCCCTGATAGCCTTCCCTTGTATACCCTACAAAACAGGACCCCGGTAGACCCGTCGAAAGATCTCCGTACAAATAAAGAAAAGGAAAGTGAGGATGCTCTCATGACGAACTGGAGAGCTTCCGCGGTCGGTTCGTCCCTCCTTCTGGTCGTTGCCTTGATCCTAACGGGGTGTCCCAGAAGACCGGAGGTTAAGGTCGGAGCGACACCTCGGGTCCATAAAGAGCGGGCCGTAAAGTCGAAACCCCTTCACGAACCCCCCGTGTCTGGATCCGAGAAAACGTCAGAACCTGGGATGACCACGCATGCTCGCCTGAAGGACGTCCTCTTTGACTTCGATGGGGCAGTTCTGAGCGCGGATGCCAAGAAGACTCTCGAGGGTAATATCAAGTGGCTTACAGCCAATCCTCATGTGCGCGTGGTGATTGAGGGTCATGCCGATGCGCGGGGGACTGCGGCGTATAATCTGGCCTTAGGAGAGCGCCGGGCACACGTGGTACGCGATTACTTGGTGGCTAGTGGGATTGACCCCAATCGGCTCCTGACCATCAGTCGCGGCGAGGGGCGACCTTTCGTCTCGGGGCATGGCGAGTCGGCCTGGAAGCTGAATCGGCGTGTCCGCTTCGTCATGATTCACGAGACACAAGCCGAGGGCTCGTCCGAGTCTTCCTCGGGACTATCCGTGATCTCTACGCCTTTCACACTTGGACCTTAAGATCCACGAACAGTTGCCCTCCCTTCGCAAAAAACGAGACGCCTTCTCGGGAGCACCTCGGCCTGGGAGGGCGTTTTGCTTTCATGCGCCGGCTATGGAGGTTGTAGAAGCTGGGACAACCTCAAGACATGGGACACGCCTGCCCCAGGTGATTGGGGGGTACCTATATCTGTCTCCTCGCCGTCTTACACGAACCTTGTCGCCAGCCATCCTGGGGCAGCTTTGCCTCAGATGGCCGTAAAGATCCACGTCCTTTCACTCCGTCCCGATAACTCTTTGCTCCAAGAATTAAACACTTAGGCCTGTATGGAGCATTGCTTCTTCTCGTGGCACCCGGCTTGCTGAGCTCGCTGAATGGAGGAGTATGGAGCAAGGCCGGGGAGATGCAATCCTGGTCAATCAGAAGGAGGTGGATCATGCTACGGACAGAAGCGTTGGTGAGGGATTTTCCAAAGAGCTTGATCCTCGAGGACGGGACCAAGGTCACCGTACGCCCAATGGCAAAACAGGACCGGGATAAGCTGGCGCTCTTCTTCAAGCACGTCCCTGACGAAGAGCTGTACTTCCTGAAGGACGACGTGACCGACATCCGGATCATTGACCAGTGGGTTCAGACCCTGAACTTCGGGCGGGTCTTACCGCTCGTCGTCGAGGTGAACGGTCGTATCATCGCCGATGCCTCGCTGCACCGCCGGAAGGAGGGATGGCGGCGGCATCTGGGAGGTCTGCGCGTGGTGGTGGATCCCGCATTCCGGCACAAGGGGCTGGCCTCGAGGCTCATCGAGGAATTGACGGCCATTGCCCGGAAGGAAGGGCTCGACCGGCTGTATGCTGAGCTGCCGGCCGATGATCAGCCGGCCATTGACCTCTTCCAGGGCCTGGGGTTCACCGAGGTGGCGCGCTTCGACCGCAACATTATCGATCGCGCGGGGAAGTACCACGACCTGCTCGTGTTCCACCTCGAATTGGCCGAGCGGCGCTGACGCATCGGAGGCGATGAGGCCCAACCGAGAGGAACCTGCATGAAGGCGAAAGACGTCATGACAACAAGGGTGGTGGCCGTGGTTTCGGACATGCCGGTCAGCGCCATCGCGTCCTTGCTGCTCGACCGACACATCAGCGCGGTCCCGGTCATCGACGAGGAGCGTCGCATCCTGGGGATCGTAAGTGAAGGGGACCTCATACGCCGGGGCAAGACAACAGAGCGGCGGTCGTGGTGGCTCGCCACCTATGGGGATGCCAAGGCGCTGGCGCGCGAATTTGTCAAAACCCACGGGCTCTACGCCACGGATGTGATGACCCGCGAGGTCGTGACCGTCACCGAGGACACCCCCGTCTCCACCATTGCCGAGCTGCTGGAGCAAAAAGGAATTAAGCGGGTCCCCGTAGTCCGGCACGGCCGGCTCGTCGGGATCGTGAGCCGGGCGGATCTGCTGCGGGGGCTCGCGACGCGCGGTCTACAGCCGAGGACCCCCGAGGCGCAGGACGACGAGACCATACAGGCTCATCTGATGGAGGTGCTCGAGCGCGAGCCGTGGGCAGATGCCACGTTCCTGTCTATCATGGTCGACGAGGGGGTCGTCCACCTGTGGGGCCTGGTGCGGTCTGAAGAGGAACGGCGGGCCTTACGCGTCGCCGCCGAAGCCATCCCGGGCGTCCGAAACGTCCGCGACTACCTACGCCTCTCGCCAGACCTCGTGCCTTTTATCTAGGAAGCGAATTCTTACCCTAGGCCTCTTACTCCTCGCCTTGAGTCCCGCCGCACGGGCGGGATCAAAATCTGCCCATGCGGCCGAGTCCGCATCTGCAAGCGCATTGTTCATGAAAAAAATCCTTCGTGAATAATGCGGGCTAGTTTCCTCGCAAGTCCATAAAAACCCTCTGCCTTGTCAAAATGTCACAGTAACAGAAAGCGTGTGTGCAAAAACTGCCTATTGACATGTCGTGATTGCAAAATTTATCTTTCTCTCCCCAGGCCACCGCCAATGCTTCGATGGGCTGCCATCCTTAATCGGAAAGACGGACTCGCCCGATGAGTGGCGTCAAACGTCAACACCGGTTCTTTCGGCCTTTCAATGGGAGGTGAAGCGATGCGAACGCTGATAAGGACTCTTATCGGCTTATTGTTCTTGGGGACGCTGGGAGTCCAAACGGGGATGGCGGCACAATCCAGGACCGCAGATTCAACGCGCGAGCCTGCGAACATCCATGTCAAGGAGGTCAGACGAGAAACGCAGGCGGAAGGGCTCTCGATTATCTATGAATTAGCGAATGCCTCGGTCAAACGCTGGGATCTCAATCGCGTCGAAGTGCACGTCTTCGATCGCGACGGCCGGCGGATCGGCCTCGTCCGCCCCTTTTTGACGCTGTCCCGCCTCGAACGGGGAGACGTAGAGTTTATCCGGGCGCGAATCTCCTCGATGCTCTTGCCAGAGGCACACCGCCTGGAGGTCCGACTCTTCGTGGAGAAGTTTACGGGCTACCCGGTTGCCGACCCGATCCCGCAACGCCTAGTATATGCCTTCCCCCTGAAGCCCCAGCCAGCTCCTGCCCGCCTCCAGACAACCCAAGCCCGCCTCTTTCGAGGAGTCGGGAGAATTCAGGTGGAACGGGCTGGCATGGTGCAATGGTCCGGAGGCCCCCGGGGGATCATCCTCCGCTTGATCAACCGAGGGCGCGAACCCCTGTCCGGTGTGGTTCTCCAGGGGGAGATCCGCGGAACGCGCGGACCACTTCAGCGGTTCCACATTCCAGTAACGCCCGACTACCTTCCCCCAGGAGGCGAGGCGTACGTTTCCGTCGCGATCTCCCAGATCGTCGTGAAGAAGGCAAAGGAAATTTCCCTCCAGGCCTTCTACCATAAGGCAGAAGAAGGGGGAGCGATACGATACGTGGAGGATCTGAAGATCCGCCAACGAGGAGGCAGTCCCGAGCCAGATGGGTTGTTCAAACCAGCAGGATTGGTGCTTCAGTAATATGGTGATTCCCCCTGCGTAAACGCGCGCACCATTCCTGCCGTCCAGGCGGGTTCGGAGCACAGGACGCATGCCACTCAGGCGCTTGTGGAATGCCATACGGTCTCCGGAGCCAGGCTCGACGATGTCCTCGGGGCCGCCATCACCTCGCGAGACAATCCGTCAGAGTCTCCATGAGCAACGACAGATCATCGATCATTTGAAACGCTACGAGGACATGACATACCGCTTTATCGCTCGCCGCTTTGGCTTTCTCCAGCAGGAGCTGACTGCGTTGTTTCAACCACCTTCAGCAGAGCAGGTCGTCATCGACCGTCGCGTTCACGATCGCCGGAAAATGGATAGACCTGTGGCAACAGACCGGCGGAAAGGAACCGATCGTAGGGTCTCGCAGTATGCCGGCAGTGCGTAAGTAAACGGTGCAGAAAAAGTAAGCGAATCGATTTCACGGGCGTCGGGGTCCTCGACGCCCGTAGTGTTTTGTGATCACTATACATTCTTCGCCTTGTCAAAAAAAACAAAAGCACCTATCCTTAACATTGTCACAACAGGGTACCGATGAAACAGGCACCAAGGCCATTCGTTGTTTTCCTGCTTGCGTTCGAGGTTCTACTCAGCGCCTGCGCGCAGACCGCGCTCTCTCCGAGTACGGTGGGTCCCACGACGGGCCACTTCGTCAACCACACACGATGGCGGGTTGAAGTCTTCGTCGACGCCGACCCGAGGGTCCTGCAAAGCGCCCCTGGTATCGTGTTGAATCCCCAGGAAACCCGACAGCACAGCCTCGATTTTGCCACCCATCGAGTCATCGCCTGGGCATACGTGGATACGCAGTTCGGCACACGGACCGTGGGCTGGTACGACCGGACCATCCTTGTGGAGCCTGACGCCACCACCTGGACCCTGCAATTCAATGAGGCCGACTTCCATGCTGTTGAGGGGTTCAAAGAAACAACAGCCCAGGAGGCCAACAAGCAGCTTGGAGTGGGTCCAACAGCTTTGCGCCGGCAGGACTACCACATGCCTCAGACTTCTCTTCGAGAACTGAAGCGTGCTGCCCTGCAAGGCCATATCGTGGCGCAGTTCAATCTCGGCTGGATGTACGCGAAAGGCGAGGGCGGCGTTCTACAGGATTATGCGCAGGCGGCCAAGTGGTACCGTATGGCCGCCGAGCAGGGCGATGCCTGGGCGCAAAATAACCTCGGCGAGATGTACGCCAGAGGCGAGGGTGTCCCACGAAACGATGTCCAGGCTTACATGTGGTTGAGTCTTGCCATTAAGGGAGGCTACAAACCCGCCGTTGGGTATCGAGGTAGGCTCGCCAAGAAAATGACCGCCGCTCAGATTGCGGAGGCCGAGCGTTTGGCCACAGAGCGCGAAGAAAGGGAACCGGCCACGCCATTGCCGTAAGCAGCCGCCGGCTCTGTGTCCAACTCACAATCCCCAGAACTTCGCAATCTCCTTTGGGACTCATTCAGGCTATACTTTCACTTATGCCCTAATGAATTGCTCTTGTCCGTTCTTCCAATCTTTTAGCTTCGTCTTTCTTTCCGACCTTCTTGTAAAGCACCGCGATCTGCTTCAGCACCTTTGCCACTTCAGGATGGTCGGGTCCTAGGGCTCTTTCCCGAATTGCCAGCGATCTGTGCAAAATCAGTTCGGTGGCCGCGTATCTGCCTTGGGTGTGGTAGAGTCTTGCCAGTTGTTCGAGTGCCGCAGACGTTTCGATATTCTCCGGATCCGCTTTCTCCATAATGGCCAGCGATCTGTATAAGAGGGGTTCGGCGACGGCATACTTGCCTTGGAGACTGTACACCAACGCCAGGGAGCGGATGGCGCTGGCTACTTTAGGATCTTCTGCTCCGAAGTCTTCCTCCGCTTTCTTGGCGAGGGATCGGAACATCGCCTCGGCCTCGTTGTAACGGCCTTGCTGCAAAGCAGCCTTGGCGGCAGTCATATATCTCTGCCAATGCTTGTGTCGGAGCAGCCAGGTGCGCACCATGGTGAGCAACATTGCACACGCCAATCCAACCAACACCAGCACCAGGAGCCAGCCTGGTTCGATTGTCGTAACTCCGGTGACAACACTTTCGACGGAAGACATTGTTGATCCTTAATTCTTGGTTTCAGCTCACAGGCTTCTCAGAACTTCGGCCCTCAAAATACCCCCCGGAAAAGCGAAGCGCCCTCGAGGCCGTGCTCCTCCTGCGAGGGCGTCTGCGTGTATGGTGTGCCGCTTGTATTGCCTGGGGTGGGCCGGGAGCTATGGGCACCCCGGTTTTCATGGGACTACTGCTTGCTACGGGTCCTTTTTTTCGGTTGGCACAGGGGGTCTGGTCCTACCGGTACCCCCCTGTGCCGGAACGACGCTTATGTGCTTTATGGCGGTGTCTGGCTCGAGATGAACGTCGTAATGTCGTTGACCGCGTTGTCCAGGCCGCCCTGGAGTAACGAGTAGGTGCCGTATGCCACCCCGGCAACGATCCCGCCGATCAGAATCCATTCCAGCGTCTCAATACCGCGCTCATCCCGCAGGTACGAAAGGCGATCCCGCAAAAACCACAAAATGTGTAACATAGTTCCTCTTCTCCTCTCTCCTTGAGAGAATGGTTGGGTTACATCAGTCGCCTCTTTCTTTTTGAAGTCAGGCAAATCACGTGCCATCGAAAACTGCAGCGCCAGCTTGAATCGCTCAAGCCCTTTGGTTTCTGTTAATTAATCCGATTCACACTCACATGAAACAACATCCCTGCGCTACGCGCATATGTTCAAGATTGTAAAATAGGTCGACATGTGAAGGAGCATGGCCTTGTAACATTTTGAATTTCAAAGCCTTATTGAAATGGCTTGCCGTCGAAATTCTTTACAGTGTTGTATC
>JBFHXD010000104.1:0-8349 GCA_041599135.1 Methylomirabilales bacterium (SeqCode) | reverse complement strand
CTCAGGAAGGCAACCGTCCGGATCGCGCGGGACCGCGAGGGTAACTTCAACCTGCGGCGGCTATGGGCAGCTCTCCCACCCGAGAGCGGAGCGGGCCAAAACCCGCCCGGACCCACAGATGCTCTGGCACCACTCGCGATCCGACATCTTGAGGCTCGTGACAGCCGGATCGTGTTCGTGGACGAGACGCTCACCCCATCCTTCACCGGTGCGCTTTCCAACGCGACCGTAGAGGTCCATAAGCCTTCTCCTCAGACCGATCGGGCCAGCGTAAACATAAAAGGTGCTATGGGAGAGTCTGCTCCCGTAGAACTTCAGGGGTGGTTCACTGTCGCTCAGCCCCTCAAGGTCTACCTCGAAGGGACGGTCAACGACTACGAGTTGTCTCGCATGAACCCTTACGCGGTCAAGTTCGTCCGGCACCAAGTCCAGCGCGGCCGGGTAACCACCGACGTCAAGTACCGCTATGATGCCGGTGACCTCGCCGCGGGCAATGAGATCCGTATCCGCCAGATCAAAGTCGGCGACCCCATCGGAGACGAATTTGAAGGGGAGGTTGGCATCCCGCTCAAACTTGCCCTCGCCCTCCTCGAGGGGCTCGACGGCGAGATCAGGCTGGAGGTACCGGTGCAGGGAAAGCTCGACAATCCCGAGTTCCAATTCAGCCGCGTGGTTTGGAAGGCCGTCGGCAACGCGATCTTGAAGGCCCTCACGGCCCCCTTCCGCTTGATCGGCAAGATTGTGACAGTGGGTGGAAAGATCACCGAGGTGCGGATCGATCCCATCGGCTTTCAGCCTGGTTCACTCAATCCAGATCCAAAAAGCACGAAGCGACTCGACCGGCTCGTTACGTTCCTCCGGAAGCGACCAAATGTTGAGCTTCAGCTGCGCGGGCGAGCGAGTCGACAAGAGGCGAAAGCCCTGGTGGGCAAGCAGCGTCGCGGCCGCGGATCAGCCGAGCAGCAGTTGAGGAAGCTCGCCGAAGACCGCGCGCGCTTTATCGAGCGAACCCTTGTTCGCCGCGGAATCCCGGGGAAGCAACTCTTCGTGCTGACCGAAGACCCAAAGGCCGTGAAAAAGCGCGGGACCGGTCAAGTCGAGTTTCGCTTGCTTTAATACCTACCTTACGGCTCTTTTCTTCATTCATAATTACAACTGCCTACCCGCTCGGCCCAACACTTCTCCACAGCTTTTCCACACCAGTGTGTGGATAGTGAGGGTCCCTGTATCTCTTGGGCCGGACCCGGAATGTTCCACAGCGCAAATCGCTCGGCAATACGGTCAATCTTTAGCGGAACCCAGCAGGTCCGGGGGGAGCTTTGTCTTGGCGGGATCGGCTAGCACCACCAGGATTCCTCGATTTGGATGCAGGTAGTTGCGGGCAACTCGAAGGATATCCTCGCGGGTCACTGCCCGAATGATCTCGGGATACCGCTCGGGATAGTCCATTCCTAGGTCGTAAAACTCAACCGCAGCCAGAAAGCTGACCACATCTCCGTTGGTCTCGAATCGTAAGGGAAAGCTGCCGGTCAAGAAGCCCTTGGCTTCCTCCAGCTCTTCTGCCGTCACCCCTTTCTCGCGAATATCCCGAATCTGGCGGAGCACCTCCTCCGTGGCTGGCCCCGCGGTCTCGTTTTTCGTTTGGAGAATCACCACGAACGCCCCGGGCAATCGGCGGGCACTGAAATAGCTATGAACATCATACGCCCACCCCTGTTCCTCGCGGATGCTCCGCATCAGACGCGAAGTCAAACCCCCGCCTCCGAGGATGAGGTTCATGACGGAGAGGGCATAATAGTCTGGATTCTTTCGCTCAATCCCTAAATGCCCCCAGACGATATTAGCCTGGGTCACCTCCCGATCGATCTTCACAAGCTGCTGGGTTACCGGAGGAGAAACCTTGGACACGTCAAGGGCGGCAACGGGCTCCTGGGCCCAACCCTGCAGATGTTTCTCCAACGCACCCTGCATCTCTTCGAGAGTCACGTCCCCCGCGGCCGAGAGGATGCTGTTGTTCGGAACAAAATAGCGCTGATGAAACGCGACCAGATCCTTCCGGGTGATTCTGGGTAGGCTCTCTTCGGTCCCTTCCACGGGCCGCCCGTACGGATGCTCCCCAAAAAGGCTCGAGGCAAAGGCCTCGCGGACCACCGTTCCCGGATCTTCCTGCTTCTGGCGAATACTCCCCTGTAATTCCTTCATCTTCCGTGCAATCTCCTCCTCCCGAAACGCCGGACGCATGAGCACATCAGCGAGCAGTTCCAAACCAAGGTCCAAATCCCGTTTCAAGACGGTCAGGGAGAGTGAGGCGAAGTCCTGTGAGCCGCTGGCACTGAGACCGCCCCCAACAAACTCGATGGCTTCGCTGATTTCGAGGGCCGTTCGGCTTGCCGTCCCCAGGGGAAGGAGCTCGGCGGTCAGGTTGGCGAGTCCCGCCTTTTCTCTCGGTTCGCGCAAGGAACCAGCCTTGACCAGCACCTCCACCGTGACCATGGGAAGGGTCGACCGCTCCGCCACGAGGAGGGTCAGCCCATTTTTCATCTCGGATCGGCGGCCAAGCGGCGCCGATTCGCTCAGCTTCGGTAGCCCCAGAGCGAGGACGAGAATGACCAGGCCAGTCTTTATCAGCTCTCGTTTCATCTCCTGATGTCTCTGCAATAAGCTGCTAGTGCTCAGCTAATTACTCACAGCTGACTGCTGACCGCTGGTTGCGGGTTGTTGATCTCCTGGGATGAGGACCCCCACCGTGCGATTATCCTGTGTGAAGTACTTCCGAGCCACCCGTTGGATATCCTCGCGAGTCACGGCGCGGATCCCGGGAAGATACGCCTCCCAGGACCGCCACCCGGCCACGATCTCATGGGACGCCAGCTGCCGAGCCAGGCTGAAGATCGAATCCTGACTGAAGAGAAAACTGGCCTCAATCTGGTTTTTGGCCTTTTGCAATTCTCGTGGCGAGACCAGCTCGTTCTTGATCTGCTCGATCTCGGCGTACAATGCGTGCTCCAGCTCCTCCACCGTCTTCCCGGGAAGCGGGGTTGCATACAGGGAGAAGAGATCCGGGTCCGCCGAGACCCGCGCGTAATAGGCCCCTGCGCCCAAAGCGAGCTGCTTTTCGTATACGAGACGCCGGTAAAGACGGGCACTCTTTCCACCAGCCAGGATCACTTCGAGTACGTCCAGGGTATAGCAGTCAGGATCCTTCAGGTTGGGCACGTGAAAGGCAGCAACTAGCGAGGGCAGCCGGGCATCCGGCCGCCTGAGCACGACGCGCCGTTCCCCCTTTTGTGGCGGCTCGTCACTGCGAACAGGCGGCGGTTCAGGGCCTCGAAGAATCGAGCCGAATGCTTTCTGGATCTTCGGGAGGAGCGTTGCACGGTCAAAGTCCCCGACCACAACGACCACAGCATTGTTTGGTGCATAGTACGTCTTATAAAAATTCTGAATATCCGGGAGGGTCAGCTGCCGGAGATCTTCCATCCAGCCGATCACTGGATTGCCGTACGGATGGGCCTTGAAGGCGGCCGCTTGGACCTCCTCCCATAGCGCGCTCGAGGGATCATCCTCGGTGCGCATTCGGCGCTCTTCCATGACCACGCTGCGCTCCCGGTTGACCTCGGCGGGGTCCAGGCGCAGATTGGCCATGCGATCCGGCTCCAGCTCTAGGGGCAGTTCAATGCGATCCGCTGCAATCGTTACGAAGTAGCCCGTATAGTCCTGACTGGTGAAGGCGTTATCGCGTCCTCCGTTCCGCCGCACCCGCTGGCTGAACTCTTGTGCCCCGATCTTTTCGGTCCCTTTGAACATCATATGTTCTAAGAGATGTGCAAGGCCCGTGCGCCCGAATTGCTCGTTCCTGGATCCGACCCGGTACCAGATATGAAAGGTGACCACGGGCGCCTTGTGCTCCTCCAGCAAGAGCACCTTGAGCCCGTTGTCCAGTGTGGTCTCAAAGACCTGAACTCCCCTGGCCTCACTCCCGGGAGCCAGGAGCGCCAGGAGCAGCCCTCCCATGGGTATCCAACGCGCACGCCTCACTGTGTTCCATCCCTTTCCAAAGTGATTTCGACGGGGTCGTCGAGGACGACCCCATAGCGTTCCGCAAAGCCGGCAGCAACTTCGAGCACATACTGCACATTTTCGGAAGGCGCAAAGACCTCGGGCACAGCGCCGGGAGCAGGCGGCTTCGCCCCCTTCACGACACCCACCACCCGTCCATCCCGAATCCAGAGGATGTCAAGGGGAAACCGCATGCCCTGCATCCATATGAGCGGTCGTGCCTGTCCCTCGTAGACAAACAGCATGCCCCGATTGGGCGCTAGGCCCTCCCGACCGCTGAGCCCCCGGACCTTCTCAGCCTCAGTGCGGGCCACTTCGACCCTCACTACGACGCGATCCCCGATCCGCACCTGACCCGCCTCCACCACCCTGGCCGCTGTCACCAGCAGGAAGAGGAGAACCCAGGGAAGGAGCTGGCGAGCGATCATGAAATTCCCTCCGGCAGCTCACCCAATGTCGCGGTGATCTTCATGCGCATGCCATCGCGAAGAATCTCGAGTTCCACCGTCTGGCCAACCCTTTTTTGATCGTCGAGATAGGCGACAAGGTTCGCCATACTCTCAACCTTTCGCCCATCGACCCCCAGAATCACATCGCCGCCAACGTGAAGGATCGTGTTGCCGATTCGCACCGAACGCTGTCCCCCCCGAATCCCTGCCTGGGCCGCCGGGGATCTCCGCGCCACTCGGACCACCAACACTCCTTGCTCGACAGGCAGGTCTAGGGTCCGACTAATATTCGGGGTCAGACTCAGCCCAGAGATGCCAAGCCAGGGATGGCTCACTCGACCCTTGGCGATCAATTCCGGGACGACGCGCTTGGCTTTATTCACGGGAATCGCAAAGCCGATCCCCACCGAACCGCCGCTCGGGCTGATGATCAGCGTATTGATCCCGATCACTTCACCGCGGGAATTGAGGAGCGGTCCGCCGCTATTGCCGGGATTAATGGCGGCGTCGGTCTGGATCACGCCCCGGATTTCTCGACCCTCATCCGGCTGTATTTTCCTTTCCAGCGAACTCACGACGCCGGTGGTTACCGTGCGCTCGAGACCGAACGGGTTGCCGATGGCGATGGTCATCTGCCCGACCCGGAGCTGGTCCGAATCCCCGAGCCGGACGGCGTGCAGCCTCTCGTCCGACACATCGATCTTGATCACTGCCAGGTCATTGAGAGGATCCCGACCGATGAGCCTCGCCGGCACTTTCTTTCCGCTGGCAAGCGTCACTTCAAGACGCCGTGCGTCCTCGACCACGTGATCGTTGGTCACAATATGTCCCTTCTCATCAATAATGAAGCCCGAGCCCGACCCCCGGTGGGGGACCACGTTAAAGAAGAAATCGTAGCCCAACGCCGTGCTGGTGATATGGACTACCGCCGGGCTTACCTCCCGATACACCCGGATGATGACCTCCTCCGCGGCGGTAAGCTCCTCTGCTGGCGTGGCAGCCAAAAGGGCAGGATGATTTGGTAGTGCCTCATGCGGCTGGCGCAAGGACGGGTGAAAGTCCACATACCAGATGACGAGTGCCGCCGCGATCAGGGCGGTCATCCTGATCGTTCCAAGCTTTCGCATCACGAGCAATCCAACTCCCCCAGGCTTTGTAACGTCTCTATCCTCTGTTATACAATGTACCCGATCGGGCTAACCAAACGCAAAAAGAGACCGCCCCGGGAAGAACGGTCCCTGGTCCAGCCACGTCATGCCTTACGCCGCATCTCCTGGCCACAACATTGGGGGATGCAGTGCCCTGCCTTGAGCACCTGGACTTCCAGGCCACAGCGTTCGCAGACATAGATCTCGTTCACCGCCGGCACGACGCTTGCCTCCTTTCCACTGCTTCTTAAAGTTAAAGCGCTGGACGAAATGTCCTGAGTCGCAAGGAGTTCGAAACAACCGAGACCGAGGAGAGCGCCATGGCCGCCCCGGCGAGGACCGGACTCATAAGCAATCCAAGCATGGGATAGAGAACCCCCGCGGCCACCGGGATCAGGATCGTATTGTAGGCCAGGGCCCAGAAGAAGTTCTGCTTCATGGTTTGCATGGTGCGTTTCCCGAGGGCAATAGCGGTCACAACTCCTCTGAGGTCATCGGTAATCAGCGTGACGTCGGAGGCCTCGATCGCGACATCGGTCCCGGTCCCGATAGCGATGCCCACATCCGCCTGGGCAAGTGCGGGGGCGTCGTTGATGCCATCCCCGACCATGGCGACCACCTTCCCCTCGGCCTGCAGTTTCCGTACCTCGCTGGCCTTCTCGTCCGGCAACACTTCGGCCAGCACCCGATCGATCCCCACCTCCGTCGCGATGGCCTCTGCGGTCCTGCGGCTATCACCGGTGATCATCACCACCTCGAGTCCACGCCGCTGAAAGGCAGCAACCGCCTCGCGGGCATGGGTCTTCAGTGTGTCAGCTACTGCCACCATCCCGGCCAGCTTCCCGTCCATCGCCAGGAAAATCGGGGTCTTCCCTTCACCGGCCAACCGCTGTGCCTCCTGGGCCAACCCGTCGAGGGCAAGCGCTTGCTCCTGCATCAGTTTGAGATTCCCGAGGAGGACGTGCCGCCCTTCTACGTTGGCCCGGATACCGTGTCCTGGAATCGCCTCAAAGTTCTCGGCGGCAGACAGGTCCAGGCCCTCTGCCTTTGCCCGCGCCACGATCGACTCCCCCAACGGGTGCTCGGAGGTCCGCTCCGCGCTCGCGGCTAACCGAAGCAGTTCTCGCTGAGCAGCGTTCAGGGTTGAGGGATGAGGACTCAGGGCACGGCCCGTCTCTGAACTCTGAACCCTGAACTCTGAACCCACAACAATGTCGGTCACGGATGGCTCCCCTCGGGTCAGCGTCCCGGTCTTATCCAGCACGAGCGCGCTGAGCTTAGAGGTCATTTCTAATGCCTCGGCCCCTCGGAAAAGGATCCCGTGTTCAGCCCCTTTGCCGACTCCTACCATGACCGCCGTTGGCGCGGCGAGACCGATCGCGCACGGACAGGCGATGAGCAGAACGGCCATGAAGTTACTCAATGCGAAAATAAAGGCTGGTGCCGGCCCCCAGAAGACCCAGACTCCAAAGGTGACCAGCGCGATGCTCACGACGGCGGGCACAAACACCGCAGCGATCCGGTCGGCCAGCTGCTGGATCGGAGGCTTTGAGGCCTGGGCCTGCTCCACCAGTTTGATAATCTGGGCCAGGGCCGTCTCTTTTCCTACCTTGGTCGCTTCAAAGACAAAGGAACCGGTCTTGTTCAAGGTGGCCCCATAGATGACATTCCCCGGCCGTTTCTCGACCGGAAGGCTCTCGCCGGTGAGCATCGATTCATCTACCGCTGAGGCCCCCTCCCGGACGACGCCATCCACTGGAATCTTCTCCCCGGGCCGGACAATGATCCGATCCCCAACCTGGACCTCCTCAATGAGGACATCTGTCTCCACTGCATCACGAAGTACTCGGGCGGTCTTGGCCTGGAGGCCCATGAGCTTTTTGATCGCTTCGCTCGTGCGCCCCCGCGCCCTGGTTTCGAGCCAGCGGCCGAGGATGATTAATGTGTGGAGGACGGCAACCGCTTCAAAGTACACGGCCGCCTGGCCTTCGAGCACAAAGAACGAGGGTGAGACGGTGGCTATCACACTGTAGAGATAGCCGGCGTTCGTCCCGAGCGAAACCAGGGTGTTCATGTCTGCAGTCCGGTGCCGCAGTGTGGTGAAAAAGCCGCGGTGAAACTGCCATCCGACCCAGAAGTGGACCGGAGTCGCCAAGAGGAACTGCGTCCACGGATTGGAAAGGAGAGGTGGGATCCAGGCGCGCAAGACTGCAAGCCCCATATGAGGAAGGGCCCCGATGACGACCAGGCTGCTGAGCACGGCCCCCACCACAAATTTTTTCTTGAGCTCCCGTGTTTCCAGTTCCCTGAGTGCCTTCTCCCGATCGGCCGCGGCCTCACGCACCGCCATCTCGAGGGGTGTATACCCCGATTCCTGTATTGCCCGTCGGAGATCTGAGCGCGTCGTCGGCCCGGGAATGTATGAGACAACCGCCTGCCCAGTGGCGAGATTCACGCTCGCCCGGATGACACCGGAGACCGAGGTCAGTCCTTTTTCAATCCGACTGACGCACGAGGCGCAATGCATTCCTTCAATGGGGATGACGACCTCCTCCTGCGGCACTTCGTACCCCAGGTCCTGCACAACGCGATAGAGGGCCTCAGCCGACGTCTGCGAGGGAATGAAGCGCACCTCGGCCCGCTCGGCCCCGAAGTTGACCGCGGAATCCTGAACGCCAGGGACCGCGCGCAGG
>JBFHXD010000103.1:0-8396 GCA_041599135.1 Methylomirabilales bacterium (SeqCode) | reverse complement strand
GTTGGGTGGGGATGTTAGGGTAGTGGGCGGTACGGGCGGGGAGAGAGAGGGAGGGGAGGTTTTCCCGAAGCTGGGGATTTCCTGTATACGATTTGTGGGGATGGAGACTGTTCGGCACACTTTTCTCACCTTACTAGGGTAGAGGCCTGATGATTCATCGGGCGACAGACAGAAAGGTAGAGAGATGGACAGTGAGTACGTGAAGATGCGTCGTGCGGAGTGTTCCGGTGCGATGGAGAGGCTACGGCGGGAGATCTTGGAGTTCTTGGCGGTGGACGACCGGAACGGTCGGTACACAGACGCGCAGTGTGAGGCGGAGGGGGCGGACCCTTTGTCGTTTGAGGACGCGGTGGAACTCTTGAGCGATGCGTATCGGGAGCGGATGGTTCCGGCTACGTGTCCTCATGGCCATCCTGTTGATGGTCCTTGTGTGACCTGCAACATCTGAGGCCCCTTTGGGCCACCTAGATCCCTTGTGGGGGGTCTAGGTGGGGCAATGGTGCCTGACAGAAAGGAAAGAGGCATGAATCTTAGAGAACGGGCAGCCCGGGCATTAGATGCCACCCATAGCAAGGATGGGCGAGGTCCTAAGACGTTTCTCGCCCGTCGCCGTGTTGCCTTGGCACTGGATGCCGACAAGCGTCCCAAGCGAAAGGACGTGGAATGGCTAGAAACCATCGCCAGGGAACCCGACTCGCCCCTCATTCCCCACTGGGGACAAATGGGTGAACCGTAGCGAATGCCTAGGCCCTAGGCCCCCTTGGGCCACCTAGGCTTCCTGAGGGAGTCTAGGTGGGGCAATGGTGCCCATGAGAAAGGTTGAGAGATGGCAGCTATGACAGACGTCCTTGAGTGCGGGCATGAGGCTTCCCCGCACGAGTCGTTTACTACCGGCTACGGCACGGATGCGGCGGGCAAGCGCCACTGCTACGACTGTTGCGCCCGGATCGACCGACAGACCATGCTGGACGCTCAGCCGGGTGACCGGTTCATGGCTTATTGCCGCGAGGGTCGGCTTGTGAACTGGCCGGGCCATGAGCTTGGGAAGGTTTCCTTCGGTGCTCGGCATCCTTGGAGTCGGGACCGCTACTACGTTCGGGCCTGGGGTCCAGACGGCCGGGCCTGGCATGGGACGGGAGCTGAGGGTATGTGGGCTTCACTTCGCAAGTGTCGGGACTGACTTTCGCCCCCCGGAGCGTATCCGGGACATTGCCTGCCCGTGGGTGTTCACGGGTAACTGACAGAAAGGACAGAGACCATGAAACACCACCACACTCCCGAGCCGTGGCACTTCGCCGTCGGCAATCGCTTTACTCCACTGATTCCCGGGGCCATGGCCGAGCTGCATGTTGCCGTTGGCACAGACGGTGGCCCTGAATCCCTGGGGCAGCTGAGCTACGCTTCGGACGCCGAGCGCATCGTCGCTTGCGTCAATGCCTGTCAGGACATCACCGACCCCGAGACCATCATCCCGGCGCTTGTAGAGGCGCTGAGGGCCACCGAAGCATGGATGGCTCAACATGCTAACCATGTGTCAGCTCGGATGCCCGGGGGCTATCACCGCACTCGCCGTCTCGTCCGCGCCGCCCTCGCCAAGCTGGAAGGAGCGCAGCAGGGATGATGCCAAGAGACAATAAAGTGGAGCAGACGGATTTGCTCGGTGCCCTCTGCGACTAACCCTTTACCCTCCCGGGCGCTCTGTCAAAGCCCCGCCCCCTGCGCCCGGGAGGACTCTCAACCTTGGGGGGCGGGGCACTTACTTGAGAGAGGTCGGTGCGATCTGGCTGGCCGACAAGCATGACCGAAAGGAAGGTTGAGACGATGAAACCCTACGAATTGGCCGCACTGGCCTATATCGCCTTGGCGCAACGCGATGCGCTAGCAGATACTCTGCGGGAGCTGTTGCAGGACGGCGAGAAACTAATCGGACGCCGTTTTGTTAACATCTCGACACATTGTCGCTCGGTGCTCGCTCAAATAGAACAGCCATATCCACGGTGGACCCTCTTTGAGATCATAGATCCTGACGTTCCTTGCACCGAGGACACAGAGGACTCGGTCCGATGATCCTCTGCACCCGTTGCATGCGCCGGCAAGCGGCCGAGTACCTGGACCAGCCAGACAAGGCCCTGTGCTGGGCGTGTATCGACCGGGAACGGCTCCTGAAGGGACAGACCCAGGACTTCCCCGAGCTCTTGGAGGACCGCCTGCCCCGCCTGGGATGGAAGGGCACGGCGCTCGTGGTGGTGGCCTGGGTCGCCCTGCTCGTGGGGCTCTTGTGGTGGCTGTCGTGAGACTCCATTGTCCAGCTTGTGGGAGAGAGCAACCCTCCAAGCTCTCCCCTGTGGAAATCCTCCGAATCCGACGGGAACTACAGAATGGATCCAGCCAAGCAAGCCTTGCCAGAAGATACAACGTAGGCAAATCCACGATCCAGAGGATCGCCCAAGGACAATCGTGGAGATGGATCAAGCCATGATCGTCATGCCGGCAAACAATAGCGCCATGTTCATCGGCTACCTTGCTGGTCAGTATCCTGGCCGACTCGGCCATCTGTATTCCCCAGGAGGTCTCCGTGGTCCTTACGACTTCATGCCCTTTGCACTCGACAACGGTCGGTTTGCCTGTTGGGCAAATGGTGCAATTTGGGATGAGGCAACGTACCTAGGCATGCTCGACCGAGTAGCCGAGTCTGGCCACAGCCCTGCATGGGTCCTGGTCCCAGATCATGTCGGTGATCGAAACAACACCCTGCGCGATTGGGACAAGTACTCCACGCGCCTGGCATCAACTTATGGCTGGCCCTTGGCCTTTGCCGTCCAAGACGGCATCGAAACCGATGATGTCCCCGACAATGCCAGCGTGATCTTTGTCGGTGGCAGCACCGAGTGGAAGCGCCGGACATTGCACGACTGGTGCGACAACTACCCTCGGGTACACATCGGCAGGATCAATACCAACAAGTGGTTGTGGGAGTGTCATGATGCCGGTGCTGAATCCTGTGATGGCACGGGATGGATGCGTGGCTGCAAGGTACAGCTCGCTGGTCTTGTGGAGTACCTGGAGACCAGCACGAACGGCGGTCTTCGCCAAGGAAGGCTTCACAAACGTCCGAGAACCTGTCTCGCTTGTGGCCACCCCATCAATTGGACCTATGCGGAGTGCCCCAAGTGCAGAGGGCCAGCAAGCGACAAGGAGCGCAGAAAGTCGTGAGCAAGCACCGGGACGATCTACAGCCCACCCTTTGGGCGGTGGGGCTGGCTTTCGCCCTGGCGTTCTGGTTCCTGCTTGCAAGCTAGGCGACCGATGGGTAGCCTTGCCTTCCTGACCACGGCGGCCCGGGGAATTGCTGGTGCTCTCCTTCTTCCCCTCCCAAGACCGCGAAACGCGAGGCCCTTCCCGGGCCGCCACTTTTCTTGCCCACCGCACCCAGAGCCAGGTAGAATCCCAGGCTCAGTTGCAACCTTCCCGCCGGTGCGTCGGGGCTATCTGAACACCTCAACTCCGGCCATCGGCGGCCGGCGGGATCTTTCCAGGAGTTGAGCATGGGTCAGCAAGGACCGCGGCACATCGCGGAGTTCCTCAGAGACCGGCGGCTCTTCGATCCCACCCCGGAGATCGAGGCCATGCGTGCCTTCCTGCGGCAGAAAGGCTACATGAGCCGCACACGAGCCTATCGCCGTGAAGCCGCATGCCTCTGGGCTGCCGACAGACTGAACAGCAAAGGCTACAACCTGAGTCGATTGGAAGAGCTATGGCGAGAATGCCAATCCCAGGGCCGGAGTGCGGAGCGCCTGTTCTTCTGGCGGCTCAAGGACTTCCTCGGCCGGGCACCACTGTCTGGTGGCCTTCCCCATCCGTCTCCCTGACGCCTCTGGCACGGTTCCTGCTCAGGGTGGAGAGTGGTACTTACCTTCGGTAAGAGAGTGGAGTGGGAGTGGCTTCCCTAACCCCTCCCTGCCGCCCACAAAGCGTAGCGATGTCCGCACGAAAACTCAAGCTTTTGCGCAAGCCGAAGAAGCCTGCCAGGCTGACTCGGCTCGACCAGAAGGCCATCACGACTCAGGATGCCCTGCTGGCGGCCAGGCTCTACCGTGAGGGCAAGGACCAGCAGGAGATCGAGCGCCTGACCGGGATTCCCCCCGATCGTCAAGGGCAAGCCGTTGCCCGGGGCTTGCGCCTGTTGTATGGTCAGTCGCCATGACCCGGGTGATGCCAGTCATCGTCAGCTTCGGCGGCGGCGTGAACTCAGCGGCCATGCTGGTCGGTCTCCAGGAGCGCGGCGAGCGGCCGGATGTGGTCTTGTTTGCGGACACAGGTGGGGAGAAGCCCCATACCTACGAGTTCGTCCACGTCGTCTCGGACTGGTGCCTGCGACACGGTTTCCCCGGGGTGCAGACCGTCCAGAACGACGGGATGTACGAGACCTTGGAGCGGAACTGCTTGGAAAAGCGGATGCTTCCCAGTCTCGCCTACGGGTTCAAGTCGTGCAGCGACAAGTACAAGAAGCGCCCGCAAGAGAAGTGGGCGAAGTTCTGGCAGCCTGCGATCGAAGCGTGGGAGTCTGGCCGCAAGGTGACCAAACTCATTGGCATCGACATCGGTGAGGCGCACCGGGCTTCGATTTTCGAGGACGAGCAGTACGTCTACCGCTACCCGCTGATCGAGTGGGAGTGGGATCGGTCAGACTGCCTGAGGGCGCTTCAACGAGCCAAGCTCCCCAACCCGGGCAAGTCGGCGTGCTTCTTCTGCCCGGCGTCCAGGAAGTCAGAGATTCGGGATCTCTCACGGCGTTACCCTGACTTGTTCGCGCGGGCCGTGGAGATGGAGCGCAACGCCGAGTTGACCACGGTAGAGGGTCTTGGGCGCAGCTTCTCGTGGGAGAAGTTCATCGCTGCGGACAGCCGCCAGCAGGACTTGTTTCCCGAGGCCATGGAGATCGCTTGCATGTGCTTCGACGGAGCCGAGGAATGAAAGTGCGGGCCAAGTGATAAAAGATCCTCCCAACGTGCTGCCCTTCCGGGAGAACAACCCACCTCCCAAGAAGAACCTGCGAGAAGAGGCCGAGCGGTTCATCGCCGAACACCCCGAGGTCTACGCCTTGTTCGAGAGGTTTGCCCTGGCCATGGCCGGCAGGGGCAAGAGGTTCGGGATCGGGCAGCTCACCGAACGGGTGCGGTGGGAGGTGGCGATGCAGTGGGACAAGGACGATCGTGGCTTCCGCATCAACAACAACCACAGAGCCTACATCGCTCGGCAGCTCATCGAGGATCATCCTAGCCTGGAAGGGCTCATCGAATGCCGGAGGACCTACTGGTAGGCCTGGCCAGCAGCGAGGGAGAGCGCGATGGGTGAGCCCTGTTCAACCCCCGGCTGCGAGCGCACTGCACGCCTGCAACTCCAGCCCATCAGTTTTGCCGAAGCTGCCGAGTTCGTCCGGCAACATCATCGCCACCACATCCCGCCAGTCGGCCACAAGTTCAGCATCGCCGTGAATGACGGCGAGAACGTGCGCGGCGTCGTCATGGTGGGCCGTCCCGTGGCGCGTCATCTGGACAACGGCTGGACTCTGGAGGTCAACCGCTGCTGCACGGATGGCGTCAAGAACGGCTGCTCCATGCTCTACGCAGCCGCCTGGCGTGCGACTCGGGCGCTGGGCTTTCGCAGGCTCATCACCTACATCCTCGCTTCCGAGCCAGGCACCAGTTTGATCGCCGCCAACTGGCGGTGCATTGGGCAAGCAACGACGCGCCCGGGCCAATCCTGGAGTGTTGCCTCTCGGCCCCGCGTCAACAAACACCCACTTGAAGCGAAAACGCTGTGGGAGGCTGTATGACCTGCTCAACCAGGGGCACAAGGCACGATCTTCAGACCCCTGCACCAACCCGGGCTGGACGAGAAGATGGCTCAGACGGGCTTGTGCGGCTTCTGATGGCAAGTCTGGTGGGAAGAGGTGATCGGACTCGGCCTCCACAGCCCGTCTAACCCTCACCGAAAAATCCAAAACATTCTTTCGGTGCAGCGGGTGAGGTCCCCAGCCCGTCTGCCGACTCGACTACCAGGGTCGTTGCCAAAGTGGCCTAAACCCATGTGGTAAAATGGTATGTGCCCGCTCGGGAGTGGCCCGGGCGAGCACATCATCGTTTCTTTGACAACTGGAGTTGCCATGAACAAGTCTACCCGCAAGGAACGTGGACACAACCCGTTCCTCCAAGTAGTGGAGATGTGCTACGAACGTGGTTGGAAGCGTCTCTGGACGATTGACCAGTCCGAGATGCCTGAGGGTATGAGGTTCTCGTTGGAGTGCTTCTGGACTCCACGAGGAGCCACGATCTTCCAGGTCTGGCCCGACAACCAAGGCTTCGCCTGCTTCACGGACAACAGCCCGAACACTGTTTCCGACTTCCTGAAGTGGCTTGAAGAGTCGCCGGCTACGCGAGGTTAGACATGAAGAAGTTTACCACAAGATGGTGCCCTGAGCATGGGCCTCAGCCGGATGGCCCGGGGTTCTGCTGCCCTCGAATGGAAACCCACCAGCGCGATTTCTCCAAGGAAGACTTCCACCCGTCTGGGTCACCTGAATGTAAGGGCACATCCTGCATCACTTGCGGGCAAAAGGAGTTTGCCTGCTACAAGTGGAAAGTCGGTCGGTTCAACTACACCGAATGCGTCGGTTGTGGTCACCGCTACGTGACAGAAGACGCCAACCTCCCCAGCCTGCGTAGCAAGTTCCGCTTCTAGCAACTTTTCAGCGGGGTCTACACCTCCACGTCCTCGTAGACCCCGCCCTTGCGCAGGCTCACCGCCACCGCCTCCTGCAGCCTCTTCCTGGGAACCGAAAGCAGGTCCGCCCACAGGTCCACCAGCTTGGAGCTGGGCCGGCGGTGCCCGGCCATGATCGCGTAGAGGTACTGCTTGCTGATCCCGGACTTCCGGGCCAGGGCAGTCGGGTTGCCGATCACCTTGGCCATCTCGGCCTTGAGCAGGGCACGCAAGTCCTCAGATCGAGCCATGGCAGAAGGATAGGACAGCAGGACAGAAAAGTCAACAAACCCCCGGATTTCCTGTTGACTGAGGGGGCACCACTGCCGATACTCCCCTGGCATGAAACTCAGCGAGGAGGCCAGCGATGGGTAGAGTCAAGTCGCACTACCACGAGTCCCTCTATCCCGACGATGACGGGCTCGCCGACTACATCCAGTGGATCGCCTACGTCCGCGGTTGCCCGCTGGATGAGGCCGAGTCCCTGGCCCGACTGGCAGACGATCCGGCATGGCAGCGCGAGCAACACGCCGACCGGGTGGCCGAGCAAGCCGGGGAAGATGAACACTCCTGCAGAGATCACGGGAGGTTGAAGTGACCGTCTATTCCAAAGTCGAGGACCACACCCGCCACATGATGGGATCGCTGCTCAAGCTCCGCGAACAGCTTGCCGACAACGGCAAGAACACCCTGCTGCGCATTCGACTGCTGCTGGCCGCCGAGGCACTGGAAGAGATCGTGTGCGACGCCGCAGCCCTGGACAGCGTCACCCGGATCGGACAGCAATCCCCGGAAGTGGTGGAGCCGTGAATCAATGATTCATCCCTCCCAAAGTCAGCATTGGTATTGCCCCCGCACTTGTCAACCGGTGTACGAAGTGCCCAACGCCAAGGGCGACAAGATGGTCAAGACCACACTTGCCCACGCCCGCAAGATGAACCTCGTTCCCGGCATCACCACCATCCTGAACTGTGCAGCCAAACCGGCCCTGGAGAACTGGAAGGTCAGACAAGGCATCCTCGCCGCCCTCACCCTGCCCCGTAACGACGGCGAGACCGACGATCAGTACCTCGACCGGGTCCTGCAGGACAGCCGCGAGCAAGCCGCACAAGCCAGAGACCGGGGCACCGAAGTCCATGCTCTTCTGGAGGGTTACTACCAGGGCGAGATTGATGATGCCCGCTTGCTCTCCCTACCCGAAGAAGATCGCCAGACCCTGCAGGGCGTCACGGAGATGATCGACGTGACGTGCGGCAAGCAGGAGTGGGAAGCCGAGCGCGTTCTCGTCCATTCCTGTGGCTACGGCTCCAAGGCCGATCTCGTCAGCCCCGATTGGCTCATCGACTTCAAGGGCTCCGACTTCGACGAGAGCAAGGCCCTGCACATGAAGGTGTGGCCCGAGCACTGGATGCAACTGGCCGCCACCAACGAAGGACTCAAGGAATACGAAGAACACACCCGCCGCTGCTGCATCCTCTACTTCTCCCGCTCCCATCCCGGAGTGGTGCAGATGGTGGAGGTCACCAAAGAGCAACTGGAGCGCGGCTGGGGTATGTTCCAGGCACTACTCAGCTACTGGCAGATCAAGAACAACTACTACCCAGACACAGGAGAGTGAGGGATGCAAGTCCAAG
>JBFHXD010000102.1:0-8493 GCA_041599135.1 Methylomirabilales bacterium (SeqCode) | reverse complement strand
GGCATCCGCGACATCACTGACCACGACGACCACGGCCGCGGCGAGGTTTCCGGCCTCACTGGCATCAATGATCGCTTGGAGATTCGAGCCTCGACCCGATACGAGGACGCCAACGCGGAGTTTATCCGTTCTCGCCATAGCTTCTCCTGTCGCCTGAATCTAACAAAGCGCGTGTTAGGCAGGCAATGAATTTCCCCCCATATGATGCGGCACCACTTTTCGGGGCGGTAACACAACCAAATGGCGATTTCTGAATCTCAAGTAGTTTATAAGCATATTTGGTGTAACCTACTACAAAAGAACGGCAGATCAAATCAGGAAGGATCATGTGATGGCATAGCTCTTCGCGTGATGCCACTGGGAAACTTTTGGTGCAGGGTAGGATGGTCCGAGTGTAGTCAGGATGAGGCCGGTTGTCAATCCCTGTTAGGGTGGTAGAAAAGGCTTGACAGGGAGGGGGGGGGAGTGATAAAAGACGACAATATCGATAGACAATATCGACATAGAGTGTAGAGGGGCTATAAAAATGAGAATTTCGACCAAAGGGGACTATGCAACTCGGGCGCTGCAGGAACTTTCCATGCACTACAACAAAGGCCTGCTCCAGATCGAGGAGATCGCCCAGCGCCAGGACATCCCGGTGAGATATCTCGAACAACTGCTTCTGATCCTCAAGCGAGCGGGATACCTTGAGAGTAAGCGAGGGGCGAACGGGGGGTATTACCTTGCCAAACCTCCTCACCAGATTACTTTGGGAGAGATCATCCGGCTGATGGAAGGTGCTCCGGCCCCAATCTATTGCGTCGATCCTTCTTCGCGTGAGAAGTGCCCCGTGCAAAAGGGCTGTGGGTTCCAAAGTGTTTGGGTGGAAGTCAGGGATGCCATCGCACACATCGTGGACAACGTCACTTTCGACGAAATCTGTCACCGCGCGCAACTCAAGATTGCGCCGAAGAGTGTCAGCTATCAAATCTAGGAGCGAATTAGCCATTAGCAATCAACGGTCAGCTTGAGATAGGAGACCAAAAAGGTGATTGCTGATAGCTGATTGCTGACAGCGGGGTCGAAATGGGAGAACGGAATCCTCGCGTGGCAAAAAATGCGCTGGATCTTATTGGGAACACACCCATGGTGGAGCTTCCCAAGGTCTCTCCTCGGAATGGGGCGACCATCTTGGGAAAGCTGGAATCGCTGAATCCGGCCGGGAGTGTGAAGGATCGGATCGCTTGGTCGATGGTGGAGGAGGCGGAACGACAGGGGAAGCTCAGACCTGGAGCGACCATTGTCGAACCAACCTCCGGAAACACGGGGATCGGGCTGGCTATGGTGGCGGCAGTCAAGGGATACCGGCTGATCCTCACCATGCCAGACGACATGAGTCTCGAGCGCAGGACGCTGCTCCAGCGGTTCGGGGCCGAGATGATCCTGACCCCGGCCATCGAGGGGATGACGGGTGCTGTTTTTGCGGCCGAGGAAGTTTGCCGGGAAAATCCCGACTACTTTATGCCCCAGCAGTTTATTAACCCGGCGAATCCCGAGATCCACCGCCAGACGACCGCTCAGGAGATCCTGGAGGTGACACAGGGCCGTATTGACGCCTTTGTAGCCGGGGTTGGGACTGGCGGGACCATTACGGGGGTGGGCGAGGTTCTGAAAGCAAAGATTCCCGCTGTAAAGGTGATCGCCGTAGAACCGGCCAAAGCACCGGTCCTGCAGGGAGGAAAGTTCAGGCCCCATGGTATTCAGGGAATTGGGGCTAGCTTCGTCCCGGGGGTCCTCAATGTCGAGGTTCTGGATCAGATCATCGCGGTGAGCGACGAGGACGCCTTCAAAATGACGGCCCGTCTGACCCGGGAAGAGGGGTTGTTGGTCGGGATCTCGGCCGGAGCCAATGTGTTCGCCTCCGTGAAAGTCGCCCGAGAACTGGAAAAAGGGAAGGTGGTCGTCACCATCCTCTGTGATACCGGGGAGCGGTACCTCAGCACGCCATTTTAGGTGCGGAGGGGTGCGGAAAGGAGTGCGTGAATGGGAGTAAAGATCTACATCCCGACACCGTTTCGGGCCCTGACCGGTAACCAGGCCGCAGTGGAGGTTGAGGGCAAGACCGTTTCTCACCTCATCGAGGCCCTTGAGGCGGAGTATCCCGGGATCCGGGCGCGGCTCCTTGATGAGCAGGGAGAGATCCATCGGCATGTCAATATTTATGTGAACGATGTTGCGGTCGAGAACCTGAAGGGCAAGAATACAGCGTTAGTGGACGGCGATGAGGTCGCCCTGATCCCTGCTATTGCCGGAGGGGCGATTCCCTTTACTGAGGAACAGATCAAACGGTACAGCCGTCACATCATCCTCCCCGAGGTGGGTGGAAAAGGGCAACGGAAGCTCCTCAACAGTAGCGCCCTCTTGGTCGGGGCCGGTGGCCTGGGCTGTCCCGCTGCGCTCTATCTGGCCGCCGCGGGTGTTGGCCGGCTCGGGATCGTTGATTTCGACCTGGTGGATCTCAGCAACCTCCAGCGCCAGATTCTTCACCACACCAATGACCTGGGGCGGCCCAAGGTCCTGTCGGCGGTGGACACCATCGGGGAGATCAATCCAGACGTCAAGGTCGAACCTCATCAAACGCAGCTCTCCTCGGAAAATGTGAAAGAGATCATTGCCGGCTACGACGTGATCGTAAACGGTTGTGATAATTTTCCCACCCGATACCTCTTGAATGATGCCTGTTACTTTTTGAAGAAACCAATGGTGGATGGAAGCATCTTCCGCTTTGAAGGGCAAGTCACGGTCTTCTCGCCCGGGAAAGGGTGTTACCGCTGTCTGTATCCAGCCCCGCCCCCACCCGGGCTCGTTCCAAGTTGTGCAGAGGCCGGGGTCCTCGGGGTCCTTTGTGGGATCATCGGCAGCATCCAGGCGCTTGAAGCGATCAAGCTTATGTTAGGTTCAGGAGACACCCTGGTCAATCGCCTGCTCTTTTTCGATGCCATGACGTTAGAGTTCCGTCAGGTGAAGATCCGGCGGGATCCGGAGTGTCCGGTGTGCGGCGATCATCCGACGATTACGGACCTGATTGATTACCACGAATTCTGCGGCGTCCCCCAAGGACAGCCGGTCAGCTGACGGAAGCTTCCGGTACGCAGCGGTACAACTGATAGTGGCAGAGACCAAAAGGAGGATCTGGGCGATGCGAAGGAAGCTTGTGGGTCGAATATCATGCCCGAGCGGGATATTCGCCTTGTTGCTCGCCGCTTCCTTTGCGTCAATCGCGGCGGGGAAGGAGCGGGATAGAAAATCGGAATATCCGAATAGCTACCTGCTGATTGAAACGCAAGAATTAGCCAGTCAACTGGGTAAGCCTGATCTTCGGTTAGTGGACCTTCGCGCCCAAGGGGCACGTGGGTACGAAGAGTATGCCTTTGGCCATATCGCAGGGGCACTCTATCTGAACTGGCAGGAGCTCGACGATCTAAAAAGTAACCAGAAGGGCCTCCCGATGGATCAAGCCAAGGCGGAGGTTCTCTTCAGCAAGCTCGGGATCGATGAGAACACGCGTGTCATCGCCTACGATGACTCGGGCGGACTTTTTGCGGCGCGCCTCCTTTTCGTGCTCGAATTTTTCGGGCATTCCAACGTGGCCGTGCTCAATGGTGGCTTGACCAAATGGATGAACGAAGGCCGCGATGTGAGCGATGAAGATCCTAAGATCACTCCCAAAAAATTCGTGGCCCGGCCGAATCCCAACCTGATCGCCACCGCCGAGTGGGTGAGGGACAACCTCAAGAATCCAGGGGTTTGCATGGTAGATGCCCGAAGTCCACTGGAATACCAGGGCAAACGAACCGATCCGGGGAGTTTGATAGACCCCGACATCAAGCGAGCCGGCCGAGTCCCCGGGGCAGTCCTCATCGACTGGGTCGATACGATTAACCGGGAGGACCAGACCTTTAAGGGTGCCGAAGAGCTCCGAAAGATTTTCAAAGAGGCAGGGGCGACACAGGACCGGGAGATTGTGACCTATTGCCGGACTGGGGTACGCGCGGCCCATAACTACCTGGTTGCTCGGCTGCTCGGGTACGAGAAGGTACGAAATTACGACGGGTCCTGGTTAGATTGGGGAAACCGGTCAGAGGTTCCCGTAGAGAAGTGATGGCACCGGCCGCTGACGGTTGAAGGAGCATTCCAGAGCACAAGGAGAGAGATGAGCGTTCAGGTTCACATTCCCCAAATCTTCCGGAAGCACACCGGCGGAGCAAAGACGGTGACCGTTGAGGGGAAAACGATCCGGGAGGTGCTGGAGAGCCTGGACAAGGCGTACCCGGGCCTTCGGGAGCGGTTGTTGGATGGAAAGGCCCTGCACCGATTCGTGAACATTTACCGCAACGATGAGGATGTTCGGTTCCTTGAGCACCTGGATACCAAGGTGCGGGAAGGGGATAGCATCTCTATCCTTCCCGCTGTCGCAGGGGGAGGCCATTTTGACGAGAGATAAGGGCATCCGCAGGCACGAGGAAGCCGTGCGGTCACGTGCCGCTACCGACATTGTGGACGCCATCGGAAATACGCCCCTGGTAGAGGTTGCGCGGGTCAGTCCGAAGCCGTCAGTCCGGATCTTTTGTAAGCTCGAGTTCTACAATCCGACCGGGAGCCTGAAGGACCGGATCGCCAAGTATATGGTCGAGGATGCAGAACAGCGGGGGGAATTAACCGCGGGGCAGACCATCATCGAGCCGACGAGTGGCAACACCGGTATTTCTCTTGGGATGATCGGTCGGCGAAAGGGTTATAAGGTCAAGGTCGTGGTTCCAGAAAACATCACCGTGGAGCGGCGGCAACTGCTGGAGCTGTATGGGGCAGAAATGATCTACTCCGATGCACGCCGGGGAACCAACGGGGCCATCGACCTGGCGAAGAAGATCGCCGCCGAGAACCCGGACTGGTATATGCCATACCAGTACGGCAATCAAGCCAATGTCAAGGCGCATTATGAAACCACCGGCACAGAGATCCTCGAGGCGCTGCCGGATGTGGATGTTTTTGTGGCTGGCCTCGGGACCGGCGGAACGCTGATGGGCGTCGGGCGGCGGCTGAAAGAAGTGAACCCTAAAACCCAGGTGATCGCCGTCGAACCGCATCCGGGCGATCTCGTACAGGGGCTCCGCAGTCTGGAAGAGGGATTTATTCCACCGATCTTGGATACAAGCTTGCTGGACGGAAAGATCATTGTCGATTCCCGCTGCGCTTTCGCCCTTACGCGGGATCTCACACTGAAGGAGGGGATTTTTGCCGGCGTCTCTTCGGGGGCCGTTCTCCACTGCGCCGTTCGCATGGCGCACAAGATGGAGGAAGGAAATATTGTCTGCCTGCTCGCGGATGGCGGTTGGAAGTACGTCAGCCTTGGGGTTTGGGCCAAGGAGCTGCCCGATCTGGGAGAGGATGTCTACAGTCACATCTGGTGGTAGTAGGGTTCAGGATGGGCTGCGCGTCGAGGATTGCGATGTTCAAGCTCGAAAAGCGATTCGCCACGGAGATCATCGATCATGCGCGGGCAGAGGCGCCGAACGAGTGTTGTGGTCTACTCGCAGGAAAGGAGGGGACAATCCTACAGCTGTATCGATGCGATAGTACCGAGAAGAGCCCGTACCGATACTACATCGACCCAAAGGACCAGCTCCGGGTGATGCGCGAGATGGATCAGAAGGGGTTGGAGCTGCTCGGGATTTACCACTCTCACACCCATACGGGGGCCTATCCGTCAAGAACGGATGTTGAGCTTGCCTTCTATCCTGAAGCGCTTTACTTCATCGTTTCCCTGGAGAAACCGACAGCACCGGTGATTCGAGCTTTTCGAATCGCTGACGGAAATGTGACAGAGGAGGAGATGATGATCGGGTAAGGGGGCTTTTTTGTGTCGAATAATCTCGAGTAATCCAATCGGGATTATCAAATTCGGTGAGTTCAGGCATCAAACCTTACGATACATAAGAAAAAAAGAAGAGGGAGAGGCAATCATGGCCAAGTATGCGCATCCTGAAGTGCTCGTAGAGACCCAGTGGGTTGCAGATAATCTCAAGGATCCCAAAATCCGCTTGGTAGAGGTGGATGTCGACACAGCTGCCTACGGCGAGGGACACATCCCCGGCGCGATCGGCTGGAACTGGAAGAGAGACCTCGAGGAGCAGCTCGAGCGGGATATCCTCCGGCGCGAGAGCCTGCAGAAACTGCTCAGCCGGTCGGGGATTGCCAACGACACGACCGTGATCTTGTACGGCGACAACAATAATTGGTTCGCCACCTATGCGTTCTGGCACGTGAAGTACTACGGGCACGCCGACGCCAGGGTCATGAACGGCGGACGAGCGAAATGGATTGCCGAGGGGCGTCCGATGACGAAAGAAGTCCCGTCCCATCCGGCAATGACCTACAAGGCTAAGGAGCCCGATAAAAGCATCCGGGTGATACGGGACCAGGTCATCGCCTCGGTAGGGAAGGCGGGGCTGGCACTCGTCGATGTGCGGTCGCCGAAGGAATTTAGTGGAGAGATCGTCGCGCCCGAGAATCTTCCCCAGGAAGGGGCGCAGCGCGGAGGACACATTCCGGGGGCGGCCAACATCCCGTGGAGCCAGGCGGTCCTAGAAGATGGGACCTTCAAGAGCGTTGATGACCTGAAGCAACTGTATCAGGGTAAGGGGATCACCCCGGACAAGGAGATTATCGCCTACTGTCGGATCGGGGAGCGGTCCTCGCACACCTGGTTTGTGCTGAAGTATCTGTTGGGCTACCCCAAGGTATTGAATTACGACGGGTCGTGGACCGAGTACGGCAGCTTGGTGAATGTCCCCATTGAGAAGTAAGGAGCGAAGAGGTGACACAGCTCCAATCGGATGAACCCTTTGTAAGGATTGGCCCGGCGGAGGCGCAGGCCCGGATGGAAGGGGGGATCCAGGTGGTGGATGTTCGGGAGCCCCAGGAGTACGCCGAGAGCCGAATCACGGGCTCGGCGCTCTTTCCCCTCACGACCTTGCTTAAAGCCCCGCGCGACATCCTCAAGGAAGGACCGGTTCTCATTGTGTGCTCCGAAGGAATCAGGAGTGCGGTTGCGTGTGAGGCGGCGGCGGCGATCGGACTCGACGAAGTGTATAACCTCGAGGGCGGGCTCCAACGCTGGGGCGCAGAGGGATACCCGCTAGAGAGCGGTGAGGTGGGTGAACAGGTCGTCGCGGACACACCGGCGATGACCCCAGCGACGGCAGTGGTTCTTCTCATTTCTGGCGAACGCCTCGCTCGGGTCCATCGGTTTCGGTATCAGAAGGCGGTGGCATGTGCCTTGGGTACCATCGAGCTCGTCGTGGAGGAAAGCCTGGATGAGGTGCAGGATACGTCGAGGCGCTGCGTGGCGCGACCTGACCATCCGCAGCGTGTCCCGCGACCGGAGTTGACGGTTTACGGGGAAAGTATCGAGGAGGCGCTGCGGGTCTTGATCGAAAAGCTCAGGGGACGGCGCCCTCAGGACGTGTTCTTACCCACGGAGTGACTCGTCCAGCGGACTCTCATGTCGCTCCGAGGGAATGATGGTGCCCTCTTGGATTTAAAAGTCTTAAAAAGGATGTCCTCGTGATCCTTTCAGTGCCGGCAATTGCGTTCGTGGGACTCGCGTCAGGCTGCATCATGGGCATCTCTGCCGCGGCGTGGGGGGCGTTGAGCGTCCCGTTACTGATCCTGATTGGCGTCGAGCCGTTGGTTGCGATCAATTCCAGTCTGGCGGCGTCCATCGTACTGAGTGTCTTCGGCGGCCTGACCCATTGGGGTTACGACCGCTCACGAGTGGCGCCCCTCCTGCCTCTCCTCTTGGGAGGTGTGGCAGGAGCCTTCCTGGGAAGTTTTCTGAGTCCTGCGCTTCCAACCCAGACTCTTCGGTTTTTGGTTGGCTTGATGGCGTTGACGATCGGCATGGTGACGCTTCTCAGGAAAAATGGAAATGGTTGGCACAACGATCTTGAGGCCGTGAAATGGCATGACAGGCGCGCAACGCTTTTTGGCATTGGGGCGTTTGCCGGTGTGTGTGCCGGTGCATTCGGTGCCGGTTGGGGGACGATCGGTGTCGTTCTACTGTTATGGACAGGTATTCCCCCTCATACGGTCGTGGGCTCTTCACTGCTCGCCCGGTCCCTGGTGGCCTCGGTTGCGGCCGGCTCGTATACCCTTCAAGCGGGGTCTTTCCCCGTAGAGGTTTTTCTCCCGCTGTTGCTGGCAGGCGGCCTGGGGGTATATCTCGGGGTCCGGTTGGCGAGTCAGTTTTCAGCGGCCGGGATGCGAAAGCTTATCGGTGTCGTGGTCAGCCTCGTAGGCGCCCTGACCGTTGTTGGAACAACGTGGTGAGTATTGTTACTTGAGTGTCACCCCGGAACCTAAACCTCCGACAAGGAGGATAGAAAAATGCGTCAGGTAGAGAAGTGGGACCCGAAGCAAGTAACCATTACCTTGGACGGAAAGCCGCTG
>JBFHXD010000101.1:0-8598 GCA_041599135.1 Methylomirabilales bacterium (SeqCode) | reverse complement strand
CGTTGGCGTCCTCGTATCGGGTCGAGGCTCGAATCTCCAAGCGATCATTGATGCCAGTGAGGCCGGAAACCTCGCCGCGGCCGTGGTCGTCGTGGTCAGTGATGTCGCGGATGCCTATGCGCTCGAGCGAGCGCGCCGGCACGCCATTCCACCCGTCTTTGTCGACCCCAAACCTTACGCAACCCGAGAAGCTTTCGATCAAGGGGTGATCGCCGTGCTGACAGAGCACCAGGTGGAATTGGTGTGCCTGGCCGGGTACATGCGCATTCTGAGCCCCACGTTCATCCAACACTTTCACAACCGCATCATGAATATCCACCCCGCCCTTCTTCCTTCCTTTCCAGGATTACACGTGCAGGGCAAGGCCCTCCACCACGGCGTAAAGTTCTCCGGTTGTACCGTCCACTTTGCCGATGAGGGCGTAGACACCGGGCCGATTATTATTCAGGCCGTGGTCCCGCTCTTCGACGACGACACCGATGACTCCCTTGCAGCGCGGATTTTGAAGTACGAACATCAGATTTATCCCCGAGCGATCCAGCTCTATGCTGAGGGTCGCCTCGAAGTGAAAGGCCGGCGCGTCTTCTGTAAAGGAAACGAGGCGGATCGTCACGTCCGGGAAGGGTGGGGCTATATTCATCCCTGAAGTGCGCTTGACATTTTGGTCTTACCAGGAACCGAGATGCCTTCCTAGTGCTAGCACGGGATGACTAACCGGCGAGCGACGGGCAGAGGATGGAGAAAGAACTCATCCGGATTCGGCGCGCGCTTCTGAGCGTCTCAGACAAAGCAGGAATTGTCGAGTTCGCCAAGGGACTCGCGGAATTCGGCATCGAGCTGATCTCCACGGGGAAGACGGCTGAGCATCTCCGAGGCGCGGGACTGCACGTCACTGATGTAGCAGGCGTGACCGGCGTTGCAGAAATGCTGGCGGGCCGTGTCAAGACCTTGCATCCGTCCATTCATGGAGCCATTCTGGCCGACCGTTCTGATCCAGAGCACCAGCGCCAATTGGAGGCACACGGCATCTCTCCCATCGATCTCGTCGCGGTTAACCTGTATCCCTTCGAGGCCACGATCGCCGCGCAGCCTGCAAACCTGGCCCAGGCCATCGAGCAGATCGATATCGGCGGACCGACCTTGATTCGTTCAGCCGCAAAAAACTTTGAAGGGGTGGCGATCGTTACTGATCCCGCACAATACCCTCAGGTTCTCAAGGAAATGCAAACCTCCGGCGGGATCTCCTTGGCGACCCGTCTTCAGTTGGCTCAAGAAGCGTTTCAACTCACCACCCGCTATGAGGGAGCCATTGCGATCTTTTTAAGCACTGTGACCCACACCGACGCCTTGCTCACGGCCGAGTGGCCCCAGGGATTTCCCCCCTTTCTGGCGTGGCAATTCGAGAAGGTCCGGCCCCTCCGGTACGGGGAGAACCCACATCAACAGGGGGCCCTCTACCGCGAGCTGCAGGTCAAGGGACCCTGCATGGCTACTGCACAGCAACTACAAGGAAAACCACTCTCGTACACGAACCTGTTAGATCTCGATAGCGCCTTACTCCTTGTCCTGGAGTTCGCCGTCCCGGCCGCCTGCATCATCAAGCACAACACCCCGTGCGGTGTCGGCATCGGAGAGCCGCTGGTCGAAGCGTATCGCCGAGCCCACAGCACCGATCCCGTCTCGGCCTACGGCGGCGTCGTGGGATGCAACCGCCTTGTGGACGAGACGACGGCGAACGAAATCGCCTCTACGTTCGTCGAAGCGGTCGTCTCCCCGGACTACAGCGCAGGGGCCAAGGAGATATTCCGTACTCGAGAGAATATCCGGCTGATGCAGATCCCGGCGGACGAGTGGCAGGTCCCAGCCGACCCCTGGGACCTCCGCCGGATCTCCGGAGGCCTCCTCCTCCAGGAACGCGACCGCACCGATCTCGACAAGATCACCTTGAGCGTGGTGACCAAACGAAAGCCGACCCCTGCGGAGTGGGAGGCACTTTCCTTTGCCTGGAAAGTGGCGAAGCATGTGAGGTCGAATGCCATTGTCTTTACGAACGCCACTGCTACCGTAGGGATCGGCACCGGGCAGATGAGCCGGGTGGATGCCTGTCGGGTCGCCATCATGAAAGCGCAATCCTCACTCAAGGGCACGGTGGTGGCTTCTGACGCATTTTTCCCCTTTCGAGACGGAGTCGATGTCGTCGCCGAGGCAGGTGCAACGGCCATTATCCAACCAGGCGGTTCGATGCGGGATGCGGAGGCCATCCAGGCGGCTGACGAGCACGGCATGGCCATGGTCTTTACCGGTTTGCGTCACTTCCGCCACTAAATAAACAGGTTCATGGTTCAGAGTTCAGGCTTTAGCGTCCAAAGTCCAATGTCTAGCGTTTAGGTATCAGGTACTGGGTGCAGCGGTCATCGGTCGTCGGTCATCTACTCATAAGAAGGAGGTTGCATATGAAGATATTGATCGTTGGACAAGGAGGAAGAGAACACTCCCTCCTCTGGAAGCTCGCCCAAAGTCCTCGAAAACCCCTCCTGTATGCTGCCCCAGGTAACGCGGGGATGGCCCAAATCGCCACCTGCATCAGCATTGGGGGTACCGACATCGCCGGGCTCGTGGAGTTCGCCGTCAACGAAAAAATTGACCTGACCCTCGTCGGCCCAGAGGTTCCCTTGACCCTAGGCATTGTGGATGAATTCGAGGCCCGGGGGCTGCGCATTTTTGGCGCACGCCGACAAGCCGCGACAATCGAGGGGAGTAAAAGCTTTGCCAAGAACCTGATGCGGAAATACGGAATCCCCACGGCCGAGTACGAGATCTTCGATGACCCGGACAAGGCCAAGGACTATCTCGAGAAGATTGGGGCGCCCATCGTGGTCAAAGCCGATGGGCTAGCCGCTGGCAAAGGGGTCATAGTCTGTCAGACGCTCGAGGAGGCTCACAAAGCGATCACGATGATCATGGAGGAGCGAGTTTTCGGCGACGCAGGAAACCGAGTGGTCATCGAGGAGTACCTCACGGGTGAAGAGGCCTCCTTCCTCGCTTTTACCGATGGGAAGACGGTCCTGCCGATGGCGTCGTCTCAGGATCATAAGCCCATCTTTGACAACGACCAGGGCCCCAATACTGGGGGAATGGGGGCCTATTCTCCTGCGCCCGTGGTGACGGAGGCGGTTGACCGAGAGATTATGGAACGCATTATGGTCCCAGCCGTGCGGGGAATGGCCGCAGAAGGCCACCCGTATAAGGGCGTCCTGTATGCTGGCTTGATGATCAAGGATGGGAAACCGAAGACCTTGGAGTTCAACGGTCGCTTTGGTGATCCCGAGGCGCAGCCCCTCGTCGCCCGCATGGCTTCCGATCTGATTCCGATTCTGGAGGCTGTGATTGATGAGCGCCTGCACGAGGTCACCATCGACTGGAAGCCCGAGGAAGCGGTGTGTGTGGTGATGGCATCAGGAGGGTACCCCGGCTCTTATGAAAAGGGAAAGGTGATTTCCGGGCTGGACGAGGCTGCCGGTGTCCCCGGCGTGGTGATCTTTCACGCCGGTACCACGCTCCGAAACGGGAAGGTGGTCACCGACGGGGGTCGCGTCCTCAACGTCACTGGTCTGGGAAAGAATATCCGCGAAGCCATTGACACTGCCTACGAAGGTGTCAAGAAAATCTATTGGGAGGGGGTCCATTACCGAAACGACATCGGCAAGAAGGCCCTGGATCGGCTCGCCGGTTAATTCAGCGTATCCTACCTTCTTGCGCTTTCGCGTCTGTTGGTCTTACAATGTGGTCAACCGTTCTCTAAATGATGGGTCCTGAACGCTAAACAAGCAATGAACTAAACTAAAAACTCAGAACACTGACACCTGAACTCTGAAGGGTGAATCATGAACCCTGAATTACAAAAACCCCTTGTCGGCATCGTGATGGGGAGCGATGCTGATTTTCCCATCATGGAGGAGACCACCAAGGCGCTGAAATATTTTGGTATTCCCCACGAGGTGCGGGTGATCTCGTGCCATCGGGCTCCCGCTCAGGCCATCGAGTATTCACGGACCGCGCGAGAGAGAGGACTCAAGGTGATCATAGCAGGAGCGGGTGGCGCAGCCCACCTGGCCGGAATCCTCGCCGCCGAGACAACGCTTCCGGTCATCGGCGTCCCCATCGAATCGAGTCCTCTTCATGGTATAGACGCGCTTCTCTCCACGGCCCAGATGCCAGGAGGGGTGCCGGTCGCGACCATGGCGGTGGGCAAAGCCGGTGCGAAGAACGCTGCGATTTTTTCTGCTGAAATATTAGGTATATACGATGGAAATCTTAAAGATCAACTGCAAAAATTCAAGGAGGCGCTCGAGCAGGAAGTCACGGCAAAGGACCGTGCAATTGCGGAAAGGCTCAAATAGCCTGGCTGGAGGAAACTCATGACAGACCTTCCGGAAAAGATCCGACTCACTACCTTGTCCCACGGCGCCGGTTGAGCCTGCAAGATCAGTCCGGCGGACTTGGCTCAGGTGCTGAGTCAGTTACCTACATTTGCCGATCCGCGCATCCTCGTGGGACCAGAGACCGCTGACGATGCCGCAGTCTACCAGCTTACCGAAGACCTGGCTGTCGTGCAGTCGGTCGACTACATCACCCCCGTCGTGGACGATCCGTATACCTGCGGGGCGGTGGCGGCGGCTAACTCCCTGAGCGACATCTACGCGATGGGGGCACAGCCCCTCTTTGCCCTCAATCTCGTCGGCTTTCCCGCGGGTAAGCTCTCCCTCCACGTGCTGTCCGCAATCCTTCAGGGCGGTGCCGACAAGGTCAGAGAGGCAGGCGCATCGATCATCGGAGGGCACAGCATCGATGATCCGGAACCCAAGTACGGGTTAGTGGTCACCGGACTCGTCCACCCGAGGAAAGTACTCACCAATGCTGGCGCCCGGGTCGGGGACGACTTGATTCTGACCAAGCCCCTCGGGCTTGGAATCATCACGACCGGAATCAAGCTGGAGCGGGTCTCTGAAGACACCGTGGAGCAGGCCGTTCAGGTCATGAGTATGTTAAACAAGGCTGCCGCCGATGCGATGGTGGAGGCGGGAGTGAACGCGTGCACGGATATCACCGGTTTTGGCCTCCTTGGGCACCTTCACGAGATGACGGCTGGCAGCGGCGTCGGCGCCCGCATTGCTCTCAACGCAGTCCCCGTGCTCCCCAATGCGTGGAAGCTGGTCAAAGACGGAATCTGTCCCGGGGGCACCAAAAGGAATCGCCAGGCCTTGGAGGGGAAGGTCACGTGGGCGGCGGGCATTACCGAGGAGGAGCAACTGGTCCTGTGCGACGCCCAGACCTCCGGCGGCCTCTTGATTGCTGTCCCCAAAGAGAAAAGTGCTCAACTCGTCGAGCGCCTGCAAGCTGCTAAGACGCTCGCGGCCGCACGGATCGGTGAGATCATCGCAGGTGCCGGCGAGATCGAAGTGACTCCCTGATTCCCGCCGTGCATGAATCCAGGTCAATTCCATGATCGTCGAAAAGCAGATCTTTGAATTAGATCGCCTGGAGCTTGTCTCGGGGGCAACGTTGAAGGGGGTCCAGGTCGGCTACGAGACCTATGGGAGCCTGTCCCCGGCAAGAGACAACGCCATTCTCATCTGTCATTATTTCTCGGGAACCTCACACGCCGCGGGACGCTACAATGACGTCGAGGAAATCCCCGGTTACTGGGACGCCGTCATCGGCCCCAACAAGCCCTTCGATACCGATCGGTATTTCATTCTCAGCTCAGATACCCTCTGCAATATCAATCTGAAGGATCCAAAAACCATCACGACAGGGCCTGCCTCCATCAACCCGGACACGGGCAGACCGTACGGGATGTCCTTCCCGATAGTCACCATCCGGGATTTTGTCAACGTCCAACAGGCCTTGATCCGCTCGTTCGGCATACAGCGGCTGTACGCGGTGGCCGGCCCTTCCATGGGTGGATTTCAGGCCCTGGAATGGGCCTTGGCCTACCCCGAGATGGTCGCGCGATCCATATTGGTCATCAGTGCCGGTGAACTTCATCCCTGGCTGATCGTCATGCCGGGGCGCATCGCCGAGATGGCCATTCGCCTCGATCCAAACTGGCAGAAGGGGGACTACTATGGACAGGCAGAACCGCTCGAAGGCCTCACGGTAGCGTTCACCACGCTGACGATGATTGCCCTCAGTCAACCATGGGCGGATCGAACGTTTGGTCGAGTCATTGCCGATCCCAACAAGAGCCCATTCGAGGCTCTGGAAAACCGATTCGTGATCGAAACGCAGATCGAAAAGGTCGCTAGGGAGCGGGCGGCCCAGGCTGATGCCAATTCCTACCTTTACTTGTCGAAGGCCAACGCCCTGTACAGAGCCGGGATTGGATTCGAGACCCTTGATGAAGCGCTCAGGCGTATTCAGGCGAAGGTACTCCTGATTCCCTGCTCTTCTGACGTGTTCCTCCCGCCCTATCAATCCGAGAGACTCCTCACGGCCCTGAAACAGGGGGGAGTGAGGGTCAGCTCCTTTGAACTGGAAAGCGACGGTGGGCATCTCGCCGGACTGCTGGAGATTCATAAAGTGGCAAAAGTCCTCCGGGAATTTTTGGAAAGTGACTGATCCACCTCACACCCGATTTAGCATTCGAATTGTTATGCTTCGGAAATCACGTCATGGATGAGCGCTGGGTACAGGGCCTTCACCTCGCCTTCGAGCTCGAGGGACTTCCAGTAGGCGCCATCGAAATTCAACCCCACCATCTCGGCCTGTTGGAGGTCGAGATCGAAGGAAGGGGTCCCTTCATTCTTGCCTCCACCCTTCTGGAAAATTCAGATCCCGAGGGAGGGTACGTCTCTCAGGGGCTCCGGGACTGGATCGATCAGGTCTACTTGAAAATCCGCTGCCAGGGTTAGCGACAAGGGAAGCCAAGCCCCATGAAAGGAGGTGAATGGGAATGAACAAGCGCGTTACCGCATCCTATTTTGCTTTTGCCTTCGCTCTCGTCTGTGGTGCCGCCCCCGGCTGGGCATTTGACTGCCCAAACCTGTACGCCGAGTGCCAAGAACTGCTCAAGACCATCAAGAACGAAAAGGTCGCACAGATGTGCGAAGAGGGCATCAAGCTGCACAAGACTGGCGAGCATGATGCATCAGTCGAGAAGCTCGAAGCCGCCCTCGAGTTACTGAAGTCGAATCCGCCCTCGGTCTACTGAAGAAGAAGAAATAAATCGTGACAACTCTCGCCGTCCGCTTTGGGCGCACTGGCCAGAGATTTTTGCCCAGAGCGGACGGGTGAGTGCTAGACGAATGGGAGAAACCAAGCATGAAGGCAATTCGGGTGCATCAGTACGGGGGGCCGGAGGTTCTCGTCCTTGAAGAGTTTCCCACGCCCCAGCCTGGGACGGGGCAGGCCCTGGTGAAGATCGAGGCGATCGGCGTCAACTTCATCGACGTCTATCACCGCATCGGTCTCTATCCCGCTTCCCTCCCCCGCCTCATGGGAGTCGAAGGAGCGGGCATTGTCGAGGCTGTGGGCCAGGACGTCACCGAGGTCCAGGTCGGAGACCATGTCGCCTATGCGTTCACCGGGGCGCCCGGCGCCTACGCGCAATACGCCCTCGTCCCCTCAACACGCCTCGTCACACTTCCCCCCGGAGTAGACACCCGCACGGCCGCAGCCGCGATGCTGCAAGGCATGACGGCGCACTACCTGACGCACTCGACGTATCCCCTCAAGAAAGGTGATAGCTGTCTGGTCCATGCCGCAGCGGGAGGAGTGGGGTTACTTCTCTGTCAGATGGCGAGACAGGCAGGCGCACGGGTCCTCGGGACAGTTTCGACCGAGGACAAGGCCCGCCTCGCGCGCGACGCAGGGGCCGAGGTTGTCATTCGTTATACCGAGCAGGACTTCGAGGCCGAAGTCCAGCGTCTCACCAACGGCCAGGGATTGCAGGTGGTTTATGACTCGGTTGCAAAGGATACTTTTGAGAAAAGCCTAAACTGTTTGGCACCTCGCGGCTACCTGGTCATGTACGGGCAATCGAGCGGCCCCGTCCCTCCCTTCGATATAGGCCACCTGGGCGCAAAAGGCTCGCTCTTTGTCACCCGCCCGACTCTCCACCACTACACCAGCACCCGTGAAGAGCTGCTCACACGCGCGCACGGCGTCCTCAATGCGATTTCCACCGGCACCCTCAAGATCTGGATCGGCGCAACGTTCCCGCTGGCAGAAGCGGCCGAGGCCCACCGGCAGCTCGAGGGAAGAAAAACAACCGGCAAGGTCCTCTTGATCCCGTAAGATTTGGCAGTTAGCTATAGGCTATCAGGGGTCAGCCTGCTTTGCCGACGGACTACGAATCCGAAGGCCAGCGGCCCTTGGGCGCCCACCAGATTAACTTCCCAGCAACCTCTCAAAAATCGTCCAACCGGCCATCTCAGGACCTCTTTAATTTCAGTAGCTTACCTCACAACTGCCTCTGGCATGACCTTTGCTGAAACACCCACAATTGATGGTTACCTGCGATAGGTAGTCGGGGCTACGCAGACACAGAGGGTCTAAGGACCTGGATTTAAAACATCCGGGATCTAAGACCCGCTT
>JBFHXD010000100.1:0-8626 GCA_041599135.1 Methylomirabilales bacterium (SeqCode) | reverse complement strand
GGTGGCAGCCAGTATGCTAGCAATTTGCTGGAGTCGCGGTCGGAGCATGACCATGCCGGTGGAGAGGTTCAGGTGCCGTCCTTCTCTCGAGGCGATCATCGCCCCGAGAAAGCCGACCCACAGGGTGAGATTTTGCACGTACCCGGAGGTGCCGGGGATCCCGGTGTGGAAGAACGTCCGAAGAAACAACTCGAGGACCGGTAAGACCCCCATCAAGAGGAGGGCCGCCACCGTCAAACCGTCCTCCGTCCGCCTCGCGAAGGTAATGACTCTCTCCACCGTGCTCAAACCCCTCTGTTACTTGCTTGAGTGTAAGGCGCGGTACTCGTTCCGCAGTCTTTCTACTTCGGCGACCACCCACGCGGGAACCTCTTTTCCGACGATCTTCGGGTAGCCAGCGCGCGCACTTCTCTCCCAGTCGGCGATAACATCTGGCGGAACGTGGTGGACAATGAGGCCGTGCTTCTTCATCACCTCGACCGCATCGTGACTGAGCTGTCGTGTCTCATCCCGGATGCGTGCGCCAGCCTCGTGGGCGGCCTTGACGAGGATCGGCTTCACATCGTCGGGGATCCTTTGCCACTTCCTCATGGAAATCACCGTTGCCCCGATCAGCGGAGCCCAATTGACGTCGGTCATGTGCTTGGCCAGGCCGAACCATTGGAATGAGAGTGCCGCGATGGGCGTTGCGGGCACCGCGTTGATAAGACCTGACTGGAGCCCTGTGTGGATTTCGGTTGCGGCGAGGGGGACAGGGTGATACCCGGCGTCTTTCCACGCCTCAATGTAGCCGGTATAACCGGTCCAGGCAAACAACCGCAGGGGTCTCAGGTCGTCAGGGCGGACCACCGGCGTCTGGGTGAAGAAGTGCACCCATCCGGCGTCCCCCCAGTTAAGTACTTTGAATCCCTTGGACTCGAGGATCGCCTCGAGCTTCGGGGCGATCCGGGTCAGCACATAGTCAAATTCCTCGTAGGAAGCCAGCATCATCGGCATCATCAGGGCTTGGGTTTCGGGGGCGATATCATACAGGCCCGTGCCTGAGAGGACCGCGGCGTGGAGCTGTCCGATCCGCATCTTGCGGACCATGTCGGGGTCGTCGCCGGCGACACCCCCCGGGTAGATGCGAAAACGGACCTTGCCACCGGTCCCCTCCCTCCAGGCCTCTGCCATGTCGCGGATGATGTTGTACCAAGGAGAACCCTCGGGCGCGAGGGTTCCGAGCTTTATCGTCAGGGCCGACGCGGGGGTCCCGAGCAGGAAGAGAACAGAGACGGCCAAGATCGTTCGTTGAAATAATTTCACTTTGACTCCTCCGTGAGTTCCGCCTCAAGGAACAGGTCGGGGATGCGTTTCTGGAGCCAGCGGGCCCGGCGTTGGGCGATGATGTTGGCAAGGCGTAGCTCGGGTACCTTGTCCGGGTCAATCGCAAGGGCGGCGGCAATCAATGCTCTAAACTCGGCGAGGTTTTGCTCCTGGACGGTGACGGATTCGGCAAGCGCCAGGTGCACTGAGGCGCGCTTGCCTCCGGAGATCTCGAGGGCGCGGCGGTAATGCATACGGACCTGTTCAGCGCTGCCCCCCGGGCGGCTCCCCTCGTACGAGATGAAGAATTCGTGGGCGGCGCCCAGGTCATAGGTCTCGTCGAGTTCAAGGATGCGCCCGACCAGCGCCCCGGCTGTGGGGAACTCTGCGATGAGGTTCAGATCGTCCTTGGCGGCGCTGAGGGCCCCAGCCCACGAGGCGCCAGCCCAGTACAGAAAAGGAACGTCGTCCTTCGTTGTCATGGTCAGTGCGGATTTCCTGTCCGTGGCGAGAATGACGATGAAGTGAGGATGTTCCACCTCGAGTCCTCGAAGGGCGTAGTCACGGCCGCGAAGGTAGAGCTTGTGAGCCCTCGCGCGGAGCGTTCGCGCCCGGGGGAGATCGGCCGCGTCGAGTTGATCTGCGTCGTCTTGGAGGATGTACGCATATGTGGTAAAGCCTTGGGCCGCGGCAAGGAGGATTCCTTCGTGATCAGGGGACACCTCGAGGAGGCTCTCATACGTTTTGAGACCGAATGGGATCGCTTCACGGATCAGCTCTGGATCGTCGTCGGAAGCGTACACGCCGCCACTGCCGGCAAGCGTGTCACCGACGATGGTCACCGCCGTCTTCTTGACGGAGCAGGCGGCCAGCAGCAGTGCTGTCATCGCTCCCACCAGGATCCTCGCCCCTGGCCTTGGCTTACTTCTGTGGACCATCGCGGCGTGATTCATTCTCAGACCTTTTTGGCGGGCCTGACCATCCCCCTCAGCGGGAGCAAATCGGGTGCCAATAATAGGAGAAAGGAGGCAGGGACCGTGTCCGTCTAAAGCATCGCTCACCATGCGGGACCCGTCAAGAACTTCATACGAATGAGTTTCGCTTTCGGTCGGAGGGAATCGTCTTATCAGCCACATGGCGGGGTTAGCATCAATAATAATAATGTGAAGCAGGGGGGCGGTCAGCTGGAGAGCAGCAATGCTGCCATGACGAGGGAGGCAACGACGAGGACCGCGCCGACGCCGCGAATAACTTTTTGAAGGGTCGCGAGCGAAAAATTTTCTCTAAAGCGCCGGAGCAGCGCCAGTAGCACGCCGAACCAGGCGGCGATGCCGATGACGACGCTCGCGGAGAAGACGATCAATTCATAGGTTTGGAAAGTGAGGCTGGCGAGGGAATACAGCATCGCTGCAGTCATCGACCAGGTGAAGATCAACGTCGGATTGAGCGCTGCAACACTGAAGCCAACGAAGAACTGGCCCACCCACTTGGACGGTGACTGCTCTGTTTTTGGACTCTCCGGGCGATCTTCTTGGTGGGTAAGCATGAAGTAGAGACCTAGCCCGATCAATACCAGGATACCCATCGCCTTGGCCAACGGTTCGAGAAGTGTAACGCTTTCGACCAAGGCGCTGAAGCCATAGATGGCTATGGCGCAATACACGCCCTCTGCAATGGCGCCGCCGAGGCCGATCGCCCATCCGTCCCGGTACCGGGCATGCAATCCCCGATGAAATACGAGCAGTGAGATGGGACCGCTGATCGGCATGGAACCGATAAAACCGAAAAGGAACCCAACGAGGGTGGCAGTCATCCTTGACTCAGCCCCCTCCGTGGCTCTGGTACTTGCGAGGCTTTTCCACGCGCGCGTCGAGGATAGAGATTAACGTTGGCCGCCCGTTGCTGGACGACCGGGTCCGGCCCCTGGCGTTTTTGCCCGCGTTTTGTCGAGGGGCAGGTAGGTGTGGAAGCACTTGTCCCAGAAGAGAGTGATAAACCCGTAGTTTTTATCGGCACGGTGGAGATGGTGGACGGTATGTGCCGTCCAGAGACGGTAAATCGGTGGAAACTTCCCGAGTCCGCTTTCAAGAAAACCGGAGTGAAACAACCAGTGGAGGGTCTCGTAAGCGCAATAGCCTAAAAGCCATCCCGCCAAGACCACCAACCCCCAACCGGATTTCGTCGTAAAGCCCACCGCGCCGACCAGCAGCAGGGCGATGGGGAACGAAATCGCGATGTGAATCCCGTGATGATCGGGATCCTTCATTTGCAGGTACATATGATGTTCCCGGTGCATGCCGTTCCAAAAGATCTTACGAAGCAATGGGTGGCACTTATGATGCAGCAACCAGCGGTGGAAAATATACTCGTACAGGGTCCAGAGAATGGCCCCCAACAGCACCCCGACCGAGATCACAGACCAACTGCTTCCCGGCCGCGAGATGGCCCAGGCGCAGGTACCGGCGACCACACCCAGGTGGGCGATCAGGATCACCTGAGGCAGCGCCAGCTTCCACCAAAAGCCGCTGTAGACGATGATTTTGTCCTCATTGATGTACTTTCCAGCCATTCGATGTTTCCTCCCCCTAAAAGAAGTTTGCGTGCCTCCTCATTATACCTGTTACGCTTGTACTGGCAATCACCTCGTTCCTGAAAAATGAGATCAGAGATGCCGGCCATTTTTCAGGCTACGAGACACGCCGAGGTTTTTCCGGGTGACGGAGCCTTCGTTGAATCTCTGTCCCTGCAGCGGTCGATGTAATGCGCGGCCGCTGGGACAGGATGCGTCAGGGAGAGAGAACCGAGGCTGGGAGTGGTTAAGTCGGGCCAAGCTTTTGGTAGAGTGCATTTGCGAGTATACTAAGCACAGCGGAGCGTTTGTCAAGGTGTATGTCTTTTTTCGCAGCACGTGACGCCTATGGCGAGAAGAGCGAAAGCAAGGTCGAGAGACTCCAGACGGCAGATTCGCGGTGGGGATCCCCTCCTCCACGAGATGTTGACCCATTTCCGGAGAAGGGAGGGACCGCTTCGGCGTCGCTGGATTACGGAGGTTGAGGCCGGGGGGTACGTTCGGGGGGGGACCTCGGAAGAGCTTGAGGCGGACTCGGTGGGTATCTACGAAGCCTACCTGACCTGTCTCGAAACGGGGCACTATCACAGGGCTCAAGCCTTGGCGAAGGCCATGGCCGCCCGGGGCGTCCTGCGCCGCCTCACTCCCAAGCATATCTTCGGGACTCTCTTGACCTTGCAGGGTGTCTGTGAGGAGTCTCTCGCACAGAAGTACCGTGAGAAGCCCGACCGATTGATCCAAGCCCTTGATCTCTTTAAGCCGGTGGCCAACCGAATCCTCGTGATCGTGGCCCTGGCGTTCCTCCAGGAGAGAGAGGGGGTCGTCCGCCGTGGGGTCGAGCAACTCCAGGCGTTAGTCGAAGGCGGGATGGCTCTGGCGAAAGAGCTGTCACTGGAGTCGGTCCTCCGAAAGATTGCCGAGGTGGCATGCAAGGTCCTCGGCGCCAAATATGGGGCGGTCGGAGTGCTCAACGAAGATGGTGGAGGCTTGAGTCAGTTCGTCACCGTCGGCATCGATGAAGAAACCGAGGCGAGAATTGGGGCCCTTCCGGTGGGGAAAGGCATTCTGGGTGCGGTGGTTCGGGATGGGAAGCCGCTCCGGTTAAAGGATCTGAGTGCTGACCCGCGGGCCCATGGATTTCCGCCTCATCATCCTCCCATGCGTTCTTTCCTCGGTGTACCCATCGTGTCCAAGGGGAGAGTCTTTGGGAACTTGTACCTGACAGAGAAACAAGGGGCGGAAGAGTTCAGCAAGGAGGATGAGGCCTTGGCGGTGACCCTGGCGGCTCAGGCAGCCATCGCCATGGAGAACGCCAACCTGTATGAGGAGGTACGCCGTTCGTACGAGCAACTGCGTCGTTCCCAAGACTTGCTGCTCCGTCAGGAAAAGCTGGCCTCGTTGGGCCGCCTCGCCGCCGGCCTCGCCCACGAGATCAATAATCCGCTCTCTTCGGTGGCCGGATTCGCCGAGGCCCTTCAGCGGAGGGCCCGGGCCGAACGGCTTGATGACAAGGAAAAGTTTCGAGACATTGCGGAGTATCTTGCCTTTATCCAGCAAGAGGTCGCCCGGGCAGCGGCCATTGTGAGGCACCTCCTCGACTTCGCCCGACAGCGAGAGCCAAGTTTTGAAGAGCTCGACCTGCCATCGCTCATCCAAGACACCGTTGCTTTGGTCAGTCACCAGGCCACAGTCAGCAACAAGCGGATCGCCGTCGAAATCACCCCAGGCCTTCCGGTCGTGCAGGCGGACCGCCAGATGCTTCAGCAACTGTTCCTGAATCTTCTGACCAACGCCCTTGATGCGATTGAGGGGGCAGGCAAGGTCCAGATCACCGCCCTTCCGACGTCCGATCAGGTCGAGATTCGCGTCGAAGATACAGGATGCGGCATCCCGCCCGAACACCTGGCAAAAATCTTTGATCCGTTTTTCACCACGAAGGAAGTGGGAAAGGGGACCGGATTGGGCCTCGCAATCTGCCAGGGGATTGTGGAGCAACATGAAGGCTCGATGGAGGTTAGAAGTGACGGGGTTGGGAAAGGCACCACCGTGGCAATTCGGCTTCCGGTAGCCGCAATGGTGGGGGGCGACGGATCGTGAAGCAGAAATTGCCTATTCAGGTGCTCGTCGTCGATGATGAGCAGCCCACCCGGGTCCTCATGGAGCGGGAACTCCCCCAGAGTGGCTGCGCCGTGGTCACCGCGCAAACCGGGGAAGAGGCGCTGGAGATTCTCTCCCGCCAAGACTTCGACGTGGTGCTTCTCGACCTCAAGATGCCAGGTCTTGGAGGAATGGGGACCCTCCGGCGGCTCCGGAGCAGTGGGATCCCCGCCGAAGTCGTGGTGCTCACAGGGCACCCGGAGGTCGAGAGCGCCATCGAGGCGATGAAGCTGGGGGCCTACGATTATTTGATCAAGCCCTTTAAGTTATCCGAGGTCGAGGCGGTCCTAAGACGCGCGGCCGAGAAAAAGCAGCTCCAAGAAGAAAACATCGCGCTTCGCCGCATGGTGGGTCAAGGGGATGCTGCGGCCGTCGTGTTGGGGGAGAGCAAAGCGATGCGGTTCGTCTTTGAGATGGTCAAACGGGTGGCAGCGTCGGATGCCCCTGTCCTCATCTCGGGAGAGACCGGCACCGGCAAAGGGCTCGTCGCGCGGGCGATGCATCAGGCCAGCCCTCGGGCTGATCACCCCTTCCTGGTTATTAATTGCAGTGCCTTTCAAGACCAACTCCTGGAGAGCGAGCTGTTCGGACACGAGAAGGGGGCGTTCACGGGTGCCGCCACTGCTAAGGCTGGGCTCTTTGAGGTGGCGCATGAGGGGACGGTCTTTTTGGATGAGGTCTCCGAAATGAGCCCGGCGATGCAGGCCAAGCTCCTGCAGGTCCTTGATACCGGCGAGCTGCGGCGTGTGGGGGGGACTCGGTTGCGTCGAGTGGACACTCGGATCTTCGGCGCCACCAACAAGGATCTCGAGCAAGAGGTCCGAACGCGTCGGTTCCGGGAAGACCTTTTCTTCCGCCTCAATGTGATCAGCCTGGTGGTCCCGCCTCTGAGGGAACGAAAGGAGGATATCCCCGATCTCGTCGAACACTTCTTTCGCCGGTTCCGGCTTCCGGGTCAGCAGCCCAAGTCCCTTTCGCCCGGGGCACTGCATCTCCTGATCGAATACAGCTGGCCGGGGAACGTCCGCGAGCTGGCCAACACCATCGAGCGACTCGTCCTGCTCGTGCCGGGAACGATGATTGAACCGGAGGATCTACCTTCAAATATCCGCCCAAGCGCAGACCTTCCCTCCGAGGAGGGAGCGGTCCCACTCCCCCTTGCCGAGGTCGAACGCCTGTCCATCATCCGCGCCCTCAAATACACCCAGGGGAAGAAGGCTCCTGCCGCCCGCCTGCTCGGGATTGATGTGAAGACATTAACCCACAAGATCCAGCGGTACGACATCCAAATCTGACCAGGGAGAAAGTCCCTGCCCTCCAGAAATTCCTTGCATCGCACGCGGTATTCTCGGACGTGTCTGTTTCCATCCGAACCCTTGAATCTCTGCAATGACAGGATCTTGAAAGGGAGTCGGCTTCTTCATCCGCTTAACAAGTGATCTCTGGCACGGCCTTTGCCCGTCTTGCTAGTGTGGTGACTAGCTGGGTGAGTACGTGTTTGCCTCTGGACAACCTCTTCCTCCTGCAGGTCACTCCGCTCCTGAACTCCCCGGGAAGTTGCGAAACATAAGATTCAGTACTTGCTCAGCTCACCACGAAGGAGGGGGACGAGTCGGCCTGGATTACAGCCAGCGATGAGGAGGTTCAAAGATGACAAGATTCGTCAAGGTGGCGACGACCAGTGAGCTAGCCCCCGGCCAGGCCAAGAAGGTCGAGGTCGACGGGAAAACGATCGCCCTATTCAACCTCGAGGGGGGCTATCATGCGATCGATGATACTTGCCCTCACCGAGGTGGTCCCCTTTCCGAGGGTCCTGTGGAGGGAGAAATGGTGACCTGCCCCTGGCATGGATCTAAGTTCAACGTAAAGAGTGGGGATGTGCTCACGCCGCCCGCTCGAACTGGCGTGTCTAGCTATCGTGTTCGAGTAAGCGGATCGGATGTGGAAGCGGAGGTCTGACGTTATTGTGTGCGGCGTAGGTCAGTGCGGATCTGAATGGGATGCAGTGATGAGGAGGCACATCATCGGACACATGGCCCGTTTCTGAAGGAGATACCGCTTGTTTCACCTGGAACTGCGATATCACAAGTTTGGGGCGGACGGGGTCTTTGGGTGGAAAAATGGAGAGGCGACAGCAGCTGATGACAAGACTTCATAAGCTTGAAAAGCGGTTGGATGATTTGGAGGTTGGGTTCCGAGAGCTGAACCAGATGTCCGCGACCTTGGGGGCAACCCTTGAGGTGTTCGTTAAACGGGGGTTGATCCCCCGCCGGGAGTTCAGCCACCGCTTCAGCCCGGCCCTTGAACCCGATCGGAAACCTATCGGGGGACAAGCCAACGAGGAGTTCCAGAAGTTAGTGGACTCCCTCTTGGATGAGCTGATTGAATCAGTCGACGATGAACAGATGCCTCACGCCTAGGCTAAGAACCGGGACTTTCGAAGAATAGGTGAAAAGATGCGGCAATATCTCCGAGATATCGTGCTGGGCTTCTGGAGCATCCTCCTCTCAATGAAGATCACGCTCCGGTATCTGTTTACCCGGGCGGTGACGGTCCAGTACCCTGAGGAGAAGCGGCAGCTTCCTACCCGGGCCT
>JBFHXD010000099.1:0-8672 GCA_041599135.1 Methylomirabilales bacterium (SeqCode) | reverse complement strand
GCTGTGACTGGGCAGACGGGCTCGCAGGCCGCGCAGTCGATACACTCATCGGGGTGGATGTAGAGGTGGTCCGTCGCCTCGTAAAAACATTCGACGGGACAGACCTCCACGCAGGCCCGATCCTTGGTGCCGATACAGGGTTCAGTGACGATATAGGTCATACTCCTCCCCCCTTATCCTCCTGTGAACACAATGGAAATGGATGCAGGAAAAAACTGTCTTTATTGTATTGAGTCGTCCGGATTGAGGCAAGAAGAAAGTGTGTAGAAGACCTCTGCTGTAGCGACGGCGTGTCCCTGACCGCCTGCTTGACACCGTCATGTCGTCCCGAGGGAGAAGGGCAGTAAAATTGGTCAAAAGGGGTTTATCCCTCCTGTATTTTTTCGCTTGACAACCACAAGATATTGTATGATATTTCCGCTGGAAGCACCAAATGTTGTGGAAAAGTGTGTGAATAAGTTGTGGAGCCGGGGGGAGAGGTGTCATTTCAGACTGGTTCTCATGCTGAGAGGAGGCTAGGGATGAAGGGAGACTCCCGACAGGTGACGAAGGATAAAGGGAGTGCAACGAGATTTCTTGATCGCTTCCCGGATCCGCCATCCGAGAAGGGGGATTGGTCTGAGTCCGCCCTGCGGGTCATGCGAGAGCGATATCTTGCCCGGCAGGGGGACAAGGTCTTGGAAACCCCCGAGGGCATGTGCTGGCGCGTCGCTGGTGAACTCGCTGCCATAGAAGAAAAGTGGGGGAAGTCGAGTGAGGAAATCTACGACATTGCCTGTCGGTATTACCAGTTCATGGTGGATGGTTTTTTCCTCCCAAACTCTCCCACACTGATGAACGCCGGAAAGCAGAATGGTCTGCAGTACTCGGCCTGCTACGTGCTCCCGGTCGGAGACAGCATGGAGGAGATCTTTGAGGCGGTGAAGGCGGCCGCCATTATTCACAAATCGGGGGGTGGGACCGGCTTTGCCTTTTCCCGCCTCCGGCCCAAGGATGCCATCGTCCGCTCGACCGGCGGCAAGGCCTCCGGTCCGGTGAGTTTCCTGCGCGTCTTTAACGGCGCCACCGAAGCGGTCAAGCAGGGCGGGACTCGTCGGGGTGCGAATATGGGGATCCTGCGCGTGGATCATCCCGACATCCTGGAGTTCATCGAGTCCAAGCTGGATGGGGGAATCACCAACTTTAATATCTCGGTGGCCGTGACCGAGAAATTCATGGATGCCCTGCGAAATGATGAAGAGTACGAACTCGTCAATCCGCATACCAAAGAGGTGACGGGACGGTTGAGGGCGCATGAAGTCTTTGATCGTATCGTGAAGGCCGCCTGGCGGACCGGCGATCCCGGACTCTTCTTTATCGACCGGTGTAACGCCGGCCGTGCGAATCCCACGCCGACGTTTGACGAGGTGGAGGCGACAAATCCTTGTGGCGAACAGCCGCTGTATCCCAACGAGGCCTGCAACTTGGGCTCGCTCAATCTCGCGAAGTTCTTCAAGCCGGCGGCAGGCAACGGCAAGGGGGCGGTCGATTGGGAGGACCTCGAACGGGTGGTGCGCTTGAGCGTCCGGTTTCTGGATGACGTCATCGAGGCCAATCCCTATCCCCTGCCTGAGATCGATGCGTCGGTGAAGGCGAACCGGCGAATTGGGCTCGGGGTGATGGGGTGGGCAGATCTGCTTTTCGAGCTGGGTATCCCCTATGACAGCGAGGAGGCCTTGAAACTCGCCGAGGAGGTCATGCGGTTTATCGAGGAGAAGGGCCATAACGAGTCGGCCAACCTCGCTGAGGAGCGACGGCCGTTCCCCAACTGGTCCCGGAGCATCTACCGGGACGAGCGACCCCTTCGAAACTCGACGGTGACCACGATCGCGCCCACGGGGACCATCTCCATCATTGCGAACTGCTCCTCCGGGATCGAGCCGGTCTTTGCGCTTGCCTTCAGCCACATTGTGGGGGATCGGCACCTCACCTTTGTGAACCCCATTTTCGAGCGGGTGGCCAAGGCGCGCGGTTTTTACAGTGAAGAATTGATGAAAGCGGTGGCCGAGCGCGGCATTGTACGAGGTCTTGCGGGCGTCCCCGAGGATATCCAGCGGATCTTCGTCACCGCCCACGAGGTCGCATCCGAATGGCATGTCCGGATGCAAGCCGCCTTTCAGAAGTTTACCGATAACGGGGTCTCCAAGACCATCAACCTCCCCCATTCGGCGACTGAAGAGGATGTGGCCCAGGCGTATCTGATGGCCTATGAGCTCGGGTGCATCGGGATCACGGTGTTTCGGGACGGGTGCAAGACGGACCAGGTGCTCCACCTCGGCACCAAGAAAAAGGCGGAAGGTGTGGACGAGGCAACAGTGGAGGTTGGGGCCGGTATCGAGCCAAGGCCCGCGGCATTAGCGGGGAAGACGTATCGGGTACAGACCCCGGTGGGAACAGCGTTTATCACCGTGAATGACAACGGCAAGGGCACCGGAGAACCCTTTGAAGTTTTCGTCAGCGTTGGAAAGGCGGGCAGCGAGACCATGGCACATGCGGAGGCACTCGGGCGCTTGATCTCGCTGGTCCTGCGACTCCCCCTCCCCAAAGAAATGTCTGCCCGGGACCGGGTCGCCGAGATTGTAGGCCAGCTCAGTGGGATTGGCGGGGGGAGGCCTCTGGGATTCGGACGAAAGCGGGTCCTCTCGCTTCCAGATGCCTTGGCGCAGGCGTTGGCCCAACATGTTGGACTGACCGAGCTCAGGGAGCGGAAGGTGAACGACGTGGCGCTGACCAGAGTCGGGGACCTCTGCCCGGACTGCCAGCAAGCGACCCTGGTGAACGAGGAAGGGTGTCGCAAGTGCTACTGCTGCGGTTTTAGTGAGTGCTGATGGCCGCATGTCATTTCTTGGTAACTCAGTCTGCCGGAGGGTGATCGGTGGCTGAGGGATATCTCCTGACGAGCACCGTAGATTCCTTTCTCACGGAACAGTTGGAGGGGCGGAAGCGGGCTGAGCAGTTGGAGGAAGTCTTGCGACATGTCCTCCATCGGGTCGTCCATCCCGGAGAGGTGAACCTTCTCGTGTTGGACATAGGGAAGGGAGAGTGTCTGGTGGCGCTACGGCACTCCCGCAGTCTGGTCCAACTTCGATTCTGGCGAGAGCTGGTGGACGAGGTCCTGGCGCGTTCGGACGCCGGCGTTGAATACGTCCTCGAGCGAATCCTTGCTGGAGCACTCGGACTTGATCCGAGGGGGACAGTGCTCCAAAAAGCAGGGTGACATTGGCCGACCTGGTGGTATACGCGTAAAACGAACGGGGAGGAGGTGAGAACAGACTGTGCCTGAACAGTGGACCGATGCGGAGATCCGGGGATTCAGACAGCGGATCGCCATGGAGCGCCGCCGCGCAGAGCGGCGGGCTGTCGTCAAGCGCAAGGAGCCGCGTCCCCTGGTCCCGAAACGGCGCCCCGTGCCGAAGGAGCTGCGTGCTCCGGCAACGGTGGGGGTGAAGAAGAGACGCTTAGCCGGATAAGTTAGCGAATTTTCTTGCATTAATGGGGAGCGTGAGGCGGAAGCCTCTTTTTTTGTTGTCTTAGAGGCCCCGTTATGGTTTATTTTGGGCGGTGGACCACACGCGGAGGAATTCGGTCATGCAGCATCTCGAAGAGATGGCAATGGCCCCTCTATCTCTCGTAGATCGGTTTCGGCAGGAGGTGCCGAAAATGCTAGAAGATCGGACCATTCCTGCGAACGAGCTGATGAACCGCATCTCGCAGTTTCGGGAAGAGATCTATCAGCAGGGCGAGGCCAAGTTCAGCGAGTTCGTCAAGGAGGCGGAGTCCATGGAGCAGGAGCTCTTGAGGCGGGTCGAGCAGCTCCGGGAGATCCGGGAACGGGCCCTGCTGATCCGAGGTCTCATCAATTCCATGTTCCGTCCGGGGGTCAGCTAGAGGTCCTCCGTTGGTACCAGCATTCGGCTCTCCGACGGGGATCTCGAGTGTCATAGGCCGGGCGTTTCTGACCCTGCTCTGCGGTCTATGTGCGGCCGCGGTGACAGTCGCCGCAGAACAGCCCGGTCAACGCGACGTGCCAAGTGCGGTGGTTCGCGCCTATTTGCAAGCCCTCCTCGATGGCAGATACGACGAAACCTATGAGTACCTCTCCACCAAGCAGCAGAGCGACACATCTCAAAAAGATTGGGTCGAGCAGCTCAAGCGCCAGGGTGTGAACTCTCGTTCACAGGTCCTCTTCATGCGGGTCAGTCCCGCCATCGTCCGCGGCGAGGAGGCGACAGTGGTGACCAGCTTTCGCCTCGAGACCCCTCAGGGAAGAAAAGTGAGCCGCGAGACATATCACCTCGTCCGAGAGCAGGGGCACTGGCGGATTGACGGGATCAAGGTCTTCGACGCCCCGACCGAGAAGTAGGTACGTATTCCCCTCTGCGGATCCGTTCATCTTTTTTTCTACTTCGGGAGTTGTATGTTCACATGCGGCCCGGCGTCACAGGGTGATTATGCCGAGGAACATATGAGAGAGAGGGAGAGAAGATGAGCATCAAGTCAGATGCGTGGATCCGGCATATGGCCCGCGACCACAAAATGATCGATCCCTTCGTGGACTCCCAGGTACGGGAGGGGGTCATCTCGTATGGTCTCTCCTCCTATGGATATGACATCCGGGTCGCGGATGAATTCAAGATTTTTACCAACATCAATACGACTATTGTGGATCCGAAGAACTTCAGTCGGCAATCCTTCGTCGATTTCCAGGGGCCGGTGTGCGTCATCCCTCCAAATTCCTTTGCCTTGGCCCGGACCGTGGAATACTTCCGCATTCCCCGAAATGTCCTGACGATTTGTGTCGGGAAGTCGACGTACGCACGGTGCGGGATCATCGTAAACGTCACGCCTTTCGAGCCAGAGTGGGAAGGGCATGCGACGCTCGAGATCTCGAACACCACACCGCTGCCGGCCCGGCTGTATGCGGATGAGGGGATTGCCCAGGTGATCTTTTTTGAAGCGGATGAGATATGCGAGCAGTCGTATGCCGATAAACAAGGCAAGTATCAGGCCCAACAAGAGATTACCCTGCCTCGCATTTAGCGCGGCGAAATACCCCTCCTGAACGCCCACTGGGTAACTCCAGGAACCCAATAAACCCAACAAACCGAATGAACACAATAAACGGCCATCCGGCGTCTGTCATGAGTTATCGGTCGTCGGTCATCAGGTGGGAAACGGAGGGGCTAGGCGGCGGGCCGAGATGAGAACGGCCAAAGTTTAAGGGACCTTTGGGTGGTAGAGCAGATCGTGTTGGCGCACCGGTACATGCGAAAGACGAACCGATGGCGCTCCCCGGTGGGGATCAGGTAGCACCCACAGTGCGGGCAGGGTTGCCGGTCGGCGTAATGTTCTTCGACGTACTGGCGGATTTCCCGCTTCTCGTAAAGCACCTCGCCGTTTGGGGTAGGAAAGAGATATTCGGTGATCATCTGCCGTGCCTTTCTAAAATCTGCAATTCGCGTTCGACGTGCCACATGATTTCGTCGAGAGAGATCCGTAACCAATACGTATAACGCTCGGGATTCTCTCGGACGTCCCGTCTCAGTTCTTCTACATCAATCCATTTCCAATCGTTAACTTCTTCCCGGTTCGGCGTCGGTGTACCATCAAATCTGCCAAGAAAAACATGGTCATATTCATGCTCGGTCAGATCGTTGTCAAGTTTCACTTTATACGTGAAACTAAAAATCTCTTTCAAGCCACAATCGAAACCCATTTCCTCTTTCAGCCGTCGCTGGGCTGCTTTTTCTGTGGTTTCTTCAGGCCTGGGATGGCTACAACACGTGTTTGACCAGAGACCCCCGGAATGATATTTCGATCCTGCTCGCTTCTGAAGAAGCAGCTGCGCTTCAGAATTAAAAACGAATACCGAGAATGCCCGATGAAGTTTCCCCTCCCGGTGTGTTTTTATTTTCTCCGCGATACCAATTTGCTGGTTGGAGGAATCCACCAGGATCACGTGTTCTTCCATATCCATCTGTCCCTCGTCGAAAGTCTAGAGTTGAGGGTTGAGAGTTTAGAGTCTAGAGTCTCTTGACACTTGACTATTCGCTCTCGACTCTCAACACTCCGCTCTCGACTCCTAGGTGCCAAATCGACGCTTCCGCTGCTGGTAGCTCCGGATGGCCCGCAGCAGATCGATCTTGCGGAATGCAGGCCAATACGCATCGCAGAAATAGAACTCGCTATAGGCGCTCTGCCAGAGGAGAAAACCCGAAATGCGAACTTCGCCGCTCGGTCGTATGATCAAGTCTGGATCCGGCATATCGTAGGTGTAGAGGTACTTGCCGATCTCCTCCGGCGTGATCTCGTCGGCCGCCTTGGCCAGTGACTCTCCGCGCCGAGCCCGCTCGCGCAAGAGCAGCGCCACGGCGTCTGTAATCTCCTGCCTGCCCCCGTAGCCCACCGCGATATTGAGATAAAAATGATCATGGGACCGTGTGGCTTCTTCGGCGAGGGCGATAGCGTCCTGGAGCGAGGCAGGCAAGAGTTCCATCCGACCCACCGCGCGAACGCGAACCCCTTTCTGGTGGATCTTGGGGTCCACCGCCACCGAACGCATCTTGTCTTCGATCAGTGTGATGATTCCGTTCAATTCGACCGGGGAGCGAGAGAGATTTTCGGTGGAGAGGGCAAAGAGGGTAGTAACGCGAATCTGGAGCTCCTCGAGCCAGTCCATCACTTCCTCGAGCTTATCGGCGCCGATCCGGTGCCCCTCGAGGGGGTCCCCAAGCCCAAGTTCCCGGGCGTAGCGTCGGTTCCCGTCCAAGATAAGGCCAATGTGCCGGGGCATGGGATGGCGTTGGACCTCATGGAGGAGGCGCCGTTCGTAGAGCCGGTAAATCGGGGAGAAGGGATCGAGCATGAGGCTTACTCCCGGTGGGGGTCTAGGGGGTTGCCGGAGTGATCAAGGTTCTCATCAACATCCGCATTTAGCCATTCATCTTGGATGGCCTCATAATAATCAGGGACTTCTAGGGGCTCCTCGGGGTCTTCCTCAACGGGATCTGACTTGGAGAAGAACGAGGGGTCTCGTGGCTCCATGCATGCCCTCCGGTGGGAAATCTTAGCACATTTTGCCCGAAAATATCCGCAATTTGGCCAAAGTGTTGCAAACTGCGTTCCAGGAAGTGAGGTTACCCCCTACATTATATATATGCATGGGATACACAAGGGGCAGGGCGAATCCGGGACCCTATGCAGTGAAAATTTTGCGCTCCAGGACGGCCAGGAGGCAGAAGTGTCTCACAACGCCTCCTGTGTTGGCTCTGCTTACCTGGTGCTTGACATCGTCACCGCCTCGTGGATGATGATAGGGTCATGATGGTAACTGTGTGTGGCTATGCGCGCGTCGGCTGGCGGCTGGCCTTCCTCGGCGTGATCGGCCTGTGGCTTGTGGCCTGTGCCGCTCGGCACACTGCGCCCGGCGGAGTAGCCCTCACGCCGATCGTGCGCCTCGACGCCCCCCCCGAGTGGCGACCCGGCGACCGGTGGGTGTATGACTGGACAAGCGGGACCCGCACCGGGACCAAGACTGTGGAGGTCCTGGAGATCAAAGAAATCAACGAGGTCCGGTATTACGTGGTACGGGTCGGAGACAGTGAACAGTTTTACACCCTTGACTTCCGATGGTCCGGCATTGTGCGGGACTCCCGGGTCGAGGCACGCATGATCCCTCCGCAGCCGTGGTTCACCTGGCCCCTCGAAGTCGGGAGTCGCTGGGTCCATCGCGGCGTCTACGAGGGACTGGACGAGAGCAAACACTACAACGAAACCTTTGCCGTCGTTGCCGCCGAGACCGTCGAAGTCCCTGCTGGGCGGTTCCCGACACTCAAAGTGGTCCGCGAGGCGAGTAGCCGGGACTCCGACCAATACTGGTTCGCCCCCGAGGTCCGCTGGTATGTCAGGTGGATTGGCCGCCGCGGGGAGGTCCAGTTCGAGGAACGGTTACGGGAGTACTACGTGGCGCCGAGGCTGATCCCCGAGTCCGCTCCGGTGAGACCACCATCCCAGACGAAATAGGTTGGCGGGGTGAAGTCGAAGGGTTAGCGAGATCGGAGGCTCAGGACGCCTTCCTCGGGGTCGAGGGTCACCGTATAGCGAGAGAGGAAGCTATTACCGAGGATTCCATCTATGCCGGGCCCCGGTGCGTGGATCACGGCGCGGACGTCTCTGGCTTCGGCGTCCCCGACGCGGAGGGATGGAATAGTGACAAGGGGCCCTGTCGTACGGCCAGAGAGGGTCTGCAGCGTCACGGTCGGCGCGTCGGACCCAGCATGGTTGCCGAGGGTCTTGGCTAACTCTGGCGAGATCACGCACACGCTCGCACCCGTGTCCACCAGGAATCGGCCCTTCTGCGTGCCGTTCACAACAACATCTGTCACCCAGCCCCCCAAACTCCGCCCCAGGGAGATCACCGAGTTGCCTGGGTCAGGCCGCGAGCGCGTCGGGCGAGTCAACGGTGTCACTGCATGGAGACCCTCGCGAGCAGCCGCGGCGAGTTCCGGGGGCGGGTCGAGGCGCAGGACGGTCTTATATGCCTCGACTGCCTCCAGCCACCGATGGAGACGTGTGAGAGACACGGCTCGGTGGTAGTGGAGAAGCGGGTCCTTCGGAGCCTGGGCACTGGCCTG
>JBFHXD010000098.1:0-8810 GCA_041599135.1 Methylomirabilales bacterium (SeqCode) | reverse complement strand
TCCAGTCCTACACCCTAGGGGGCCAGATCCTGATCTCCGAACCGACACGAAAAGAAGTGGGGGCAATCCTCAAAATTGGAAAGCAGATGGAGATCAAAGCCAAGGGATTTGAAAAGCCCGTCCCCCTCTGCGAGGTCCGAGGCATTGGCGGGAAACACAAACTCTTACTGCCGGAGCCAAAAGATGCGCTCGTTTCCCTGCCTCAGGAGATCCCGCTCCGCTATACCGTGGTCGAAGGAGACCATCTGAGTGGTGTCATGTTCGACGGAAGCTTCCTCAAGCTCTCAGCCAAGGGGGCCGAGGCACGCTTGAAAGATTCCGTCGCCCCCATGAGCAACCTCAAGATGCACCTCATTGACGGCAAGGGCAAAGAGATCCCTGGCACGTTGTATGGGAAGGTCATGGAAAAATTGTCAGAGAGTAGCACGATTTTTTCCGTGCGTTTCACCTCGATGCCGCCAGAAGTCGAGACGTTTCTCCAACGTCTATTAGCCCAGTCCTCTCCTGGAAATACGGCATAGACTTTTTCCCCATGTTGAGTCCCAATTATTCCTCAGTTTTTTGCTAGCATACATTCAGCCGCAATCGTACTCCCGATGGCGAAAAGATGCGCAATCTCTCCGAACCCCTGTGACAATACAGCCCGTCCCGAACTCCGGAAGTTTTTCGGATTAAAACAGCGACGGAAGGCAGGCAGGGCTGGCCCTTACCCTTTCAGGCGCAGGATGTTGTAGGTGGTGACGGAGCGGTGAAAGCCCTTCAAGGTCAGTTCGCCCACGGGCTCCACCTCGATGAGCTCTTCCACCGTTCCCAGCAGGCGCTTCGAGATTAGAATCTGGCCGGGCTTGGCCTCGCCGCAGAGACGGGCGGCAAGGTTGGTGACGGTGCCGATCGCTCCGTAGTCCATGCGTCCCTCGAAGCCGATGGCGCCGATCGTGGCGTAGCCCTGGGCGATGCCGACGCCGAAATCGAGCTCGTACCCTCGCTTGCGCCATGTGACGATCAGCTCCGCCACGCGGTCCCGCATCGCCAGCGCCATGCGAATTGCCCGTTCCGCCGGGTTCGGTATGGGCACCGGGTCATTGAAGAAGATCATCATACCGTCGCCGGTGAAACGCTCGAGGGTCCCCTCGCAGGCGAGGATCAACTTGCCCATCTCGGTATGGTACTCACGCAGGACGCCCATGACCTCCTCGGGCTCGGAGATCTCGGCAAAGGCGGTGAAGCCCCGGAGATCCAGGAAGACCACCGTCACCTCCCGGCGGTGGGTCTTGAGGGGATCCTCGACCCCGCCGGCCACGATCAGCTCGGCAAGCTGGGGGGAGAAAAAACGCTTGAGTCGCCCGAGGCTCTCGATGTGCTCCAGCTGCTCTTGCACGCGTTGCTCGAGCGTCCGATTCCACTCCGCAAGCTGAACCGACTGTGCTCCGAGTTGCGCGGTTTGCTCCTGAACCTCATCGTGAAGCGCCTTGATCCGCAGCATCGACTTGACCCTGGCAACCAGCGCGGCATGGTCCACGGGCTTCGGCAAGTATTCGTCGGCGCCCGCCTCAAGCCCAGCGACGACGTCCCGCGAGCCCGTCTTCGCGGTGATCATGATGATCGGCACGAACGAGAGGGAAGAGTCCGCTTTCAGATGTCGACAGGCCTCGATTCCGTCCATCTTGGGCATCATGACGTCCAGCAAGATCAGGTCTGGCTGTTTTCCTCTGGCGATGGCAAGCGCCTCTTCCCCATCGGCCGCCGTGAGGATCTCATAGCCGTGGGCGGCGAGACGGGCCTGGAAAATGTTCAGGTTCTCCGGGTTGTCGTCCGCGATGAGGATGCGTGGCGGCGTTTTCATACTTTCCTCCGTCCGACGGGTCTCACCCTCGCCTACGGCACATACTCGCGAACCTTGGCCAAGAGGACGCGCGGGCTGAAGGGCTTCGTGACGTACGCGTCGCAGCCGGCCGCCGCCGCCTTGGCATCATCACCGCTCAGCGCGTACGACGTCACGGCGATGATCGGGATCTGACGGAGCGTAGGGTCGGCCTTGATCCGGCGCGTCGCCTCGTAGCCGTCAAGACCCGGGAGCTGAATGTCCATGAGGATGAGGTCGGGGCGCTCCGTCTGGGCCATGGCCACGCCCTCTTCTCCGTTGACCGCTTCAAGAATCTCATACCCAGCTCTGGTTAGGAGGTCGCGTACGATGCGCCGGTTGTCCTCTTGGTCCTCAATGACCAGGATCCGCTTGCTCATGTCCTCTCCGCTTGCCGTTCAACACGCACCGGCACTGTGAACGAGAAGGTCGAGCCCTGCCCCGGCGTGGACTCCACCCAGATGCGCCCGCCGTGCATCTCAATGATCCGCTTGGCGATGGCGAGCCCGAGGCCGGTGCCGCCCTTTGTCTTGGTGATGGAGTTGTCGATTTGCTGGAATTCTTCGAAGATCTTCTGCTGATCACCCAGAGCGATCCCCGTACCCGTGTCGGCCACCGAGACCAGGAACGCGCCGTCTGCTGCTTGCGCCTGGATCCTGACCTCGCCGACCTCGGTGAACTTGATCGCGTTCCCCACGAGGTTCAGCAGCACCTGGGCGATCCGCCGTTCGTCGCCCCTCCCGCGAGGCAGGTCGGGGGGCACGGTGACCTTCAGCGCGAGCTTTTTCTCCGCCGCCAACGACTCCACGGCCGTGAAGACCGTCTGCGCGACCTCCTTCATGGAATAGTCGTTGAGGCTGAGACTGAGCTCCCCCGCCTCGATCTTGGAGATGTCGAGGACGTCGTTGATCAGGCCGAGAAGATGGCGTCCGCTCTTGTCGACCCGCCCCAGGACTTCCCGGATCGTCTCAGGCACCTCGCCGTAGATCTCGTCGAGGATTAGCTCCGCATACCCGAGGATGGCATTCAGGGGGGTGCGCAGTTCGTGGCTCATGTTGGCGAGAAACTGGGACTTGTGGCGTGAGGCGGCTTCCAGCTCGAGGTTTGCAGCCTGAAGCGCCTGCGTCCGCTCTTCCACCCGCTGTTCCAACTCCTCGGCGTGATCTTTTATCTGGGCATAGAGGCGCGCGTTCTGCAGTGCGAGGGCAAGCTGTTGCGCCAAGGGGTCCAGTAGTTCCAGGTCCCGTTCCGTATACGCACCCGGTGTCCGGCTGTCCAGGAGCAAGACGCCGACTGCCTCCCCCGCGGCCACCAAGGGGAGCTGGACGGTCGCGCGGATCCCCTCCCGGGCGACGAAGGTTTCATCCGAATAGACCGCCTCCGTGGCCAGATCGCGGATGAGGCGTGGAGTTTTGTGGACCAGCACCCACCCGAGGGCGGTCGCCTTCGCCTGGGGCCATACCGCTCCCTGGTAGGAGGGGACGGGCGACTCGGCCAACGATAGGGCCATGCGGAGCTTCTCCCCCTCCGGCACGACCACCCCGACCCGATCGCAGGGGAGGAGTGCCTTGACCGCCTGAGCAAAGGCCGGGTAGGCCTCCTCCACCTCAAGGGATCGGCTCAACAGCGCGCCCAGCCGGTAGAGCGCCTCCCACCGCTTCGCCTGCTGAGTGGCTGCTTCATAGAGCCGGGCCTGCTCGATGGCGAGGGCCGCCTGACCCGCTAAGGCGCTTAGCAGCTGTCGGTCTTCCTCGCGGAACTGGTGGGGAGCCCGGCTGTGGACATAGAGGACGCCGATCACCACATCACGGACTTTTAGAGGTACCGCCACCGCGGAACGGAGGTCTGCTTCCTCGAGGATCTTCAGAAAGGGACTGCCACGATATTCCTCCAGGTAGTCGCCAACCACTATCGGCATGCCGGTCACGACCACACGCCCCCCGAGCCCTTCTCCTGGTCTGAAGCGCACGCTGGCGAGCGCCTCAGTGACCGTGCCGCTGGACGCCTGCATCGCAAAGGTGTCGCTTTTCTCCTGGCGAAGCGCCAGCACGCTCACCTCTGCGTGCAAGAGTTCCCGGGCCTGCTCGACAATCAGGCGCAGGGTCGGCTCGAGGGCAACCTGGGCGCTGATCTCCTGGCCGATCTCATACAGCGTCCTGGTCTCGATGACTTTCCGTTCGAGTGCTGCCTCGTTCGCTTGCAGGCTGGCAACCATCTCGTTAAAGGAATTGGCCAAGCGGCCGATCTCATCTCTGGAGTCAATCTCGACCTTGACAGAGCGCTGACCGGCAGCAATCTTCTCGGCCTCATCGGTCAGCTGCTTGATAGGCCGGGTGATCCGCCGCGAGAAGGCATAGATGGCGACCGTGCTGAAGGCAAAGAAGACCACGGTCAGGCCCCCCCAGAGCTTCAGGAGGACCATGACATGAGCCTCGACACTCTGGAGCGAGAGGCCGATCCTCACGGTCCCGATAGTCCGACGCCTCCCCGGCTGGGCCTGACCCAGTCCCATACCGAGGGGTCCGATCAGGAGCTCTTCGGCCGTCTTCACCGGTTCCGAGAGGATGGGGGCGGAGAACTCGATGAATTCCCGCCCCTTCTCGTCCGCGGAGCGCCCCGCGAGCGCGCTGACCTGTGTTCCTCCTTTGATGAGGATCTTCCCGTCCTCACGGTAGATGAACACGTACGCGACATCGGGGTCCCCCACCAGGCCCCGCATCGCCGAGTCGAGGAGCCGCCCGTCCTCCGCCAAGACCCCCAGCTCACTGCTGTGGGCGAGGTTGGCGGCCATCGCCTGGCCCCGCTTCATGAACTCCTCTTCCGCCAGCCGCTTTTGCCGCAGAAGGCTGATCACGCCGAGGAGGAGGAAAAGCGAGAGGACAATCGGGATGACCGACCAAAAGATTCGTGCCCGGAAGGTGGAAAAAACCTTGAGCCAGGGGGATCCGATCACGGTCCGCCTCATGATCACTTCCTCGAACGTCTATTGGAGCCCAACGGTCCAGATGACGTCCGCCCGGAGCCCTTCATCTTTGTTTCGTTATTGAGGGCCGGCCACCGCCGTCCTGCTGACCAGAACACTGGGAACTTTCGCTTCCTTGGACACAATCAAGTAGTCCCACATCCCCTGGATCCCGTGACCGGTCACCCCGCAGAAGAGGAGAAAGCGGCCTTCCTTGTTGGCGACAAATTTAAATGAGTCTTCCTCCCCTGCCAGTAATCCTGGGACGAGCTTGACGGTCGTCGCCCGGGGGAAGGCGATGATTCCCCCCTCTAGCGGCATCGCGATCGATTCGTTAACAATGGCGAGGCTGTGGGGAATGGCGCCAAGCCCTTTGTTCCGGAACGTGACCTCCACCTTCCAGCCGAACGGAATGATGATGGTCATATCCCCGTTTCCGTACCCGTTGTAATTCATAGTCCCGAGTGTTGCGTCCGCCGCCCCAACGAGTAACAGTTGGACCACCTGTTTTTCCGGATCGAACTTCATCCAGTCCGGGCTGATCCCCACATCCGCCGGGATGATGGTATCTGCCCTCGCCAGGATGTTCTTGGGAATCTCCATCCCCAACTTCTGTGCCGCCTTGAGATTTGCGGCGAGGGTGACCCGACGGGCCGTCGTGTAGGGGACCTCGGCTACCGTCTTTCCTCGAACGATCCTGTTGGCCAGCTCCCCTGCCTGTCTCCCGATGTCCTCGCTGCTGGCGAACGAGAGGGAGAAGAGAGCTCCCATCTCGGCTTGACGGTTCGACAGTCCGAGGAGCGGGACCTTCCTCCGGTAAGAGAAGAGGAGCATGCGCTGGATCACCTCCGGGGCGAGGATGGTTTCGTCGGGCAAGATCCAGAGGACGTCTATCCCCTCTTCCTGCAGGGAATCCAGAGCCTCAATGGCTTCCCTGGCGGAGCGGATCTTCTTGGTGATGAGCTCAAGCCCCTGCTCTCGCGCGACCGAATCCGCCTGATCTACTAGATACCCGGTTTTGGCTTCGTCAAATAGAATGCCCACGCGCCGGATCTTCGGGCCCAACTGCTTGAAGAGCCGGATCGGCTGTTCGACCGGCACATTGATGCTCGCCCCCGTGATGTTCTTCGCCCCAGCCCCGACGATGTTCGGGGGGTTGAGGACCATGGCATAGATCACGGGGATGTCGGTCACCTGGCCGGCGACCACCTGAAGGGCCAAGGTCCCGATGGCGAAGATCAGGTCGGGTTTGACCTTTGTTTGGATCTCGGTCAGGATCTTTTGGCCCCGCTCGAAGAAACCCTCCATGTTGTACTCGGCAACGATGGCGGTGAACTCGAGTTTTCCCTTGAAGCCCCGCAGGGCCTCTCGGTAGGCGTCCACATCGGCGCTCATGATGACGGCCACGTTTTTGGCGGCGACAGCGCTAGCCGGCCAGGCAACGGAGGCGAGGAACAGGAGTGGGAGGAGGAGATGCTTAAGCATTCGTGGACCGCCTGATGCCTGATCCGGGCCTACCAACGGCCTTCTCCTGCCGCGATCGTGCGTTGTTCACGCTCCAAACCAGGGGGGATGTCAAAATGAATGGCGTCAAGCACCCGATCTTCGATCCGAGTCACCTCGCCCCGGTGATGGAAGAGGGTGACCTGCGGCTGATCCCCCTTTGGCCCCACAAAGACCCACTCCCAGCGTATCGGTACGCCACCCAGGTTGTGTTGCTCCCGTTCCATCACGCGGTGCATCAGCTCGAACGTCGCCAAAATATCGCGCCGATAACCAAAGATCCGGAGATGCCGTTCCTGGAGGGCACCGCGCATTCCTGTCAGATCTGCGACCCGGTCCTCGATCGCACGCGCCTCTCGCATGAGTGCCGTGTCGGGGGCAATGCAGAGCTCGAAGGTGAGAGAAAACCGGGAGGGGATCTGCTCGGCCGGCCCTCTACGTCTCGTCGCAACAAGCAAGACTTCCCTCGTGGACTTCAAGACCACCCGTTCGCAGTCGCGGCCGTGTACCAGCTGGCGCTCACCAGTCCGGTGCACTGAGACGACCAGCGACGGAAGAGGCCCGGTGGAGTTCAGCCCCAGCACCTTCTCTGCGGCCGCGACCTCTTGCTCATGTTGCTGACGCATACTGGCGTATGGCGTTTCAGCGTAGGTCCTCGCATCGAGGTCGATCTCGTACCGGATACCCCGATCCAGCTGATCCAGCGTCACACGATGGCGAGGCTTTCGATACCTGGCTCCACGCCGGGTGACGACCGTGAGGGTCCCGCCCACCTCCTGGCGCATCCGGTCACCCTTGACACTCATGGTGACCTTCGCCTCCAGTTCAACCATCCCCCTCACGCGGGAATCCGAGGTGTGGACCGCAAGCTCGTACAAGACGTCGGCATCGGCGGAAGCGGCACCGAGAGAAACCGCCAGCCCGAGAACACCCAACATGATCACATTACGCATCGACCTGATTTCCCTGAGTCCTACCAATAACCAGACGCCCACTGGCAAATCCGTTCGTTGATCTTACTTTTGCCTCTTGACCTGAACACTCGTGACCCTCGCTTCCTGAGACACAACCAGATCGTCACGGTTTCTTGGGGAGTCCAAAGACGAAGACGGCGTCACCGTATCGATACCGCACCTGAACGCTGCCACCGGCGGCCACGGCGATGAACTGCTCGCCGTCCACCTCGAAAGACATAGGAGCCGCGTTCACGCCCGCGCCGCACTGGAACCGCCAGAGCTCTTTCCCCGTTTTCGCATCAAAGGCATAGAAGTTTCCCGTGTTGTCGCCGCCGGTGAAGACGACCCCGCCGGCCGTGGCCAGGGCCCCGCCGATCAGGGGATTCGGCAGCTTGTTCTGCCAGACGATCTTGCCGGTGTTTACGTCGATCGCTGTGAAGGTCCCCCACTGCTCCTCCTCGGGGATCGAGACGAATGCACCGCCGAGCCACATCGCCCCCTTCTCGTAGGGCGCCGACTGGACGCTGTACATCATGGGCTGGTGAAGGGCCGAGACATAGACCATCTCGGTCTCCGGACTGTAGGCCACCGGGGACCACTCCGATCCGCCATTCGCGCCCGGAAGCATCCGGATTCCCGCCGGGGTCGGCGGCGTGAAGATGTTTTCCTGTGGGACGAAGGGTTCGGACTTGCGGATCAGTTTCCCAGTCGCCCGGTCGTGGACATAATACCATCCCGTCTTCCCCGCATGGCCCACGGCCTTGACCCGACGTCCATCGACGGTGGTCTCGAAGAGCACCGCGGGACTCACGGCGTCCAGGTCCCAGACGTCGTGGGGAACATATTGGTAGTGCCACTTATAGGTTCCCGTCTTCACATCGAGGGCCACCATCGATTCGGTGTAGAGGTTGTCCCCGGGTCGGATCTCGCCGTCAAGGTCGGGTGAGGGGTTGCCGACCAAGACGAAGAGGGTGTCGGTCTCCGGATCGACCGCCGGGGTCATCCACATGGACCCTCCACCCCGCTGCCAAGCGTCCTTGTACTTGTCGAAGTCAGCCTGCTCCTTCTTGATCTGCCGGTTCAGCGTTTCCCCTTCGGGCGTGGTCGGGCTCCACTTTCCTTCCCAGCCGCTCTCGGGGATGGTCCAGAAGCGCCATATGCGCTTGCCGTCTGTAGCACTGTAGGCATCCACAAAGCCCCTGATCCCGTACTCGGCCCCCGAGGACCCGACGATGATCATCCCCCTGTAAGCGAGGGGGGCAAGGGTGAGACTATATCCGGCCGTGGGGTCGGCCACCTCAGCCTCCCAGACCACCTTACCCGTCTTCTGATCCAGGGCTACCAGGTACGCGTCCAGGGTGGCCATGTACACTCGACCATAGGCCACTGCCACGCCGCGGTTGTTCGGGCCACAGCAGATAATAGGGGTCGCGGCCATCTTGTGCTCGTAGCGCCAGAGCTGTTCTCCAGTCTTCGTGTCCACCGCGATCGCATGGTTGAACGGGGTGGTAAGATACATGACCCCGTC
>JBFHXD010000097.1:0-9076 GCA_041599135.1 Methylomirabilales bacterium (SeqCode) | reverse complement strand
GGCGGATGCCCCCTAAAATAAGGTGGGTTTCATGAGCCCCTTGGCTGCTGGAAACCGACAATCCCCTGTTTTTTTTGCAACAGAGGACATATGATATCGGCAAAGGCAGCCACGGGGGGGCTGATGAGAGCCAAGGTTTTGGTGGTGGATGACGAGCAGGATATTCGTGATCTCATCCGGTATCACCTCGAGCGGGAGGGCTGCCAGGTGGTCGCGTGCGGGGACGGCAAATCCGCCTTGGACGGCGTCAGGAGAGAAAGCCCAGACCTCGTGATACTGGATCTCTTGATGCCGGGGGTGGATGGCCTCGAGGTCTGCCGTTTGCTGAGACGGGACTCCTCCATCCCCATCCTCATGCTGACCGCCAAAACGGAGGAAGCGGACAAGGTAACCGGCTTAGAATTAGGCGCAGATGACTATGTGACCAAGCCCTTCAGTCCGCGAGAGCTCGTCGCCAGGGTCAAGGCGATTCTTCGTCGGGGGGCGCTGGGTCCCGATGAGAAGATCCTCAGGTTCGGTGATTTGAGCATGGATTTCGCACGGTATCAGGTTAGGGTGAAGGGGAAGCCGATTCCTCTCACCGCGAAGGAGATGGATCTGCTCAAGACGCTGGTTCAAGCCAAAGGCCGCGTCCTCAGTCGTGAATTCTTGTTGGAGCGGGTTTGGGACTACGACCGGGCCGCCGAGATCGAGTCCCGAACCGTGGATGTCCATATTCGTCGCCTGCGAGAGAAGCTGGACCTCGAGGCGCGCCGAATCATCACCGTCAAGGGAGCCGGATATCGTTTTGATCGGGAGGGATAGGTGCGCGGATTTCTGAAGCGCTTTAAAACGAAACTTATCCTGACGTATCTCTTTCTGATCGGAGTGGTCGCCGGGGTGGTCGGATTCTTTGTCACACGCCCCCTCGAAGATTTAGCCAGAAATCAGATCGCGAGGGGCCTCGAGTCTCAAGCCAATCTCATCGCGCGAGAGGTTGTGCCAAACTTCGAGGCTCCTGATCGCCTTCAGCAATTGGCCAAAGAGTTCCGGCACCAAATTGAGGCTCGCGTGACGGTCATCGATCAAACAGGCAAGGTCTTGGCCGAATCCGATCGGAGGCCCGAAACCATGGAGAACCATGCCGATCGTCCTGAGGTGCAGGCAGCCCTCGCGGGTGAGACAGGGGTCAGCATTCGCCATAGTGAGTCGGTCGGTAGGGATCTCCTATACGTGGCGATCCCCTTGGAGACAGCAGCAGGGATCACCGGCGTCCTGCGAATCGCCCTCCCACTGGCAGAAATAGAGCGTACCATGTCCTCCATTCAGCGGACGATAGCTTTTGCTATTGTGGGAGCTTTCGGGATTGCCATTCTCCTGAGCATTTGGATGGCGCGTCGGGTGAGCCGTCCGGTAACGAGCATGGTTGCCGCGGCCAATCAGATGGCGAGGGGAGACCTGAGTCGCCGGGTGTCGGTTCCAACCGAACAGGAGCTGGCCACATTGGCCCGGGCCTTCAACACGATGGCTGAAAGCCTCCAGGGGAAGGTTCGAGATCTGGAGCGGGAACAGGCGACGACGGCGAGCATCTTAGAAAGCATGGCCGAGGGGTTAATCGCCGTCGATCGGCAGGGACGGATTGTTCTGATAAACGCGAGCGCCCGCCGCATCTTCCGACTTGGTCCGGAAGTCGGGGAAGAGAGACACCTCCTTGAGGTGATTCGGCGTCCGGATCTATTGGACCTCATTGAGGAGTGTAACCGCTCCCCTGAGGGAACAGTATGCCGTCGGGAGCTCGCGCTAGCCAACCCTCCGATGGTCCTCTTGGTTGAGGCTGTCCCGTTTCGGAAGGGGATCGAGCGTTCGGGAACCCTCATGGTCTTGCATGATGTGACGGAACTGCGGCACTTGGAGCGGGTCCGCCAGGAATTTGTTGCGAATGTCTCCCACGAACTCCGGACCCCCCTCACAGCTATCCGAGGCTATGTCGAGACGCTCCTGGACGGCGCGGTGGAGGAGCCGGAGAGTGCCCGGACCTTCTTGGAGGTGATCGCCCGGCACGGGGAGCGCATGAGCCGATTGGTCGATGATCTTCTGGACCTTGCCAATATCGAGAGCGGCCGCCTGAGTCTCGAGAGACAGCCCGTTCCTCTTGGTGAGGTGGCGGAACAGGTCTTCTCTGTCTGCCGGGAAGCGGCATCGAAAAAAGGGATTGATTTTTCCTTGGAACTCCCGCCCGATTTGCCGCGGCTCTTTGCAGATCGAGATCGGCTCCAGCAGATCCTTATCAACGTGGTTGATAATGCCATCAAGTTTACGTCCAGGGGTCAGGTCAGGGTGTCTGCACAAAAGGCCTCCTCTGCCCATGTGGAAGTGACCGTGACAGACACGGGCACAGGGATCCCCTCGACCGATGTCCCTCGCGTTACCGAACGGTTCTATCGGGTAGATCGAGCCCGCGCTCGCGAGCTGGGTGGGACCGGTTTGGGCTTGAGTATCGTGAAGCACCTGGTACACGCTCATGGGGGTGAACTCCATATCGAGAGCGAGCTCGGCCGCGGCACCCGCGTGACGTTTACCCTTCCCATTGCCACATAATTTCCCCCCAATTTTTTGCCCAGATGTAACCCTCACGTCCTTGTCCTGTTATCTCGCGCCTCCATACTCTCAGTGGACGCTGAAGAATCCGAACTGGGATCTTCTTGAAGTCGGTTGGCAAGCACTGGGAAGCGCTCTGCGAAAACACGGATGAGGGGGCGAGAAGACAAATTAACAAGCCTGTAACATGCAGGTAACCTGGCTGTAATCGGATGGTGAGATTGTTGGAGAAGGAGAAAAGACAATGCGGGTTCAGCTTCGAAAAGGCTTGAGAAGCATTAGGCTGCGGGATCTTGGCCTGGTGATGGTAGGGATGTTATTTTTTGCCCTCCCTGCTCGGGCGGACGTGCTCATCAACGGTGCGGGGGCGACTTTCCCGTACCCGATTTACTCCAAGTGGTTCTGGGAGTACCGGCAGGTGGATTCCTCGGCGAAGTTCAACTATCAATCGATCGGGAGTGGCGGTGGCGTCCGCCAGATCATTGCCCGGACCGTCGATTTCGGGGCGAGCGATGCCCCACTGACTGATGCCGAGCTCAGCAAGGCTCCCGCTAAGCTTCTGCACATTCCAACGGTCATGGGTGCCGTGGTGGTGACGTATAACGTACAAGGGATAGCGACGGGCCTCAAGCTCACCCCTGTGGTTCTCGTCGATATCTTTTTAGGCAGGATCACGCGGTGGAACGATGCGCGCCTGGCCACGGTGAATCCAGCACTCGTGCTGCCAGCAGATGATATCATCGTGGTCCATCGATCTGATGGCAGTGGGACCACGAGCATCTTCACCGATTACCTGTCAAGCGTGAGTCCGGACTGGAAGCAAAAAGTTGGGCAGGGCAAGGCGGTCAGGTGGCCGGTCGGTCTCGGCGGCAAAGGAAACGAGGGGGTGGCTGGGCAGGTCAAGAACACACGGGGGGCCATCGGCTATGTCGAGCTGGCCTACGCGGAGCAGAATAAGCTGCCCTATGCGTTCCTCCAGAACCAGGCTGGCCACTTCGTGGCGCCGAGCTTAGAAACTACCACTGCCGCGGCAGCGGGTGCTACAATGCCGGCCGACTTTCGTATCTCGCTCGTGAATCAGCCGGGAAAGGACTCTTACCCGATCGCCGGCCTCACATGGATCCTGCTCTATCAGCAGCAGCGAGATTGCGAACGCGGTCAAAAGGTTGTCAAATTTTTATGGTGGGCTACGCACGACGGACAGCGGTATGTCCCAGAGCTCCTGTACGCGCCGCTCCCTGCAGACGTGGTTCGAATGGTTGAGGCGACACTGAAGACGATCAACTGTGAGGGGAAGCCACTCCTGGTATCCCAATAGGAAAGAAATGGTCAATCGTTCTGAATTAGTGACGCAAGGCCCCGATGCGGGGACCCGCCAAATATCTGCTGTTTTGCGACGACCGGTGGGCCGCTTTGGCGGTCGGATGTTCAACGTCGTCATTGTCGGGGGAGCGTTGCTGGTTGTCTCGCTCATGTCGTTGATGGTTTATGAGCTCGTGACGACCTCCTGGCTCTCGCTGGAACGGTTCGGTTTCGCCTTCATCTGGACATCAGACTGGGATCCGGTACGATTGAAGTTCGGCGCGCTTCCGTTCATGTACGGGACGCTGGTCTCTTCCGTTCTCGCCCTACTCATCGCCGTCCCTCCGAGCATCGGTGTGGCCATCTTTCTCGTCGAGCTCAGCCCCCTATGGCTACGAGGACCAATCGCCTTCCTCGGAGAGCTCCTCGCGGCGATCCCGAGCGTGGTCTATGGTCTTTGGGGGATCTTTATTTTAGCCCCATGGATGCAGCAGACCGCGCAACCGTTCCTCAAATCGACGATGGGCTTTCTGCCGTTGTTCCAGGGCCCAGCCTACGGCGTGGGGATGCTGACGGCGGGCATCATTTTGGCAATCATGGTGACTCCCTTCGTCTCGTCCGTGACCCGGGAGGTGCTGGCGCAAGTCCCCAGAGCGCAGCGGGAGGCGGCGCTTGCGCTCGGGGCGACGCGGTGGGAGATGATCCGGATGGCCGTCCTACCGTTTGGTTGGTCCGGAATCATCGGCGCGTGCATGTTGGGACTCGGCCGAGCCCTCGGCGAGACCATGGCGGTCACCATGGTGATCGGCAACCGCCCGGAAATCGCCCTTTCGCTCTTTGCGCCGAGCTACACGATGGCTTCGGTCATCGCGAATGAATTTACGGAGGCGACCGACGATCTCTATCTCAGCGCCCTGATCGAAATTGGCCTGGTGCTTTTCGTGATCACGCTTGTGGTCAACATCCTTGCCCGGTTGCTGGTCTGGCGCGCGGGTCGAGGTATGGCGGTCGGAGTGCCGGAGTAACGATTCGTGTCACATTACCGACGACGTCGCCTGGTCAATCGAGTAATGGAGGGGATGACAGTCTTCTCGGTCGGGGTCACCATTCTGCCGCTCGCGCTCATTTTTGCGTTCCTCGTCTATAAAGGGATCTCGTATGTCAACTGGGAGTTTTTGACCAGCATGCCCAGGCCGGTGGGAGAGTCAGGTGGAGGGATAGCCAACGGAATCGTGGGAACCCTGCTCCTCATTGGCATCGCGTCGGGTCTGGGGGTGCCGATCGGTGTTGGAGCCGGCGTGTACGTTGCGGAGAACGGACATACCCGGTTGGCGTGGGCGGCTCGCTTTTTGGCCGATGTCCTGAACGGCGTTCCCTCGATCGTCGTGGGTATCTTTGCTTACACGCTGGTGGTGTTGCCCACGCGAACTTTTTCGGCCCTGGCCGGCGGCTTTGCCCTGGGGATTATGATGATCCCTGTGGTGTTGCGGACGACGGAGGAGATGCTCAAACTCGTCCCGGTGTCGCTTCGGGAGGCGGGGCTCGCCTTGGGCGTACCACAGTGGAAGGTGACGGTGCGGATTGCCCTCCGGACGGCGAGGGCCGGTATCATCACCGGAATCATGCTGGCGGTCGCTCGGATCGCGGGCGAGACCGCCCCCCTCCTTTTTACTGCCTTTGGGAACCAGTTCTGGTCTGTCCGGTTGATTGAACCGATTGCAGCGATCCCCCTGCAGATATTCACTTATGCGATCTCGCCGTACGACACGTGGCATGCGCAGGCGTGGGCGGGCGCGCTGGTGTTGGTGTTCCTGGTCCTCGTGATCAGCGTGGTCGCTCGGGTGGTCGGGCGCGGTCGTTTTGGGATCGTGAGGTAGCGATGTTGGAAGGGATTGTTATCGATGGGCTCAACGCCTGGTTCGGGGACAAGCACGTCCTCCAGGATATCGATCTGAAGATCGAGGCGCAACGGATCACAGCAGTCATCGGTCCCTCCGGATGCGGCAAATCGACATTGATCCGGTGCATCAACCGGATGCACGAGGTCGTCCCCGGGGCCCGGGTCAGCGGCCGCATTCTCGTGGACGGACGGGACATCTACGCACCCGGGATCGACCCGGTAGAAGTCCGGCGGCGGATCGGTATGGTCTTTCAGCGTCCCAATCCCTTCCCGACCATGTCCATCTATGACAACGTGGCCGCTGGCCTGAAGCTCAACGGGATTCGCAAAAGGCAGGTCCTCGACGAAGTTGTCGAACGGAGCCTCACGTTGGCGGCGCTGTGGGATGAGGTCAAGGACGAGCTTCGCACGTCCGGGTCGAGCCTTTCCGGGGGACAGCAGCAGCGGCTATGTATCGCCCGGGCCATCGCGGTCGAACCCGAGGTCCTGTTGATGGACGAGCCGTGCTCGGCCTTGGATCCGGTGGCCACGGCCAAGATTGAGGAGTTGATGCGGGACCTGAAAAAGGACTACACGATCGTCATCGTCACGCATAACATGCAACAGGCTGCCCGGGTCTCCGACTACACGGGGTTCATGCTGCTGGGCGAGATGGTCGAATTCGGTGTCACCCGGCAGCTGTTCACGACCCCGAAGGATTCCCGGACCGAGGCCTACATCACCGGGCGCTTTGGCTAAGGGGTCCAGGGAGGCAAGAGATGGTCAGATCGTTTGAGACCGAACTCCGGGAACTCAAGGAGCAGCTCCTGGTGATGGGGGGACTGGCCGAGACTATGATTCAGGCCAGCGTCCAGGCCCTCGTCAACCGCAATGCCGACCTGGCTCAGGAGGTCTTCCGGTGCGAGGAAGAGATGGACCAGCGTTGCATCAATCTGGACGATCGAAGCTTCACAGTGTTAGCATTGCACCATCCAGTGGCCTCTGACCTGCGCTTTATTGCGGCCGGGATCAAGATCAATAGTGAACTGGAGCGAATCGGAGATCTGGCAGTTAATATCGTTCTGCGGACGCTGACGCTACTCAAAGAACCGCCGATTCACCCGTTAGTCGATATGCCAAAGATGGCCCACCTCGCCCAAGAGATGGTCAAGCGCAGCCTGGACGCCTTTGTCACCAGAAATCCAGACCTGGCACGAGGGGTGATTGAGGCGGACGATATCGTCGATGGATTGCGGGATCGTTTATTTGAAGAGCTTGCGAAATTCATGAGTCGTGAGCCGGAATCGATTCCGCGGGCGTTAGAGCTACTCTTGGTGTCTCGGAATCTGGAGCGAATTGCCGATCATGCCACCAACATTGCCGAGGATGTTATTTATATCGCCAGGGGGGAGGACGTGCGCGAACGAGGAGATAAAGAAATGCGCAAGGGAATCCGGTCGCCGGAGGAGATAGCCAAGGGGCCAATCGCACGTGTGACCGAGGGCTCCGTCGCTCGGGCCCGCCAGGAAGAGGAGGAGCTGTTTGGCCTGTTTCGAGAAGCGGCTGCCAACGTCCTCGCCGGAGCCAGGGCCTTAAAGGCGTTCTTTGACGATTACCGTGATCCGGGGTCGCAGTGGGAGCAAATCAAGCAATTTGAGCAGCGGGGCGATGAACTCACGCACCAAGTCGTACGGAGGCTCAACCAGACTTTCATCACGATCTTTGATCGAGCTGACATGCACGCGCTCGTGTCGCGTCTCGACGATGTCCTGGATGGGATCGAGGCGGTCGCCTCCCGGATGGCCCTGTATAAGATTCCGCAAGTGACCCCGGCAGCCCGTGAGCTGGCGGGTTACATCGTCGCGTCCGCCGAGCAGATCGTGCAAGTCATGAACCTCTTGCCTCGGTTTGCCGATGTGGAGAAGATCTGCCTCGAGATCAACCGGCTAGAGAACATTGCCGATCAAACCTATCGTCAGGCTATCGCCTCCCTCTTTGAGCGGGATCACTCGCCCGCTGATCTCATCAAGTGGAGGGAGATCTACGAAGTCCTGGAGACGACAACGGACCGGTGCGAGGATATCGCCGATGTCGTCGAGTCGATTGCCCTCAAGCGTCGAGTCATGGGCCTCTAACTCATCTTTCCGCTTTCTTCATTGCCTCCGCTGAATCGTAAATTGAATTGGGTAGCCAAGATGGGACTAAATTGTCCCATTGAGGAAAGGAGGCCCCGCCAGTTTTGTGATTTCCGATCATGGAAAAACAAAACGTTGGACAGGGAAGAGTATCTCACGGAGGACATTGGTGCCCCTGCCTCTCCACTTGGATTGGGAGCCGCCCGTAGTAAAAATGAAGGCTTATCCTCGGTTGTGTCATTGGAACGGCCGTTGCTGAGTTCCCACAAGACTCTTCAACGGACTGACTCCATCGTTTTGCCAAAAGATGCTCGACAGCCTGAGAGACTGGAGGTAGGCTCTATGTAGGCTAGCCGAGGGGCACACGGTAACGATGTCGGTGCCATCATCCGCAGTGTCGATTTCGTCATGGGGGAGGCAGATCGGTAGCGTGATGCACGGCGGAACAGCGGGGATCAGGCTCCGGGTCCAAGGGCTTGGCAAGGCGTTTCGGGGGACGTGGGCCCTGCGAGGCGTCGACCTGGATCTGGGGCCCGGCGAGACGCTGGTCCTGTTCGGCCCGAACGGCTCGGGAAAGACAACCCTCCTCAAGATCCTGGCGACGCTGCTCAGACCGACGCGGGGGACGGGGACGCTGGGCGGGGCCGATTTGGTCCGGGAGCGGGAGCAGGTGCGGCGGCGCGTGGGTTTGCTGTCGCACGGGAGCTATCTGTACGAAGATCTGACGCCGCGGGAGAATCTCGGCTTTGCCGCGGCACTGCACGGCGGCCGGCCGGCCGACGGGGTTATTGCGGAGGCAATCGAGCGGGTCGGGCTGGGGGCGGTGGCGGATGAGCGGGTGCGGACGCTGTCGAGTGGGATGAAGCGGAGAATCATGGTGGCCCGGTTAATGTTGAACCCGGCGGACCTGTGGCTGCTCGACGAACCCTACACCAATCTGGACCGGGAGGCTACGAAGGTCCTTGAGGCGGTCCTGCAGGAGCATCAGGCGCGGGGGGGCATGACGGTGATGGCGACCCACAACTTCCTAGACGGTTTCAAGCTGGCGACCCGGCGGGGCATCCTGGCACGGGGCGGGCTGATTCTGGATGAGCCGCGGGAGACCCTGACACTGGCGGCGATTCAGGAAGTATACACCTTGCGAGCTGAGGGGCTAGGGCGGTGAGCTTTCTGAAGCTTACGG
>JBFHXD010000096.1:0-9336 GCA_041599135.1 Methylomirabilales bacterium (SeqCode) | reverse complement strand
TTTCATCCGACAGGAATGGTCTGGCCTCCGAGCGTCCGCGGCATTTTGGTGACCGAGGGTGTCCGCGGGGATGGCGGAACCCTCAAGAATGTTCTGGGAGAGCGTTTCATGTTCAATTACATCCCCGAGTTCTTCCGGGCGGAGACGGCTGACACGGAGGCCGAAGCTGACCGATGGTACACTGATAAGAGAAATAATCGGCGGACTCCGGATCTGCTCCCGCGCGACGAGGTCGCTCGTGCGATCAATGCCGAAGTGAAAGCGGGGCGGGGTAGTCCTCACGGGGGTGTCTTTCTTGATATCGCCTCACGTCGCGACCCCGAATACATCAGGCGGCGGCTTCCCTCCATGTACCACCAGTTCAAGGAACTGGCAGATGTGGATATCACTAAGCAGTCCATGGAAGTCGGGCCCACCTGCCACTACGTTATGGGGGGCGTACGAGTAGATGCCGATACCGCGGCGGCCACTGTTCCCGGCCTCTTTGCTGCTGGCGAGGTGGCGGCGGGCATGCACGGGGCGAACCGCCTGGGCGGCAACTCGCTCTCGGATCTGCTCGTTTTTGGACAGCGGGCCGGCCTTTATGCCGCCGAGTTTGCGAAGGATCTTCCAGGGACGCTCTCGATCGACGCCGGTCAGGTAGAGGCGATCGTTCAGGAGTGTCTCGAGCCATTCGAGCGGAGCGGGGCGGAGAATCCTTATACGATTCACCAAGACCTCCAGGAATGCATGCAGAGCCTGGTGGGGATCATTCGGACTGAAGGGGAGCTGAAGAAAGCACTGGACGAAATCGCGGTGCTGCGCGAGCGGACTCGTCGAATCAAGATCGCTGGGAACCGCGAGTATAATCCTGCCTGGCATCTGGCCCTCGATTTAGACTCGTTGCTGACGGTTTCAGAAGTCGTGACGCAAGCCGCGCTGGAGCGAAGGGAAAGTCGAGGTGCCCACACGCGCGAGGACTATCCACGGATGGATCCAACATTGGGCAAAGTCAACGTCGTGGTGCGGAAGGTGGGGGAAGAAATCACCGTTTCTCAAGAGCCGCTGCGGGAAATGCCTGAGGACCTCAAAAAGTTGTTCGAAGGAGACAAGTGAATGACTGAATTTACCTTTCGGGTTTGGCGAGGTGACGACAAACGTGGCGGCTTCCAGGAGTACCGTGTCCCCGTCGAAGAGGGAATGGTGGTTTTGGACGCCATTCACCGAATCCAAGCCACGCAGGCCAACGATCTCGCCGTCCGTTGGAACTGCAAAGCAGGCAAGTGTGGTTCCTGTAGCGCCGAGGTCAACGGCAAGCCACGGCTCATGTGTATGGCTAGGATGAGCCTGTTCTCCCCGGACGAACCGATTACGGTGGGACCTATGAAAGCATTTTCGGTGGTGAGGGATCTGGTGACCGATGTCTCGTATAACTACGAGGTCGCCAAGCAGATCCCCACGTTCAAACCGGGGCCGCCCCAGCCGGATGGCACATATCGGATGATGCAGGAGGACATCGATCGGGCACAGGAGTTCCACAAGTGCATCGAATGCTTTCTTTGCCAGAACGTCTGTCACGTCATCCGAGATCACCCAGATAAGAAGAGAGCATTCGCCGGTCCACGGTTCTTTGTGCGCATCGCAGCGCTCGAGATGCATCCCCTGGATATCCATTCCCGGACCGAACTTCTCCGTAACAAGGCAGGGCTCGGGTACTGCAACATTACGAAGTGCTGCACCGAGGTCTGTCCGGAACACATCCACATTACGGATAATGCTATCATTCCCCTCAAGGAGCGGGTGGTAGACGAATACTACGACCCTATCGCGCGACTCATCAAGACGATCACCGGAAAGAAATAGGCCCTCCGGATCCTCGCGTTCGCAAAACGCCCTGTTTCACGGGTGGTCAAGCTCCTCAGAGGTGTCCAGGCGAAAGGCAGGGAAGTGATAACCTCCACTACAAGAGGTCAGAGGACGTGAAGATTCATGAATATCAGGCGAAGGCAATCCTCGGCGAGTTCGGTGTACCCGTCCCGCGGGGCCGCGTGGCGGGAACGCCTGCCGAGGCCAGTGCTATCGCGCGGGAGCTTGGCGGGACCGTGGTGGTCAAAGCACAGATCCATGCCGGCGGCCGGGGCAAGGGGGGTGGGGTAAAACTGGCGAAATCTCCGGAGGACGCGGCGCAGGTTGGGTCTCAAATCCTTGGGATGATGCTCAAAACGCATCAAACCGGGCCGGAAGGGCAGCAGGTTAAGCGCGTGCTAGTCGAAGAAGCCATGGATATCCGCCAGGAGCTGTACCTCGGGATCGTGATTGACCGCTCAGTCGGCCTGCCGGTGATTATGGCCTCCAGTGCTGGCGGGATGGATATTGAGGAAGTGGCCCAGACCAGACCGGAGGCTATTACGAAGGTACACGTAGACCCGGCCACAGGCATCCAGGGCTACCACACCCGCAAGTTGGGATTCGGGCTTGGCCTTACCGGGGACACGCTCAAGGGGGTGGCCGATTTCGTGATCAGGCTGTACCGCGCCTTTGAGGCCAAGGACTGCTCACTGGCCGAGATTAACCCTCTCGTGATTACCGGGGATGGCCGCCTGCTCGCCCTGGACGCGAAGATGACTTTCGATGACAACGGGATCTCTCGCCATCCCGACGTCTTGGCGCTCCGCGACGTGGACGAGGAGTCGCCCCTAGAGGTTGAGGCTTCAAAGTACAACCTAAGCTATATCAAGCTGGACGGCAACGTGGGGTGTATGGTCAACGGGGCGGGTCTGGCCATGGCCACCATGGACATTATCAAGTTGGCTGGGGGCGAACCAGCTAACTTCTTGGATGTGGGGGGCGGCGCCAGCGCCGAGCAAATCGAGAACGCCTTCCGTATTCTCATCTCGGACCGGAACGTCAAAGTCGTCCTGATCAACATCTTCGGCGGCATCCTGCGGTGTGACCGGTTGGCGGAGGGGGTCATCAAGGCGGTCAGGGCATTGGATGTTACCCTCCCCATCGTGATCCGGATGGAGGGAACCAATGTAGAGCTGGGCAGGCAAATGCTGAAGGAGTCAGGGCTGAACTTTGTGAATGCCGAAACCATGGCTGATGCCGCAGCATTGGCCGCCCAAGCGGCCGGCGCAGTTCACAGTTGACAGTTCACGGTTCACAGTAACGTCTTAACGGGTCTTACCGTGAACGGTGAACGCCGAGGGAAGTAAGAGATGAGCATCTTAGTCGACGAACAGACGCGGGTGGTCGTACAGGGGATTACGGGGAAAGAGGGGAGTTTTCACGCCAAGGGGTGTCTGGAATATGGGACGAAGATAGTCGGGGGGGTCACTCCTGGCAAGGGAGGAATGCTCCACGAGGGAATCCCTGTCTTCAATACTGTGGCCTATGCGGTCAAGGAGGCCGGGGCGAATACCTCCCTAATCTTTGTTCCGCCTGTTTTTGCCGCAGACGCCATTCTCGAGGCGGCCGATGCTGGCATTGGCGTGATCGTGTGTATTACCGAGGGTATCCCCGCATTGGATATGGTAAAGGTGTCGCGGTGTCTGCAGGGGCAGGCCTCACGTCTAATCGGCCCCAATTGCCCGGGCGTGATTTCCCCCGGCAAGGCCAAAGTGGGGATCATGCCTGGCCACATCCACATACCGGGACCAGTTGGTGTGGTCTCCCGAAGTGGCACCTTGACTTATGAAGCAGTAGGACAGCTGACTCAGCGCGGGATTGGACAATCCACCTGTGTGGGGATTGGTGGTGATCCGATTATTGGGACGAGCTTTGTCGATTGCCTTCGTCTTTTCCAGGAGGATCCAGGGACGCAAGCCATTCTTCTGATCGGAGAGATTGGTGGGACTGCGGAGGAAGAGGCGGCGGCGTTCGTGAACGCCCACATGGACAAGCCGGTCGTTGGATACGTGGCGGGAATGACAGCTCCTCCAGGACGACGAATGGGGCATGCCGGGGCGATCATCGCTGGCGGAAAGGGAACGGCAGCTGAAAAGGTTGCAGCGATGGAGGCCGCGGGAATTCACGTCTGTCGGTCCCCGGCTGAGATGGGGGTGTTGGTCGAAAAGAGCCTCCGAAGAAGGTAGTTACGAAAGGGATGTCAGGAGCCTGTCCCGTGCATTTCAAAACGCTCCGCGACGAGGCCACCTGTGTTCCAGGTGGTCTTTTCTTCGAAGGGGGGCGGGCATGGAGCGGACATTGGCGATCGTGAAACCGGATGCGGTCGCGCGTGGGAAGATTGGCGAAATTCTCCGTCGTTTCGAAGACGCAGGGCTGCGTCTCATTCGTCTGAGAATGGTGCATCTGGATCGGCAACAGGCCGAACAATTTTATCATGTTCACCGGGAACGCCCCTTTTACCGAAGCCTCACTACGTTTATGAGCTCCGGCCCCTCCGTGGTCATGGTCTTAGAGGGAAAGGAGGCCATCGCGACCGTACGTGCTATAATGGGGGCTACGGACCCGGCCCAGGCGTCTCAGGGAACGATTCGGCGGGATTTTGGCACGGGTATTGAACACAATGCGGTGCATGGCTCGGACTCGCAACAGTCCGCGGCCTTCGAGATCCGATACTTCTTTCCAGAAGTCGAGATCTTTGATTCTGCATGAAGATCGCGTGGGGGGCAGAGCAGCCGATGACTGGAACCTCCGCACCGCATGGAACGCTGTGACGTCGCGGGTTTACCTCGATATTGTTCAGGTTTTTCCCTTGACATCCGCAGGTCTGCCCAGTATAATTCGCCACATTTGTGGGGTGACATTGGATGTTCGTTGACATTAGCCAGATCCCTTCAGAGGGTCTGGCCATCCACTTCTGTGAGGCCGAGGATTTTCTGGATCCCTCGGGGGAGAGGGTTCATCCGCTCCGGCCGGTTGAGGCTTCCTTACATTTCTCTCGGACCTCCACCGGGGTCTTCGTGCGGGGCGAAATCTCGTCCCAGCTTGAGATCCATTGCAGTCGGTGTTTCGAGTTCTTTACGCTGCCGATGTGCGAAGGTTTTGAGGTCCAATACCGCGGTGCCATCGAGCGAGGGCTCGATGAGGAACACGAGTTGAGCCCCGAAGAACTGGATGTGAGCTTCCTCGATGGGGCGAAGATCAATGTGGCAGGCCTCGTCCGGGAAAATGTCCTGTTGGCCCTGCCGGTAAAGCCCCTGTGCCATGAAGGGTGTCGGGGGCTCTGCCCCGAATGCGGGAAGAACCTGAATGAGGGGACCTGCCCTTGTTCTCCAACCCGCCTTGATCCACGGTGGCAGGAATTGAAATCGCTGTTGTAATCGGAACACGGGGAGAACATGGGCCTTCCCAAACGCCGCCATTCCAATGCACGAACCAGAAAACGGAGAGCACACGATGCTCTTTCGCTGCCCGCACTGACGGTGTGTCCGCACTGCCGCGAGAGGAAACTTCCCCATCGGGTATGTTCGAGCTGTGGCACCTACCGGGGTCGCGAGGTCGTCAAGGGGGAAGAGGCATAGTGTCTAAGCCGTCGATGCCCGGGACGGCGAGACGGGATGGATAACACACCTTTTTGGCTGTCCCACCGCGGTCGAGTGACAGTCGCCCTGGACGCCATGGGCGGAGATGGAGGTATCCCCGTCACCGTGGCGGGAGCAGTTGCGGCTGCACGAGAGTTAGACCTTTCTGTAATCCTGATCGGGGTTGAAGATCAAATTGCCAGAAAGCTTTCCCGGCTAGACACCCGCAGGCTGGACATCCGCATTCGTCATGCCCCAGAGATGGTGGAGATGCGCGAGTCCCCTGCCGTGGCACTCCGGAAGAAGAAGGATTCATCGATCCGAGTAGGGGTTGACCTCGTCAAGGAAGGGGGAGCAGACGCCTTTGTGAGTGCCGGGAACACCGGGGCGGTCATGGCCACAGCCTTGGTCATTCTGGGGCCTCTGGCGGGTGTAGAACGTCCCGCGATTGCCGCACAGCTACCCACCCTTGCTGGGTACGCCATTCTGTTGGATGCGGGGGCAAACGTCGACAGTAAGCCTCGGCACCTTGTTCAATTTGCCATCATGGGAACGGTCTATGCCAGGAAAATTCTGGGAAAACCGGAACCTCGGGTCGGCTTGCTGAGCATCGGAGAGGAAGAGACCAAGGGAAACGAGCTAACCAGAGAGGCCTTTCGGGCGTTAGAGGATGAGCCAGGCGTTACCTTTATAGGGAACGTCGAGGGCGCAGATGTTTTCAACGGAAAGGCCGATGTGGTGGTCTGCGACGGTTTTACCGGAAATGTCGCGCTGAAGATCGGTGAAAGCGCAGCCGAGATGATGCTTACCCTTTTCAGAGAAGAACTAAAGCGGGGCATGTGGGGGAAGGCAGGGCTGCTCTTTCTCCGACCTAGTCTAGAGCGTTTTCACCGCCGCATCGATTATACGGAGTACGGGGGAGCCCCGCTCCTCGGTGTGAGCGGGGTGGTGATTATCGGCCACGGGCGATCCACCGCCAAGGCCATTAAGAATGGGATCCGGGTAGCGGCCGAGTGCGTCAAAAATCGGGTGATCGAAAGCATCCGAGTGGGGGTCGCCCACAGCTAGGGGGGGTCATGGAGCGGAGCCGTATCATCGGTACGGGATCAGGGATACCACCGCGGACCTTACGCAACGCGGACCTTGAACGGTTGGTCGAGACCACGGACGAGTGGATCACGTCTCGCACAGGCATCTCGGAGCGCCGGATCTGTAGTCAAGGTGAAGATACAGCTACGCTAGCGGAAAGTGCAGCAGTCCAGGCTTTGGAGGCTGCCTCGCTCGATCCCATGGATCTGGATCTTATCGTGGTAGCCACGATCACGCCCGCACTTCCCTTTCCGGCCACAGCATGTCTCCTTCAGGATCAACTGCGTGCCCGACGGGCGGCGGCCCTCGATGTCTCTGCTGCCTGTTCAGGGTTTATCTATGGTCTCGCCGTAGCGGACAATTTCATTCGGACGGGAACGTATCGGAACGTGCTGCTCGTAGGCTCTGAAACCCTCTCCATCATCACCGACTGGAATGACCGGAACACCTGCGTCCTATTCGGAGACGGCGCAGGCGCGGTCGTCCTCCAGGGCCAAAAGGGAGAGGGAGGAGTTCTCTCCACACACCTGTACTCGGACGGAACACAGTGGGACCTCCTCGTGGCACCAGGAGGAGGGTCCCGGTGTCCGATGACAGCCGAGGTCCTCGATCAGCGTCTCAATGCGATCAAAATGCCGAATGGTAATGAGGTCTTTCGGATTGCCGTCCGGGCTATGGAGGACGCGTGCATTGCGGCCTTAAAACATAACCGGCTGGAGATGTCGGATGTTGATCTGGTCGTTCCTCACCAGGCCAATACCCGAATCATTCAGGCGCTTACCCATCGTCTCTCCCTGCCTCCGGAGAAGGTGGTCACCAACATTGCGCGATTTGGAAATACCTCGGCTGCCTCCGTCCCACTGGCGTTGGATGAGGCGGTGCGCACCGGGAAGGTAGGCGAGGGGAACCTAATCCTTTTAGTGGCATTCGGTGGCGGCCTCACCTGGGGATCGGCGGTAGTCCGTTGGTAAAGCAACGACCTGCCGTGTAGGCGGAGGCAGCCTAAGACTGACGCTACGCAAGGTTTATGAAAGGAAAAACCGCATTTGTTTTTCCGGGTCAGGGGTCCCAGTATGTAGGTATGGGCTGGGACATGGCGGAGAACTTTCCTGCGGCACAGGCCGTCATGGCGATGGGGAGTGAGGTTCTTGGCTTCGATCTCAAGCGGCTTTGCTTCTCGAGCGCCGAGGAGACCCTTAGCCTTACAGCGAATACGCAGCCCGCAATCCTTACCGTAAGTAGCATGATCTTAGCGGTTGTCCGTGAGCATGGCATTCATCCGGACTTTGTGGCTGGACATAGTTTGGGAGAGTACACGGCTCTTGTGGCTGCCGGGTCGCTCAGCTATCCCGACGCACTGCGGGCGGTGCGGCGACGAGGTGAACTGATGCAAGAGGCGGTGGCCGTCGGGGCCGGTGCGATGGCTGCCATCATTGGTCTCACGCCTGAGGCGGTCGAAAACATTTGCCAGGAAGCCGCCCAGGGCGAGGTGGTAGAGGTGGCGAATCTGAATACACCAATGCAAACGGTCGTGGCGGGGCATGCCGCGGCGGTGAATCGTGCGTCGGTGGCTGCGCGGGCCAAAGGGGCAAAACGTGTTCAGCTACTGCCCGTGAGTGCCCCGTTCCACTCGAGCCTGATGCAGTCCATCGCACAGGAATTTGCCACGGTTCTCGACGGATTGGATATCAGTGACCCGCAGGTTCCATTCATCGCTGGTCTTGATGCGCAAACGAAACAGACCGCAGCAGAAGTCACGCAGAGCCTCATCGAGCAGCTCGACCATCCCGTCCGCTGGGTCGACGTGATCCGGCGCCTGACCCACGAAGGCGTCGAGATCTTTATCGAGCTGGGTCCGGGGAGGGTTCTTTCAGGCCTGATCAAGCGTATCAGTGAGCTGGTCAACGTCTATCACATCGAAGACCGAAGGAGTCTGGAGGAAACCCTCGCCGCAGCGGCGAAGGCATGAGCCTACAGGGAAAGATCGCTGTTGTCACCGGGGGATCGCGTGGGATCGGTCGGGCCATAGCCACAGCACTGGCCCGGGAGGGGGCAGCCCTGACTGTGTGCGCCCGAGACCACGTCCTGCTTGAGAAGATCGCAGCAGACCTGGAGTCTTCGGGTACGCAGGTGCTTACAGTCAAGACGGATGTAAGCCAGGCTTCCGGCGTTGAGCAGATGATCGAGGCGTGTCTCGAGCGGTTCGGGCAGATCGACATTTTGGTCAACAACGCCGGGATCACGCGCGACAACATCCTGCTGCGTATGAAGGATGATGAATGGGAGACGGTGCTGAGCACGAATTTAAAGGGAGTATTTAATTGTACACGGGCTGTCCTGCGACCGATGATTAAACAGCGGGGAGGACGGATTATCAATCTTTCCTCCGTCGTAGGCATTATGGGCAATCCCGGCCAAGCCAACTACGCCGCTGCCAAGGCCGGGATCATCGGCCTGACCAAGGCCACGGCGAGGGAGGTGGCATCGCGGGGTATTACGGTCAATGCCGTAGCCCCTGGATTTATTGAGACGGATATGACGCACGCCTTGGACCCGGAACTTCAGGAACGGCTGCGTTTGCAAATTCCTCTCGGTCGATTCGGGCGACCCGAGGAGGTCGCGGATCTTGTCGTATTTCTTGCTTCGGAACGAGCGGCCTACATTACAGGACAAGTCATTCATTTGAACGGAGGTCTTTGGATGTAACGAGCAAAGGTGCTCATTTCGCTGGAGGTGAGGAGGTGAGCGGGACCGTGGATGTCGCGGAAAGAGTAAAGAAGAT
>JBFHXD010000095.1:0-9420 GCA_041599135.1 Methylomirabilales bacterium (SeqCode) | reverse complement strand
GACGTGGACAAGATTCAGGATCAGAAAAATCCGCATCGGTGTCCGGGTATCACCGGCCCCGTGCATCGTGGAGGTCAGGACATGGACCAAGGCGGTAGCGGGAAAAGCGAGAAATACCCATTGGCAGTACACACCGACCAGGTCCTGCACCGCTACTGAGGCTCCGAGAAACCTGGCCGCATCTGGCGCCAGCAAGACCCCCGCCACGGCCAAGGGGATCGTCAAGACCAGCGTCACAAGAAGACCATGAACCGCTACGCGTCCGGCTTCCGCCCGCCGGTCCGCCCCCCACTGCTGAGCCACCGAGACCATGGTTCCAGTACTCACCGCCCACACGATGGTCATCGTGAGAAAGACCAGTAGCTGACCGAGTCCAACTGCCGCAACGGCCCCAGCGCCGAGTCCACCTACCAGGAAGATATCCACCGCTGTGGCCATCCGGTGGAGCAGGTTCGAAACGGTGACGGGCAGGGCCAAGCGAAAGACCTCGCGTCGGATCTCGGCTCTATTCGTCTCTTTTTCCTGCATATTCCTGCGGTTACCCCCGCGATGCAGCCAGCGATTTCAAGAGAGCTGTCGGCTGTCTATATCCTGCACCCCTGACCCTGTCAAGGCGAAAGGCCGGATTGCCTATGATCTAAGCATTGCGCATGTGCACGACAATTCTTTGCTCTCTTTTTAGGCGGATTCCACCCCGCTTCGATTCTTCGCCGGTTGCAACTTTCCCCGCAATATCGATGACTTATCAGTTTCGAACTCCACTGGCATGCGTGATGCTCCTGTTAACGCGAAATATCTTCATCCGACCCCGACAGGGGAGCTTCTCGTTACCTTTTTATTATTATTTGAAAACATCACAAGGGGAGGGACAAAACGTGGCGCGTAGGAAAGGCACAGTCAGCCTTGTAGCTCTGTTGATGCTTCTCGTTCCGGCGGCCGCTCTTGCCCAAGAGGCCGCCCCCACCGTTGAGAGCGTACTCCAGCAGGTGAACAATTCCAAGGTCGCCCTGGATACGTTGTGGACCCTGCTAGCCGCATTTCTCGTCATGTTCATGGCCGCCGGGTTCGCCCTCTTGGAATCAGGATTTTGCCGTGCGAAAAATACCGTCAATATCCTGGCGAAGAACTTTGTGGTGTTTGCCGTCACGGCCATCGCCTTTTTAGTCGTCGGGTGGGGAATTATGTTTGGGGATGGCACATGGTTCATGGGCCTCAAGGGGCTCTGGTTTCTGAGCGGTCCCGATAACAGCCCGGCGACGGGAGACGCGTATCAGGGGGTCTACAGCTCCATCAACTGGACCGGCATTCCTCTGCCGGCCAAGTTTCTTTTCCAGATGGTCTTTGCGGCGACTGCGGCAACGATTGTCTCCGGAGCGGTAGCAGAGCGGATCAAGTTCAGCGCCTTTTTCGTCTTTTCCATTCTCATGACCGGCCTCCTGTATCCGATCACCGGTCACTGGATCTGGGGAGGGGGCTGGCTCGCCGAGCGAGGGATGTGGGACTTTGCGGGTTCTACCGTGGTCCACTCGGTTGGCGGCTGGGCCGCGCTCGCCGGTGCCATCATGCTGGGGCCGCGCATTGGCAAATACGGAAAGGGCGACCGCATCAATCCCATCCCCGGTCACAATCTTACCTCGGCGACCCTGGGGGTCTTTATCCTCTGGTTTGGGTGGTTCGGCTTTAACCCGGGCAGCACGATGGGCGCGGACTGGGGTGCTATTGGGCACATCGCGGCCACCACAAACACAGCCGCGGCCGCGGGGGTCATCAGCGCCACCTTCACCGCCTGGATCCTTCTGGGGAAGCCGGATCTTACGATGGCTCTCAACGGGGGTGTGGCCGGCCTGGTTGCCATTACGGCCCCCTGTGCTTTTGTCAGCCTCGGGAGCTCCCTGGCGATCGGTCTGGTGGCCGGCATCCTCGTGGTTCTCTCAGTTCTTGCCTTTGATCGCATTAAGGTGGACGACCCGGTCGGGGCCGTGTCTGCCCACCTGACCTGTGGGGCATGGGGCACGCTTGCCGTCGGCTTATTTGCCCAGGATAAGTTCAGTCCGGGCACCACTGGTAACGGGCTTTTCTTCGGGGGCGGCTCAGACCTCTTCGTGGCACAGCTGGTAGGAGTACTTGCGGTCGGCGCGTTTATCTTCCCGGCTTCAATGGTCGGCTGGGCGATCCTCAAGGGGCTGATGGGCATTCGCGTCTCGCCAGACGAGGAGATGGAGGGCTTGGACATCGGCGAACACGGGCTCCGGGCTTACCCGGACTTCCAGGTCGCCACCGCATCTCGCACACCCCTGGGTATGCCTTCGCCTGTTCCAGCTGCACCAGCTCCAGAGTCGGCACCGGCAGAGGTTCCTCGCCGTCCCGCCCCGGCCTTTGCCGGCGCCGGGACCGGCGGAGCGGGGATGCGTACTCCACCCGGAAGTTCTGCCTTCGCGCGCAAGCCGCCTGGGCCTGCCCACGCGGAGCCGATGCGGGGGAGTCACTTCGAATCGGCGAGGCCGTTTTCCAAAGACCAACCCTTCAAAATCGTCGTCCGAGGCGTGGACAAGCGAACCTTGCGAGAGATGTGGCAGCGTCTGTGTCACGAGTATCCGCACAACACGCCCTCGGATTTTAACGAAGTCTATGCGCAGGTCCCACGATTTAGCGACGATACCTTCTCTTTCAAGAAGGGGGACCCGACCCATTTACGGGACTCGATCGAGAATCTTCTTTACATTCATGGGATTGATGACGCCGTAGTTACCGCGGAACGTTAATCCCGCGGGGGAAACCGAGGAGGAGAGACGATGGGTTGGATTATTTTACTCCTGATCCTTGTAGCCATAGGCATCGCGATGTTTACCGCGTCGTACGTAAAGACGCCGGTAAACATGGCCTTCATCCGGACCGGCTTAGGGGGCAAGACGGTAGTCATTGACGGCGGTGCCCTGGTGCTGCCCCGGGTCCAAAGTATCCAGTGGATTTCCCTCGAGACCTTCAAGCTCCAGGTCTTCAAGGCAAAAAAGGATGCTTTCATCACCAAGGATCGCCTGCGGGTGGATCTCGGGACCGAGGTCTACGTGAAGATCCCCGCCGATGCCGAAAGCATCGAGCGGGCCTCCCGGAGCCTGGGCGACAAGTCCTTTAGCGCCCAGGGGATCCAGTCCTTGGTGGAGGAGAAGCTGGTCTCGGCACTGCGATCCGCGGCGGCCAGGAAGGAGCTGAACGAGATGCATGAAAATCGCCGCGGCTTCGCCCTGGAGGTGATGGATGAGCTGCTTGACCCATTGGCGCTCAACGGGCTGGGCCTCGAGGATGTCTCGATCTTTCACCTAGATCAAACCGACAGGGCCGTGTTCGATCCAGGCAACGTCTTCGATGCCGAGGGTCTCCGCCAGATTGCCGCCCAGGTGTCCCAGCGAAACCGCGAGCGGAACGAGATTGAACGAAACACCGAGGTGGCCATCAAACGCAAAGACGTCGAAGCGGTCAAGCTGAAGCTCGCCCTCGACCAAGATCGCGAATTCGCCGAGGCAGAGCAGATACGCCAAGTAGAGACGAATCGGTCCCTCCAGAAGGCCGAAACGGAACAGTACCGATTCGAGCAGGAACGACGGACGCGGGAGGCAGAGATTGTGAAGCAGCGGGCCGTCCGCGAAGCAGAAATCGTTCAGGAAAAGGCTGTCCGGGAGGCCGAGATTCGCCGCGAGGCGTATCTCATTCAGCAAATGGAACTCCGGGAGACGGCTGATATAGAGAAGGAACGCGTGGTCGAAGAGACGAAGCGGTCCAAAGAGATCGCCATCCTCCTCAAGGAGCGGGAGCGGATCGAGGAGGAGAAGCGGCGCTTACAAGCGGAGGCCTCTAAAGAGTCCGCGGCCCAGGAAGTGGTGACGGTCGCCGAGAAGGCCACGGCCGAACGGCAGAAGGCCATCGCGCTCATCCAGGCCCTTCGCGAATTCGAGGTGGCCGAGCAAAAGGCCAGGGCGGTGGAACGGCTTGCGCTCTCCAGACAGCGGGAAGGCGAGGCCGAGGCAGCAGCCCGTCTCAAAATGGTGCAGAGCGATAACCACCTCGAGGAAAAGGTCATTCAACGGGATGTCCTGTTACGCTTTATCGACCGGGCCCCCGAGATCCTAGGCGAGATGATGTCTCCGGCCAAACAGATCGACAGCATCAAGGTTTTAGACGTTCGGGGCCTGGGGGGTAACGGAGAGGGCCAGGATGCCTCCGGCGGAATCGGGCGGGTTGTAAATTCGTTCCTGCATGCCGGCGCGGCCCTTCCCCTTCTTCGGGAATTTTTGGACTTCGCGAAGGTGGATCCCGAAGGCATCCTGAAGAAGGTGACAGGCGAGTCGGTCGAGCCGCCCCCAGCCCAAGCCAAGGGGTTGGGGAAGTAAGACCGTGGGAGATGTCGGGGCGCCTCGTACACGCGGCGCCCTTTTCTTTTGCCTACGCAGTCGGAAATGAGGGATACATGGCACGGCAGGTCAACCTGTAACTAACGGAAGGGAGACAGGCACATGCGAAAAGGAATGTGGACGCGCATAGCTCTCCTGGCCATTGCGCTGGCGGTGGCCGGGTTATTCCTTCACACATCGGTGGTTCGGGCCGGGGAGAACCAGGGCAAGATCTCGCTCAGTGCGGGAGTGGACTTCTCTCACGCCTACTACTTCCGTGGAATTCTCCAAACCGACAAATCCTTCGTTGCCCAACCATATGCTGACGTCACTCTCAACCTCTACGAAGGTGAGCAAGGACTCAACAGCGTCGGCGCGACGGTGGGTATCTGGAACAGTTTTCACTCGCGTAACACCGTTGCCGTGAGTGATCCGACGGCGTGGTACGAGGCCGACCTGTACGGGGGATTTACTTTCGGTCTGTTCGACAAGTTTGAAGCGGGGGCAACCTACACGGCCTATATCAGCCCCAATAGTGCCTTTAGTACCGTCCAAGAGATCTCATTTGGCTTCAGTTTTGACGACAGCGATCTCCTGGGCGCCTTTGCCTTGTCGCCGAGCGTCCTGCTCGCAGTCGAGGTCAAAGGGCAGGCAGATGCTGGCGCCGACAAAGGGGTCTACTTGGCCCTGGGCGTCGAGCCTGGCCTGACGCTCATCGAAAGTGAGAAATACCCGGTAAGTCTCTCATTTCCACTCACGCTTGGTTTGAGCCTCTCCGATTACTATGAGTTTGGCACGGGCGACGATGACACCTTCGGCTACTTTGACCTGGGCGTCGCCCTGAGCGTGCCGTTGAGCTTCATACCGGCCGATTACGGTTCGTGGGAGGCTTATGCCAAGGCGGATTTTCTGTTCCTCGGGGACAACCTCGAAGCGGTCAACAATGGTGATGGCTTTCAGGCGGTCGGCACATTCGGTATTGCCCTCTCGTACTAGGACGGCCAAACAGCAGTCGGCAGTCAGCGGTCAACATAAATCTTCCGGAACTAAGCACTGACAGCTAATCGGCTGACAGGTTTAAAATTGTTGACAGCTGGCTGGATGTGGCGGGGCCGACGGGACTTGAACCCGCGATCTCCCCGACTTGGTCGGGGCGTGTTTCCCTTCGCAACACCTTAGGTCCCAGGACACGGAACCTGCAGCGAAGAAAATGCTTGCGGAAACTGGCGGGGCCGACGGGACTTGAACCCGCGATCTCCGGCTTGACAGGCCGGCGTGTTAACCGGGCTACACCACGGCCCCTTCTTGAACTATGTAAATTACCTCGATAGACCCTTAGAGATCAATTGCTGGATGTAAGGTCCACTTTTCTTCGCCTTAATCTCCTTCTCACGTTTAGCAGCTTCAGAGCGCGAGCCATATTCTTCGACATAGACAATCTTGTACGGCCCCCGCAACTTGGTAAATGGGCTTCGTCCTTGTTGATGCCGCTCTAAACGCTCTTCCAGGTCCTTTGTATAACCCACGTAATAGCTGCCCGTGGATTCACTCTGCAGGACGTAAAGGTAATAAACCTGCATCGCTAAAGCCTGCGATCTTCCCGATTTCCAGTCGGGGCGTGTTAACCGGGCTACACCACGGCCCCTGAAGCGAAAACAAACTATTGTATAACTGACTTAGCGAGGGAAGTCAACGTACGAGAAGGATGTCCCTGCATTACCGCCCGTTGGTTAGGGCACCCATCAGCGTGAGGTAATCCGCTAGTTGGCGGGTAATGAGAAAATTGCGGCGAATATACTCCCTGGCATCGTTTCCCATCTTTCGGGCAACCTCAGGATTATTGAGGAGATATCGGGTCCGGAAGGCTGCCCCCTCAACCGAACTCACGGTGTAGCCCGTGAGATAGTAGAGGATCTGCACCGTGATCCCACCGGCGAAACCGCCAATCACCGGTTTTCCCTTCCACATGGCCTCGGCAACGGTGAGACCGAAGCCCTCTTTGAGCGATTTCTGAAGCACAACCGTCGCCCCCCGCTGCAGGGCGTTGATCTCGAGATTTGAATCCGGCGGAAGTACCATAATGTGAATGTCCGGGTCCGCGCCGGCAACCTCCTTAACTTCTTGCAGGACCACTTCCCCTTCAGGATCATCGGCAGCCCCGCCCCCTGCCAAGATGAGACGACAATCATTGTGCTTCTTCACGATCCGGTAGGCTTGGATCACGCCTACCGGATCCTTGAACCGGTCGAATCGAGAGACCTGTAACAGGATCGGTTTGTCCCGAGGAATATTTAATCTGTCTAAGATCTCGTTTACCTCTCCTCGACTCAGGTCACGGTTCTTGTCACTCAACGGATCGATCGACGGATAGATGAGAAATTTCGGGATCGGAAGTTTTTGGGCAAAGGTGGGCAGCGAAAAGATGGCCGCATCGTATTTCAACACATAGTTCTTGAGGAATCGCCACACCCGGCGCGCGGGGTGAGAGATGTCAAGATGGCACCGCCAGACCCATTTGCCCGCCCGGTCACCGTAATCGACAAGAGCGGCAGGCTGGGGGTCATGAATCATGATCATGTCAGCATCAAAATTGAGACGCTTGGCGTTTTCACGATTCTCCTCGACATAGAGCTGATACATGCGTTCGCTAATCGCCTGATCCTGGCCTTGCAGCGAGTTGTGAAAGGCTTTGGTCACTCTGAAGAAGTCCTCACTGCCCTGGATAATCTCCCACGCAACCTTTACGCCGAGTTCATTGAGCATCGGAACGAGCCGGCTGAGGATCTCCGCCACGCCGCCGCCGACCCGGGTCGAATTGATGTTTAGCATGCTCTTGCCTCTGACCTTCTCGCTCATGTGATAGAGAAGATCCACCGCCCCGGGAGGAGCCACGTTTCGATAATCCTCAAGACGAACTGACACCAGTCTCTCCTCCGCCGTTCAAGAAAGTGTCGCAGATCGCTACGAGACGTCCCCGAAGTTGCTCCAGGCTGAAAATGTACGGGTTAATGCTTCGAAGGAGTCGAGCTAGCTCCGGCATCTTGAGTCCCTCTTCAGCCCAGACGGTAAAATCGCTATCCCGGTGGTCCCGCCGGATCCGCGCCGCGTAGAAGTGGAAATAGATGGCACTGGCATCCACGGTCGTGAGCCCATTTCGTAACTCCCGCAGCGTCCGCGCGGCCGTCCCAGTGGGGACCTCGACCAAGTGCGACATCATGAAGTAAAAGGGCTCTCCATCATCAACCCGGGGGACAGAATGCATTCTCGAAAGGTGGTCTTCGATGACGGTAATGAGGGCTTCACGGAGATCCTCGAGAGTTTCGAACTCGTATGGATCGATCACCCCGAGCCGTTCCCCCAGCACGCGGTCTCGGACCTGGGTGGCGACCCAGGTGGCAAAATCGTTGGGATAGGGTCCCACCAGGTATTGGTGTCTCAGGAAGTATTCATGGGTGTGATAGTAGATAGATTCGATGGGGACCTCTTCCAAGACATCCAAAAGCTGGACCTCGTCCTCTGCTTTAATTCCCAGGATCTCTCGAAGCTCCGTACATCCAACGAATTCAAAGGGATGACTGCCATCTGCATGCATCGGAGGCCCTCGCTTTCCCCTCGCACCAAGAAAGGCGGATCCCCAGAAAGGAGCGCGCCCCTCGTACGGATCCGCAGCATACGAGGATGACACGTGGACAATAATGGCCGAAGTCGTTGTAAATGCACGACTCATGCCAATGATAACGGTCTGTTACGGGACCCGGCCCCTCAGCCGGCCTTTCTTCTTTAAGCTGGCTTTCTTTTCTTTTGGACAGCTAGTGGCGGGTAAAGGACACTGCGGCGTACCGCGCTGCCCCCAACAGGGCGGTCTTGTCATTCAGAATCACTCGCACCGGCATTCTTTCGAGAACCGGGGAGAGACGTCCCTTATCGGTAAAGGCCTCCATGAATGCCCCGTCCTTAAGCTGATCGACGATCTTGGGGGCAATTCCGCCGCCGATGTAGACGCCGCCGGTGGCCAAGGCCTTGAGCGCAAGGTTTCCCGCCTCCGCCCCGTAGAGAGAGACGAAGAGGTGCAAGGTCCTGACACAGAGATCGCATTCCCCTCGCTTGGCTGCTTCAGTGATGACCGGGCTGGGATCCTGGTCGAGGAACCTTTCAGCTAACCACTGGGGCTCTTCAGCGTATCCAGCTTGTTTGAGAAAGGAGTAGATATTGAAGATGCCTGGACCCGACAGGACTCGCTCGTAGCTGACCCGGTGGAACCTGCTGAGCAGGTACTGGAGCAACTCGATCTCTAAGGCATTTCGCGGAGCCAGATCGGCATGCCCTCCCTCGGACGCCACCCCTCGGTAGGCCTGGCCATCCCAAAACAGGATGGCTTCTCCGAGACCCGTTCCGGCGGCGATCAAAGCCATATTGCCCTCTGGGTCGGACCGGCCTTGGTTGAGAACGCACAGATCCTCGGGATTGAGGATCGGGATGCCATTCGCCGTGGCGACAAGATCGTTGATCACCGAAACACCCTTGAGTCCCAGGGAATCTTCCAGGGCCTTTGAATCAATCACCCACGGCAAGTTCGTGGCCTCTGAACGGCCCCTCACTACCGGGCCGGCTACCCCAAAGCACGCAGCGCGGGGTACTGGTGAGGGTCCACTCCGCAGAAACTGGTCGAGGATCTCCTCGAGTGCTCCGTAGCTTTTGCTAGGGAACTTCTCTTCGCGAACTACGTGCAGGCGGTCGGCTGCCTCGTCGAATAGGCCGATGACCGTCTTGGTCCCCCCGATGTCGCCGGCAAGAATCATCGGCATCTCTCCTCAGTCGGCTCAACCGCACATATTCGCGCTTCCACGAAAACACCCTCCCTGCGTGCGTCAAGTCACCCAATTTGCGTCTACCACTCCGGTGGAATGCCTGCGGCGCACCCTACTCTAGCAGATTACTCCTCCGCGCGTCCACCCGATGCGTGGAGCGGCACGAATCGTCAGGATCTCTTCGGCCGCGCCCGATCCTGTCTGTGTTTTCGTCGAAAGGATCTGTC
>JBFHXD010000094.1:0-9603 GCA_041599135.1 Methylomirabilales bacterium (SeqCode) | reverse complement strand
GATAAAAAAGAGGATCCTGGAATCCCAGGTCTGGCGATCCATGTTCCGCCATGATTATGCGGACACGCCGCGGAACCGGACGTTGCAGATCATGTCGAACATCTGGATGCATCTCCATCCGCCCAAAATCCGGCGCCATGCGGTTCGCGTCCGGTTTACCTGGTGCATGGGGGGCATTACCTTTCTGCTCTTCTTGGTCCTCACGGTCACAGGGGTGGTTCTCATGTTTTATTACCGTCCGGTGGCCGAGTACGCATACGCCGACATGAAGTATCTGCAGTTCGACGTCCCGTTTGGCATGCTGGTGCGCAACATGCACCGGTGGGCGGCCCACGGCATGGTCCTGACCGTGTGGCTGCACATGTTTCGGGTCTTCATGACCGGGTCCTACAAGTCTCCGCGGGAATTTAACTGGATCGTGGGGGTCCTCCTACTCACGCTGACCCTGCTTTTGTCCTTCACCGGGTATCTCCTGCCCTGGGACCAGCTCTCGATCTGGGCCGTGACCGTCGGCACGAACATGGCTCGGGCGACGCCGCTGTTGGGTCACGAGGGCCCCTTTGCCCAGTTGGTCGGCGTAACGCCGCGCTACGATGCGCGCGCCTTTCTGCTTGGGGGCACGATCGTGGGTCCCCCAACCCTGCTCCGGTTTTATGTCTTGCACTGTATCTTTCTTCCCATCCTGGCGAGCCTGCTGATGATCGTCCACTTCTGGCGGATTCGCAAGGACGGTGGGATCTCGGGACCGCTCTAGAGTTGACGACGGGGTGCCCCCCGGGTTCCATGTGAGGAGGGTGAAGGATGGCAGAGGCACCGGGACGGACGGCAGTCGCGGAGAAGGCCAAGGCCGCACCCGTCAAGCCCAAGATAAAACCGCTGGAAGATAAAATTCACTGCTGGCCCTACCTCGTACGGTCGGAGTTTGTCTGCTCCGTGATCATCATGGTCGTGCTGATGGTCTGGTCTATCGCCATCGACGCCCCCATGGAGGAGCCGGCCAACCCCACCAACACGCCCAACCCGTCCAAGGCCCCGTGGTACTTCCTGGGCCTGCAGGAAATGCTGGTCTACTTTGATCCGTGGATGGCTGGCGTGGTCCTGCCGAGCTTGATCATCGTCGGGCTCATGGTCATCCCGTTTATCGACATCAATCCAAAGGGAAACGGCTATTACACCTTTCAGGAGCGGAAATTTGCGATCAGCACGTTTCTCGTCGGGTTCCTGGTCCTCTGGGTCAGCCTGATCGTGACGGGGGTGTTCCTGCGGGGCCCGGGGTGGAACCTGTTTTGGCCGTGGGAGGTCTGGGACCCGCACAAGGTGGTCGCCCTGACGAATGTCGATCTGCCTTACTGGGGACCCTTCAAATATCTGGGGAACCCTCAGATCTTTGGCGTGGAGTTGGTGGGACTGGTCGCTATCACCCTGTATTATGGGCTGGGGGTCGCCTTCTGGGTCTGGAAAAGCAAGACGAGTCCGACGTTGCAGGAACTGGGCCCGATCCGGTACGGGATCGTTGCTTTGCTGTTTCTCACGATGGTAGGACTCCCCATCAAGATGTTCTTGCGGATCGCCTTCAATATTAAATATGTCTGGGTGACCCCCTGGTTTAATGTCTGACCCGACCGTTCCCTAACGACGACACGCGAGGAGCAATCAAGGCAATGGCGCCGCGGACATTTGTGCCCGACGAGAAGCGATCCTTGAGGATGATCTTTTTCGTCTCGAGCATGATCCTCGTCGGGACGACCGTCTGGGCGCTGTGGGATGAATCGGTCTCCCGTCGGCCCTGGATCAAATACCAAGCCGCATTCAAGCAACTGGAATACGACATGGTCCGGAAGGAACTGGAGCAGGCCCGGGCGGAGCTGGCTCAGCCTGCGGTGCAGGAGAAGCTCCGGAAACTTCGCGAAGAGTTGCGATGGGCCGAGGAGGCCAAGAAGGGACCGGACTATCAGGCGGCCGTGAGCGAGGTGGAGCAACGCAAAATCACCGCTCGGGACACCAGTCAGGAACTCCGGTTTACCCGGAGCGAGCTCGATGAGGCCTTCTACTGGTTCGATAAGGCGAGACATCAGGGGAAGGATTACACCGCCGAGGAGGCGGAGGTGAGACGTCTGCAGGAGCTCGACCGCAGACTGGAACCGCAGGCGAATACCGCAAAGGCAGCCCTCGAAGACGCCAAAGGACGGGTGAAGGAGTTCGACCGGCGAATACGGGAGGTGGAGGATAAAATCAAAGATATTACCGCAGAAAGTCGGCAGCTCGAAATCCGCCTGGACGCGATCCGGACCCGACTTTTGGAAGTGAAGCAGGTCGTGCTGGAGGGGATCGATAAGAATGAATTTGACGTCTTCGTCCTGCGTGTGGACCGATGTGGAACCTGTCATCTGGGGATTGACCGCGCTGGCTTCGAAGACGCCCCGCCACCTTTTCGGACCCACCCGAACCGCGAGGCCATCCTGGGCACACACCCGGTGAATCGGTTCGGGTGCACGGTCTGCCACGAAGGACAGGGGACGGCCCTCGATTACATCAGGCTGGTGGACGGTCGGATCCCTGATATCCCGCATGGCTTTGGAAAGGAATACGGGGGCGATGTGCATATTTTGTGGGATTTCCCGCTGCTCACGGGAGAGCTGGTACAGGCCTCATGTCGCAAGTGCCATAAGGGCCAGAGCGACTTCGTCACTCCCATAAAGAGGGGTCAAGGCGATGACACCCAGGTGGAGTGGGTCAACCTGGCCCCGGTCTTGACCAAGGGGCTCGCCATGTTCGAATCGTTGGGATGTCCCGGCTGCCATCCGGCCGAGGGCTTCACAGGCCTGCCCAAGGTAGGCCCCGAGCTCGTCAGCATCGCCAATAAGGTCGAGCCGGCCTGGATGATCGATTGGATCCAGCAACCGAGATCCTACCTCCGCTACAGCCGCATGCCGAACTTCGGGCTTTCCAAAGAACATGCCACCGCCATCACCGCATATCTGGTGGCCCAGTCAGAGCCGGATCCGCCCGTCCCGGGTCGCTTCGACCCGAATGCCTCTCCGGAAAAGGGGAAGGAAATCTTCACGCAGGTGGGCTGCCAGGGCTGCCATCCGATGCGGGCAGTCTTCGAGGAGACAAAGCCACGCTTCTTTTTCGAGCTGGCCAGCCGTGACATCGCCCCCGATCTGAGCAATATCGCCAGGAAGATCAAGGATCCAGAGTGGCTCTTTCGTTGGCTGAAGAACCCAAAAGCCATTGCGCCCACGACACGGATGCCGAACTTGCGTTTGAGCGATGAGGAAGCCAGTACCCTGACGGCCTTCCTCATGATGCGCGGAGAGCGGCAGGTCACGTCGCCAGCCCTGTTGGCAGAACTCAAAAAGGAGGCGCTGATCAAGGAAGGGGAGCAGCTGATCAGGCTGCGTGGCTGTTTCGGGTGTCATGAGATTCGGGGGTTTGAAGTCGCCAAGCAGATCGCCCCAGAGATCAGCAATTTCGGCTACAAGCGTCTGCTCCAGCTCTCATTTGGCCACGCCGTCGAGGTCCATCACACCTGGGAGGACTGGACGTTCTGGAAGCTGAAAAACCCGCAGATCTACACGACCGAGCGGGAACAGCTGCGGATGCCGAATTTCGACTTGACGGACGACGAAGTCAAGGCGCTTCGCGTCATGGTGAAGAGCTTCGTCGATACGGTAGTGCCCGACCGCTATCGTGAGGAGGCGACCGCGGCACGAAAGGCCATCTCGGTGGGGAGGCGTGTGACCCGCGACTATAACTGTGTCGGGTGTCACATCATCGAGGGGCAAGGGGGGGATATCCGGGTCCGGTACGAGGGGCGTTTGAATGAAGCGCCGCCTCCCCTCGTCTTACGGGAGGGAACATTGAGTGAGGGAAGCAAGGTCCAGGCGGAGTGGCTCTTTGAGTTTCTGCATCGGCCCCACCCGATCCGTCCCTGGTTGGAGGTCCGGATGCCGACGTTCGGGCTCACTGACGAACAGTGGGGGCGTATTACAGCCTACTTTGTTGCCCTGGCCGGGCTCGACGTCCCCTTCGAGTCCGTGCCGCCCGCGGAGGAACTTAACCAGAAGCTGGTTGAGGCGGGTCGGATCCTTGCGTCAGAAAAGTACTTCGCCTGCGGCAGCTGTCATATGCAGGGGGACAAGAAACCGGAGGGGCCCCCGGAGGGATGGGCTCCGGACTTTGCCCTGGCGCACCGCCGTCTCCGCCCGGGATGGATGAACACGTGGCTGCGGGATCCGCAAAAAGTCCAACCGGGGACCAAGATGCCCAGCTACTTTTTGGACGAGTTCTCTGGGCCGGACGACGTTCTGGGAGGGGATGAGCAGGTGCAGATCTTGGCCTTGCGGGATTATCTCTTGAGTCTCGGAAAACGGTAACCTCAGAAGGAGTGATGATGCCATGCGAAAGAGTGTAGGTATTTTCGTGCTTGCAGGTTTCGGTCTCGGGCTCTGGGCCCTGGCAACCGTCCCAGCGGATAGTGCGGCTGGGGGAACCATTACGGGAGCCGTGAAGTTTGCCGGTGACCCGCCCCCCCCGAAGGAGGTTCCGGCGACCAAGGACAAACACGTCTGCGGCAAAACTCCCATTTACGACGAGAGCCTCGTCGTGGATAAGGGGACCAAGGGGATCCAGTGGGCCGTGGTCTCGGTGCAGGGGGCCAAAGGGAAGTGGAATGGCAAGGAGGCCAGCATTGATCAAAAAGGCTGTGTGTTTCACCCCCACGTGGTGGTCACACCGCCGGGTAAGCTGACGGTCTTGAACAGTGACGGCGTCCTGCACAACTTCCACAGCTATGGGAAGGCGAACCCCGCCATGAACCGGGCCCAGCCCGGCTTCCGGAAGAAGATGGAAGTGGAATTCAATAAGCCTGAGATTGTGAAGATCACGTGCGACGCGCACTCCTGGATGCTCGCGTGGATCGTGGTCACGGACGATCCCTTTGTGGCCGTGACGAATGAACAGGGAAACTTCAAGATCGAAAATGTTCCGCCCGGAACGTACACCCTCGAAGTGTGGCAGGAGACCCTCGGGACCACGACGCAGAAGGTAACGGTGGAGGCCGGCAAGACAGCCACAGCGGACTTCACATTGAAAAAGTAACTCGGCTGTGATCTAGCCCGCATTATTCACGAAGACACTCCGTTCGTGAATAATGCGTCCCGCCCCTGCGGCGGGACTCAAGGCTAGCCCTGAGTGACGCCCCGCAAACGCGGGGCGGAGTCGAAGCCCGGAGGGCAGATCATTCACTTCTATGTGAATGATCTGGGCTAGGCCGCCGTGCCGCGAGGGGACAGTCCTGAACCTCGTCATCCTCTGGATCCACGTCCTCGCTGCCATCACGTGGGTGGGGGGCATGTTTTTTTATCTCGTCGTCCTTGCCCCCCTCTTCCGTGGAACGTTCCCCGCTCGAGAAGAAATCCAGATCGCCTACGCCGCAGGCAGCCGGTATCAGTTCGTCGCGGCACGGGCCATGGAATTGTTACTGCTCACGGGCATCTGGAACGTCGTGGTCCGTGCATCGGCTGATGGGGGCGACCTCCCGCAGAGGTTTTGGTCGATCTTGGGTCTCAAAGTGTTCGGATTTGCCCTGATGGTGGTCCTTCAGACCTGGCAGCGGATCTGGATGAATCGCAAGCTGGCCCCCCTGATCATCGCGGGAGGCGGGGGCATCCTTGGTGAGCAGGAGTGGCGTGCGATCCAATCCCGCATGGCGGGTGTGACGCGGCTCAATCTGGCCATCGGGGTCGTGGTGGTGTTCTTGGCTCTCATGTTGCGGGGACTCTAGGCCGCAGTTCGCAAACGCTAGAAGGCGAGAAAACTAGGATGCTAGAATGGTTGACTGCTGATGGCTGACAGCTGACAGCTTCTAAGCTGCTTTTGGCTTGACAATTCCTGTCGATCCCCATTATCATTCCGACCGGCTTTCGACCCCCCAGGAACCAGCTCGGGTTGCTCGTCGGGCCTCTCTTCCCCCCAGGATAGAGGCGTAGGTCCTTTCTGATAAGGAAGTCCGGCAGTATGTGGCTCATGTCAGGCGGGCCGCGACACGTCGGAAAGTTCGAGGCCTCGTCTCGGGTACAGTGGAATTCAACAGGTGATCGGGTTGATGACACCGTGTGTCTGCCATGTGCGCACGGTATTTTCTTTCTGTAGAATAGCCGGGGAGCAGAACGCCATGAAGGCGACGGAGAAATCCTCATGTTAGACAGGTGGCTTCCGGAGAACGTCTCTACCTACGGCGCGGAGATCGATTCCCTCTTTTATGTCATCTACTACATCACCGGCATCGCTTTTCTTCTGGTGGCGGGAGCGATGGTCGTCTTTCTCGTCATGTACCGTCACCGTGAGGGCCGCCGGGCACGGTACGTGCACGGGAATACTGCTCTCGAAATCATCTGGACGGTCGGCACGGCCCTCATCGTGGTCGTCCTCGGCGTGATGAGCAGGCCACTGTGGGCGAGGATCAAACAAGAAGTCCCACCGACGAATATTCAGGTCCGCGTCACTGCCAAACAGTTCAACTGGGAGATCCTGTATCCTGGGCCGGATGGGAAGTTCGACACAAAGGATGATCTGCTGTTGGACAACGAGCTCCACGTCCCTGTCAATAGGGTGGTGCAAGTATTCCTGGCCTCGAAGGACGTCATTCATAGCCTTTTCCTCCCAAACCTTCGGTTGAAGCAGGACGCCGTGCCCGGGCGCGTGATCCAGGCGTGGTTTGAGGCGACGAAGACCGGCGTCTATGAAATGCCCTGTGCCGAGCTGTGCGGGTTTGGACATTCGGGGATGCTCGGCCACCTGACGGTCCATTCCGCCGATGACTACCAGACGTGGGTCAAGAAGCGATGGCCTCGGTCCTGACATCCGCGCTGTTGAGGGCGAAGAAACCGCAATCACATTTAAGAGCGAACGTGCAGAGGGGTGGTGGATGATGAGTGAAGCTGTAGGCGCCCACGGCGCGCATGTGGAACACGCCCATCACGAAGAGCTCGGGTTCTGGCGCACGTATGTCTTCTCCACCGACCACAAAACGATCGGCAAGCAGTTTCTCTTTCTGGGACTCTTCATGATGATCCTCGGAGGTCTGCTGGCGCTCATGTTGCGGTGGCAGCTCGCGTGGCCTGAGACGGCGGTGCCGGGGTTCGGCTGGGTCCCGGAGCCCGTGATGTATGGGGGGATCATTCCGCCGGAGACCTATAATATGCTCTTCACCATGCACGCGACGATCATGATCTTCTTCGTGGTCATGCCGATCCTGGTAGGCAGTTTCGGGAACTTTCTTATTCCGCTGATGATTGGGGCCAGGGATATGGCCTTTCCCACCCTCAACATGCTCTCCTTCTGGAGCGGCGCGGTGGCAGGGGTCGTAATGTTGGCGGGATTCTTTGTCCCCGCCGGGCATGCGGCGACCGGCTGGACCGGGTATGCGCCCCTCAGCGCCAAGGCGGTGTACTCGGGCGTGAACTGGGGCCAGAACCTCTGGTGCATCAGCCTCATCATCCTGGGCGCCTCCTCCCTGATGGGCTCGATCAATTACATTACGACCATCATCAATATGCGGGCACGGGGCATGACCTTGTTCCGCCTCCCGCTCGTCATCTGGTCCCTCTTCATAGTGGCGATCCTCCTGCTGCTGGCGTTGCCCGTCCTCACGGCGGCCCTGGGCATGCTGCTGACCGATCGCTTGCTCGGGACCCACTTCTTCCTTCCCGAAGGGGGAGGCGACCCCCTGCTGTGGCAGCACCTCTTCTGGTACTTCGGTCATCCCGAGGTCTACGTGTTGATCCTGCCGGCTATGGGGATTGGGTCGGAGGTCCTCGCCACTTTTTCACGCAAACCGATCTTTGGTTACCGGTCCATGGTCTACGCCATCGTCGGGATCGGTTTCCTGAGTTGGATCGTCTGGGGTCACCACATGTTCCAGAGCGGGATGAATCCGGCGCTCGGGAACGCGTTTATGATCTCGACGATGGTCATCGCGGTACCGTCGGCCATCAAGACGTTCAACTGGCTGGGTACCCTGTGGGGTGGTTCGATCCGGTTCACCACGGTGGTGCTGAACGGGTTAGCCTTCGTCTCCATGTTCGTGATTGGGGGATTGAGCGGCATCTACATGGCGAACACGCCGGTCGATATCTTCATCCACGATACCTACTTCATCGTGGCGCACATTCACTACGTGGTCTTCGGCGGAAGTGTCTTCGGCATCTTTGCGGGCATCTACTACTGGTTTCCCAAAATGTTCGGCCGCATGATGAACGAGCCGCTGGGGAAGATCCACTTCTGGCTGACTTTTGTCTTCTTCAACGCTGTCTTTTTCCCGATGCACATCCTCGGCATCGGGGGGATGATGCGGCGGATTTATAACCCGATGCAGTATGAGTTCCTGCAGCCGCTTCAGCCGATTAACGTCTTCATCACCATCAGCGCGATCTGTCTTGGCCTCGCCCAGATCCCGTTCGTCATCAATTTCTTCTGGAGCCTCTTTGCGGGGAAAAAGGCGGAGCGAAACCCGTGGCAGGCGAATACGCTGGAGTGGAGTGCCCCCTCGCCGCCGCCGCACGGGAACTGGGGCGAGACACTCCCGGTTGTGTACCACGGCCCGTACGAGTACAGCCTCCCCGAGGCCGAGGAGGATTACCTGCCACAGGATCGACCCCTTCCCGTGCCCGCGGTGGCACATTAAGGATAGGCTGGATGCGGAAAGATCACGTATGGGTTCACCGATTTGCGCGCGTGACGGCAGCGGCCACGTTCCTGTTGATCGTCGCCGGTGGAATTGTAACTAGCACGGGCGCAGGCCTTGCCGTGCCGGACTGGCCGACGACGTTTGGGCACAGCATGTTTCTGTATCCGTGGTCGAAGATGGTTGGAGGAATCTTGTACGAGCACAGCCATCGACTCATTGGAGCAGGGGTTGGCCTACTGACGTTGGTTTTGGCCGTGTGGCTTTGGGTCACGGAGGTGCGAGAATGGCTTCGGTGGCTCGGGGCCATTGCCGTGGTCGCCGTGATTGTTCAAGGGATCCTCGGAGGCCTTCGGGTCGTGTTCCTGGAACCGACGCTTGCCATTATCCACGCCGCCCTTGCCCAAGCCTTTTTCGCCCTAATGGTGAGTGTCGCTTTCTTTACGTCCACGGAGGGAAGGGAACAGCCGCACAGGATCCCGGCGACGGATGTCACTCGCTTACGGGGCCTCGCTCTTTTGACTATGGTTTTGATTTGTGTTCAGCTGATTTTCGGCGCCATGTTGAGACACCTCGGGATAGGGCTTGGCGCGCACATCATCTTTGCTGCCCTGGTGACCATCCTAATCTTCTCCCTGACAGGATCCGTGCTGAGACGTCATGCAGATCAGCCGAAACTCGTCCGCCCCGTCACGCTGCTCAGTGGACTGCTGATCTTGCAACTCGCCCTGGGTGCGGCGTCGTACCTGGGCACATTCACCACCGTTGCAGTGACCGTACCTGTTTCCGTGGTGGCGGCGCTCACCACCACGCACGTCGCCACCGGGGCACTCATGCTCGCCACCGGCCTCGTGCTGACTCTCCGGATCGATCGCATGTTGGCCCCGCGGGTGGCTGCAGTAACTCGGGAATTC
>JBFHXD010000093.1:0-9707 GCA_041599135.1 Methylomirabilales bacterium (SeqCode) | reverse complement strand
CGGGGCGATCCCGCAACATCGTCCCCTGAAAATTTGGTCGGGGTGATCCCGCACCATCCTCGAATGACTGGTCGGGGCGAGAGGATTTGAACCTCCGACCCCCTGCGCCCAAGGCAGGTGCGCTGCCAGGCTGCGCCACGCCCCGATTCTTTACACCCCGATCACGATCGCGCCTCCTCCCTGATCCGCACCAAGATATCCCGGCACGCCTGGAGTGCTTTGGCGCGATGACTGATCTGGTTCTTCTGGATCGGTCCGACCTCGGCTAACGTTTTACCGTATTCCGGGACGTAAAAAATGGGGTCGTAACCGAAGCCGGCCGTCCCCTTGGGTTCCCACGCAATATAGCCTTCGCACTTTCCTTCGGCAAAGGCAGTCTCTTCCCCCGGTTGGGCTACCGCAACCACACAGCGAAAGCGGGCGGTTCGTCCGTGCCAGGGGTAGGTCCGAAGTTGCCTGAGGATCTCCTGGATTCGATCGAGGTCGGTCGCCCCCTCTCCGAGGAACCGTGAAGAGTGTATCCCCGGGGCCCCACCGAGAGCATCCACCTCCAAGGCGGAGTCTTCAGCAAGGGTAACCAGTCCGCTGTGTGTGACTCCCGCCTTCGCCTTCGCCGCAGCGTTTTCCCGGAGGCTCGACCCTTCCTCCGTCAGAGGAGGGGCACCCCCAAAAACAGAATACGGAATCCACTCTGCCCCAAGATCGCACAGGATCGCGGTGATCTCTTGGATCTTGTGAGGATTCCGCGTCGCCAGAACAATTTTCATGGTAGACGCGGGGTTAGCTCTTGTCAAGCGGCAATTTGGCCGTCTGGAGCCGCTCCGCGACCACTCGATGCTGTAGCTGAACCAGTTCCTGGACTCCTCGGGCCGCCACGGCCAGCATGGCGTCCAACTGCTCCTTGCTAAACGGGGACTCCTCAGCCGTCCCCTGGACTTCCACGAATCTCCCCATCCCGGTCATTACCACACTCATGTCCACTTCGGCGATGGAATCTTCAGCATAGGAAAGATCGAGCAGGATACGACCTTCCACGATGCCAACGCTGATTGCGGCCACATAATCGAGCAGGGGATCTTCTTTAACCCTCCCCTCCTCCTTCAGAAGGTCCAGGCTCTCCGCCAAGGCGACGAAGCCACCCGTCACGGCGGCGGCACGAGTCCCCCCGTCGGCCTGGATCACATCACAGTCGATAACGATCGTCCGTTCCCCCAGTTTCTTGAGATCCGCGACACCCCGAAGTGATCGGCCGACAAGCCGTTGGATCTCAGAGGTCCGGCCGCTCACCCGACCCACGATCCCCTCTCTCGGTGTCCGGGTTGTCGTGGAGCGGGGCAGCAATCCGTATTCCGCGGTAATCCATCCCTGGCCTGAATCCTTGAGGAATTGGGGAACCCGGTCCTCCACCGATGCAGCGCACAGCACCTTTGTATCGCCGATCTCGATCAAGGCTGAACCCTCGGCGTACCTGAGATACCCCCGGGTGATGACAACCGGACGCATCTCCTCATCTTTACGGCCACCGATTCGCATCTATCGGATCCTCTCGAGGGAGTACCGCGGCTTGAAGGGATGCCGGGAGTCAATATGGCCGGCAAGCGTCAGGATCTCGGATCCTTCCACGAGGATTTTCACCTGTTGAATCTCGTCAAAATTGGCACTGAGCGTATCCACAATCGAGTAGATGGTCAAGAGTTCCCCGCCGCTTCCTCCCGGGTGCTTCGTCTGGAGATCCCGCGTAAAGTCTACGTAGGCGATCCCGCGGGCGTCAACATACAGCTGGCGGAGCCTGACATCAGATGGGATGGTCGCGTTGAGATCGCTTTGGGGTCCCTTGATGAGCTCCTCGAGCGTCCGCTTCGCCTCTTCCACGAAGGAAGCTGCCCGAGGAATCGGCCGCTCTTCCTCTTGAAGCTTATCCGCACTCGGCGCGGCAAAGAAGAGGCGGATCAGCCGGGTTGTGGCATCGACCGCGTTGCCGTCTGCGACGGGAGGGGTGTGAGGCACCGAAACAGGAGCGCGGGGAGCGAAGGCCCGACCAAGGAAAAACCCGATCACCCCGATCCCTAAGGCCAACACAACCAGGCCTAGGAAACGTTGCCGATCCGGGTTGGCCATGATTTATCTCTCAGCCGCTTCGGCCGACCGACGGGAGGGGGAAAGGCCCAGACGTCGCTCATAGCGCTGCTTGAACCGAGCGATGGCGGTATACAGCGCATCCGCGACCTGGTTTTTGTACGCCTCCGTCTGCAGCTTTCTCTCCTCTTTCGGGTTCGAGATGAACGCCACCTCGACAAGTACCGCCGGCATAGCTGCACCCATCAGGACAAAGAAGGGAGCCGACTTCACCCCTCTGTTGTCCACACGAAGAATCTCGTCGAGTTCCTGAAGAAGCATTTGTGCCAGCTCGCTGGACTCCTTCAGGTAGAGGGTGTTGGCCATATCCCAGAGGATGGCTTTCAGGGCCTCCTGCTCGGTTGGCTTGAGCCCCCCAAGATCTACCGGCAGATTCTCCCGGATGGCTGAGGCCCTTGCGACGCTGTCTGAAGGCTCTCGGCTCAGGTAATAGGCCTCGAATCCCTGCGCCCTGGACTTTGGGGCGGAGTTGACATGGATGCTGATGAAGAAATCAGCCTTGGCCCGGTTGGCAATGGCGGTCCGTTCCTCCAACGGCACAAAGACGTCTTCCGTCCGCGTCATAACGACCCGGATTCCCAACCGTTCCTGGATCAGATGGCGAAGCCTGAGCGCGATGTCCAGAACGACGTCCTTCTCTTCCAGTCCCTTACGCCCTACGGCCCCCGTATCCCGTCCGCCGTGACCCGCATCGATGGCAATCGTCCTGATGGAAGGCACAGGGGACCCCGAACGCGCAAGGGGCTCCTGCTCTGTGGGGCCGCCCGATTCCGGTCCAGGAAAGACCCGCGCGGCTCCCGCCTTCGCCCGGTAAAGATCCACCACAATTCGATAGGGATTACTCAGCGCAAAAGCCCGCGTCAGACCTCCAAAGGTATCGCGATGAATCCGAAGAACCGCCTCTCCCTCGACCTGGGCGGGCTCGACCCACTCGATCAATCCATCATTGATCCGTATCGCATCAGAGAGCATGGGAGAGAGGACGCCTCCGTCGATTCGAAGGCTGAGTCGAGCCTTATTCTCCTCTTCAAGCCGAAAACTGAGGGGCCTGAGCGCCTCGATGACGATCCGCGTATAGTCGGGATAGGCGTGGTGCCGCAACAGGCGAAGGTTGTAGGGCTCCTTCCCCAACCAGACCACCCGAGTGGCTTTATTCCAGTAGACCCGTCCTTCGCCGTACCGGACCTCCATCGCCCGGATGAGAAATTCAAGAGGGACCCAAAAAATCCCGCGCCGCTTTACCGGAGGGGCGGAGAGGAGAAAGGTGGTATCGCCAACGACGACCCCCGCCTGATCTTCCACCAGGCGAAAGGTCACGTTTTCCACCTGAAGTCCATCCCGTAGAATCTTTCCTCGGGTGACCTGTGCCACCTGCACGAGAGGCACATATTCCCCCTCGTTGAGCAGCTCGGTGTTTAGAACCTTCACGCGCCCTTCAAAGAGGACTTCGATCTCCCCCGTCCACGCGATCTTGGGAAGGACTAGAATCCCTACGATCGCGGGTAAGATCGCGCATAGTCTATGCATATTACCTTTCCCCTCCACAGGAAAACTTCATGTTCGGTATGAATAACACGGGGATAACATCCTGTCAAGACAACAAAAATTTACGAGAGGAATATCTTGGGGTATAGTTGACGCCAATCCCCATGGGGTGCTAGCTATGGAAGCGAAAGCTACGGCTCGAACCGCGAAGCTTTTTATTGCAATTCTCGCGCCTCACAGCCTTCTCGAAGACGCCGAGACCTCCCTGGATGCGGCCTTCGGTTCCCTCGATCTCAAGAGCGGCATCTTCCCCTTCACGTTCACGGACTACTACCAGGCGGAAATGGGACCCAACCTGTATCGGCGCTTCGTGGCACCCCAGCCCCTGATCCTCGAGAATGCGATACCGGAGATCAAGCATCGAACCAATCAGATCGAGCGACAATTCAGCGTCTCGGGGGAGCAGACCCTTCGCCGCCGCATTAACCTCGATCCGGGATACCTCACGCCTGCGAAGATCGTCTTGGCAAGTACCAAAGACTACGCGCACCGGATCTATCTGGGCCACGGAATTTTTGGCGACTTGCACCTCAGATATCAGCAAGGGATCTACCAACCCTTCCCCTGGACCTATCCCGACTATCGTACCCCAGAAGCCCGTACCTTCTTTGCGGAGCTTCGCCGCCTGTATCTCCGAGAGAGGGCAGGACGAGGCACATCTCCCTTTTCTGACACCGCCTAGCCCTGAAGACTCTCGTCTTGTAGAGGAATCAGGTAAGGACTGTTCAGCCCCTGCCTGGCCCGGCATGGGCCTTGCAGCCCTTCCGGTCAAGCAGGTTGGCGCTCGGAGGATCCGATAGTGCCGCGGAAGGTCCTAGTTGCCGATGACGACCAACTCCTGGTCGCCTTGCTCCAAGAGACCCTCGAAGGAAGGGGATATCAGGTTTTCACGGCCTTCGATGGGATGCAGGCCCTCGATCAAATCCGCAGCCAAGCCCCCGATTACCTGGTCCTCGATCTCGTCATGCCAAAGGTGGATGGGATCCAGCTGTGCCAACACCTCAAAGAAGATCCAACGTTCCGATCCATCCCGATTATCGTGCTGACCGGGACGGCGCCCGAGTTCGCGGAATGGCTGAGTCACGTGAGGGCTGACGCTTTTGTCGCCAAACGGGCGGCTGAGGCGATGCTCCAAGACCTCCTCGCGATCCTCGAAGCATTTGAGAACGGGACCGTTCCCCCCAGCTGGGCCCAGGAGATCCGAGGCCTTGGAGACATCCAACCCCGCCGGATCGTGACCGAACTTCTTACCCACACCGCACACCTGAACGCCCTGCTCCAGAATCTCGGCGAAGGAATCCTCTTCCTCGATCCTGCACATCGGATCCTGTATGCGAATCCCGCAGGTGCCGCCCTCCTCCAATGCCAGGAGCGCGACCTGGTGGGGGCGGACCTGGCAGCGATCCTGGAGGCTTCGGATGCCAATCCCTTATTGGAGACGCTGAAGACCCTCAGCTCTCGTGGGGGCTTGGCGACCGAGCAGCTCGTTTGTCCTTTCCGCGGACGCACCTTCCATCTGACCCTGACCAATCTTCTCGGGGACGAGCGAGAGGCCGGGCAACTCTTGCTCATCCGAGACGTCAGCCACCTTGTGCGCCGGATCGAGGAGCTTGCAGCCCTCAACCAGCTCGGTACCCTGCTTGTCTCGACGCTGGACCTGAACGCGCTGCTTCGCCTGATCATGGACAGGATCCAAGCCTTGATGGGCGTCGAGGCGAGTTCACTTCTGCTCAAGGATGAGGAGACGGACGAGCTCGTGTTTCAGATCGGGTTAGGGGAACATGCAGCGACACTCCAAGATCGACGCCTGAACGTCAGTTTGGGGATCGCCGGCTGGGTGCTCACGCATGGAACGCCACTCATCGTTCCAGATGTACGCCAGGATCGCCGCTTCTACCAAGGCGTTGATGATGACACCGGCTTTATCACCAAGTCTGTCTTGTGTGTGCCGCTGAAGACTCGGGAAAAAGTGATTGGGGTCATCCAGGTGCTGAATCGCCCACCCCAACGCGTCTTTACGCAGGACGACCTGAACCTCCTCTCCGCCATCGCCACCCACGCCGCCAGCGCCATTGAAAATGCCCAGCTGTATGCGCAGGTAAAGTCCCACGCCGAAGACCTGGAACGCAAGGTTGAAGACAGAACTCAGGAAGTGGAGGCTGCCAATAGGCGGCTCGAAGAGGCGCTCGCGCGGGCGGAGCAAGCTTCCCAGCATAAGACGGCCTTCTTGGCAAACGTCAGTCACGAACTCCGGACTCCCTTGAACACTATCATCGGTTTTTCCGAGGTCCTACAGGACCAGCTCTTTGGTCCGCTCACCGATAAGCAGGCCCGGCATGTCGGAAATATTCATCGGGCCGGTGATCAACTGCTACAGCTCATCAATGATCTCTTGGATCTCTCCAAGGTGGAAGCGGGCCAAGTTGAGCTGTACCGACAAGCGGTGCGGATCGGAGACCTGATCAGCGATGCCGTCGCCATGATCAAGAACCAGGCCGACAAGAAAGACGTCACCGTAGAATTCTTCCCTGAAGACGCGCTTCCCGCCGTGGACGCCGATCCGTATCGGATCACACAAATCCTTACCAACCTCTTCTCGAACGCCGTGAAGTTCACGCCGCCTGGTGGACGCATTGCGGTCTTCGCCCGGTGCGTTCAGGGTTCAGCGGTCAGGGTTCAGGAACCAGGGGGGGGTGATGAACCATCGAGCATGAACTATGAAGCGGCCGGCAATTTCGTGGAGATCAGCGTCCAAGACACCGGTATCGGGATCCGGCCAGAAAATCAGCCAAAGCTCTTCCAGCCCTTCGAGAGACTCGAGCCGTCACTCCAGATGCAGTACGAGGGAACCGGACTGGGTTTGGCAATTACCAAGCGCCTCGTCGAAATCCATGGCGGACGAATCTGGGTCGAGTCCCAGGGCAAGGGAAAAGGAAGCACCTTCACGTTTACCCTCCCTGTGGCCGTTCGGCCAAATACTCGGGAGCGCCCCAACTAAAGGTCCCCGAACTCTGCAAATCCATTGGCTTTATCCCCCATTTAACCTTTTGTTCCCCAGCCCCGTCTAAGAAGTAAACGCGCGGATGATGGCCGTCATGTTCGAGATGCCACAAACGCGGCAAAAAATGCGAATCCCCCGGCAGCTAATGAGCCGGCCGGAGGAGACGAGAGGAGGAAGACGAAATGCGAAAGGAAACGTTGGTAATCACCCTGACTCTTTTGGTCGGTCTCCAGGTTGGCCTGGGCATTCCAGAGAGCCGGGCGCAGGAGGAACCCGCACAGGCCGCCACTTCATTCAGCGAATCGAATATCACGCCGGAGAATGTCGCGAAGAATCCACGATTCGCTGAATGGGTCGCAAAACATCCTCGACTGGAGCATTATCTGGAAAAACACCCGGGGCTGGCAGAGAAACTGGCGAACCATCCGCGCGCGGCTGCCTATCTCGCGAAGCATCCCCGCGTAGCGAAGTTCATGAAAAACCATCCAGGGCTCGCCCACAAACTCGCCCACCATCCCCACGCGGCAGAATATCTGGCCAAGCATCCCCGCTTGGGGGAGTTTCTGAAGAATCATCCCGGGCTGGGCGAACGGCTCGCCAAGCATCCCCGCGCCGCCAACTATTTCGTGAACCATCCCGGTGCCGCCCGCTTCTTGGCCAAGCATCCTCACGTCCGCGAGCACGCCAAGGAGATCGCACGGGATCGGAAAGAAATCCGTGAGGACCGGCGGGAGCTGCGCCAGGACCGCCGCGAGCTCAAGGGCGACGTCCGCGAGCTCCGTCGGGATATTCGGCAAGGTGCGTCGCCGGGTGAGATCAGACACGATCTGCGCGAGATCCGGCAGGACAAGCGGGAAATTCGCGGGGACCGGCGCGAACTGCGGGGCGACCGGCGCGAGCTTCGGCGCGATAGACACCAGCTGCGGCATAACGTCCGCCAACACCGCCGTAGCCGAAGATAAAAGGAGTGCATTCCAAAGCAGAAAGCCCCGGGCAAACAGCCCGGGGCTTTTTTTATCCCGGCAACGTCCTACTCTCCCACCCCGTCTCCAGGGCAGCACCATCGGCGCTGGAGGGCTTAACTACCTTGTTCGAAATGGGACCGGGCGTTGTCCCTCCGTTTTGACTGCAACAACCCTAGCCTTCGTGGGCCTTCAGAGGCCCTCGGAAGCCTCGGGGGTCTAATTCTGGGAAAACTCCTCCAACCTCCTTAGGCCGGGACGCTCCGGGAGGCGGACGCTGCATCCACGCTTTTGGCGAGGGCAGAGGCTGGACCCATCCCTTGCGACAGGACCGCTCAACCAGCCGCCGCACTCCCCTTGACGGCTCCCTCATCAGCCCCCTATACTCCTCCCATCTGATTCTAGGTGGAGTAGGTCGCCACGCTCCCACCTGGCATCAGGTGATGTGGGACCTCAAAAGGTCCCTCATGGTTCCGACCCTCCGGCCACCTCAATGCCGCCTCTCGGTTCCACTGAGGGAGAGGCTGTGGCCATGGCGGTTGGCGCGAACATGCAATCGAAGCGGCCGAGCGTACAGCGAGAGGAACGCCGCATACACAGCCCTTTGGGGCCAGGTGAGCCCTGAAGGGCTTTCTTGTTTTGAGGGCTGGAGCCCCACCTATGAGGCCACGACGGAGGCGAGGTGAGACACATCCGGCACAGTCTCAACCGTGGCCCCCCGGTGGGGACCGAGGCGTGAGTGTGTATACTGCGCGGCGCCACCCCCTGCCCTTTTCTCGGGCTAGAAGAGATGTTTGCCCACGGCCACGGGGATGAAAAGGACCCGATAGGAATGAGGAGGATGGCTTTGACTGGGCTGAAGCTGGGTTGGGTGCGTCGTACCGGCTTACTTTTGTGCAGTGTGGCTCTCATACTCTGGTCCACAGCAGTCTCGACTGCGGAGGATGTCGAGAAAGGGTCCAAAGGTCCAATTACGCAAGCACAAGCAAATCGTGACTGGGACGAGTGTGTGGCATCAGCCCAAGCCTCGATCGGGTCTGACTACGTCGTTGATACCGGGCCAAAACTCGTGGCCAACATACCGCAGCGCCGCGTGATCGCAAAATACGGCTCTCAGGAAGAGCTTAATGCGATTATGCGGGGCATCACCCAGCATCTTATTGGCTCCTGCTTGATAAACAGGAAGTACCTTGAGTTCGACGGCTTTTTTGTCTTGCCACCCAAGGGTGAGAACTGGACAATTGACACTTCCCACGCGGGGCTTGGTATCCCTGTCCTGTTCAGGAGGCAAGTCACCCCAGGCATGACTGGGGCGGGGAAGGCTCACACCATTGTGGTGATGGCCAGCGTGACGATGGTTGAGCTGGGACGGTCCAACCGCCAGGAATTACTCCAGAAACTCAGACAGTCGATTAGCGATGAATGGCAGGAGCGTCGCTACACACTCACTGCATTTGAGGTGTCTGAGCATGTTGTTCGCGGGGCTGACTGTCTAATGCATTCGATAACGGCTGAAGATCGCGGTGTCCGCAGCTTCCCAGCATCCGTGTTCACTTTCAGTAAGCGGGGGATTCGGTGCGTTCACCCCGATCTCCCTGCGTGGCAGCCTCGTTGGGTCATCGATGTCGGTTACAGCCAGAGGTTTCTCGAGGGTCAGTGGATTGCGGCTTTAGACGTGGAGGCAGAGCCATTCCTCAGAAGTCTCGTCCTCACATGGATCGAACCAAGTCCGTATGTGATTTCGGCTTTACAGGAGTACGCGAAGCTACTTAGAGAGATGAAGCGCGAGAGTGAAGCTGCCGAGATGGAGTCACGCGCTAAGAAGCTTTGGGAATCGCAGCAAGCAGGCCAACCCTCTCGGCATTTGGGTTTCGATCCGTCAGCCCTTCTGTGGGAGTACGCGCTCACCCTACGATCGCGGGATCAGGGGTTGGAGGCGCAAGAGACCGACCTCCTTGCGAACGCCTATAGGGCGAGGCAGGTGCAACATTACCTGAGGTTTGCGGACCTTTGACTTCGAATCCCGGCAACGTCCTACTCTCCCACCCCGTCTCCAGGGCAGT
>JBFHXD010000092.1:0-9740 GCA_041599135.1 Methylomirabilales bacterium (SeqCode) | reverse complement strand
TGTCACAAAGTGCCGGGCCGCCTCGCCCCGCCCATCTCCCTTGAGGCCGTGGCAGATGGCGCAGTTATCCTCGTAGATCTGCCGCCCAAGCGCAAGTTCGGGACGTGATCCGGCCGTCATCGGTACGGACAAGGCGAGGATCACGCCGAGTCCAATGAGCAGAACGATGGTCTTCCGCGTGAAGAGCAACTCCGCTATTTGAGCACCACCAGCTGTCCGGCGACATGCGGTGCGTGAAGGTGGCACGTAATCGGGAAGATCCCTCGCTTATCCGCCTTGAAGGAGACAGTCTTCGTCCCGTTGGCTGGCACAACCTCCTTGATCCCGAAGGCGGCGATTTCGTAGCCGTGCTCCGCATCCAGCTTGTTGATGAGCTTCAGGGTGACCGTGTCCCCTTTCGTGGCATAGACGGACTCAGGCACCCAGACCTTGACCCCCTGGGGCGTCTCGATGTTTACGATGGTGAGCTCGACCGTACCCGCTTCAGTGGAAGTGACATAGCTTCCAAGGAAAAATACAGCCACGACCATTATGAAAAGCGCCCGTGCCCGTGTAAATGTCATCGCCTTCCCCCTTTCTGAAATGATGCTTGCTGCGGTTGAATGACGGTGGCGGCGGTTACCAAGAAAGTGCCGCCTCTGCGACACTCCGTTCGACGGCAAACCCGTTCCAAAAATAAAACGCTCTCCGGACGGTACTCCGCGAGAGCGGTTGAAGGTTCAGCACCCCCTTTTTTTATCTGTATCCGAGGATTGCCCACGTACCAGGGCTATCCCGGTCTTGTACTTCCACTTCCTGCCAGGTACTTCCTGTTACTTATCGTTCGTCTTTCCAAACGACCTCGATGGGCCGCTTAGGGGATTCCCTTTTACCCAAAAGGCTCACCCCTGTCAAGCCCAAAACCACGCTACGTTTCAGGGAGATAGGATCAAAGTAAGAATCTGAAGGGATACAATGCGGAAGGCTATTTGGGAATCAGAATCGGCCCTCGAGAGAGAGGATGGCATCAATCCCTGGAGCATCGATCCCCGAGCCGTGTTCCCGATAGTTTGCGTCGGTGATATTCTCGAGAGCAAACCGGAGGCCCAAGTGCGGATGGGCGTCCCAACCGAGCTTCACGTTGATGGTCGCCCACCCCGCTGTCCCGTCCGGATCGATACGGGGATCCGTCTTATCCCGAGGGCTGAGCCGGTTCTGCGTAGCTGCGAAGCGGATGAATGGCTCGATCCACAATGTGGGACGGGGGCGGTAGAGAAGGGCAACCTGGCCATTCAGTGGGGGGATCCTATCTGCTGGAAACTTGCTCCCATCTGAAGACTCCTCCTCCCCCCACGTGTACGTGAGACTGCCGGATAGCTCCAGATCTTCCTTCACCTGAAAGCGAGCACCCACTTCGGCCCCCCAAAGGATCACCCGATTGAGATTCCGGTTCTGGACGACTTGCCGCCCGTCCGAGGTGACAGCGCCCGTGGCGACCGACTCAATCTTGTCCGTATAATCCGAATAGTAACCGAAGGCCTCTCCCTGAAAATTGGAGGTCTGGACCTTTACGCCCCAGTCCACGGTGACGATCTTTTCCGGCTCGAGATCCGAGTTCGGGATATTGAAGCGGTTCCCGGGCCTCACGCCCAATGTCCCGAGGTCAAAGACATTCGGAGCCCGGAAGCCCCGGCCGACATTGGTCACGAGCCTGACCGCTGGCGACAGATCGTACGCGATGCCGAGGTTCCCCGTGAGATCGTCAAAGCTCTGGCTTACGCTTTGCACTCCACCACTCGCGGGAAGGTTTGTATCAAAGTGACTGAACCGACCCCCGAGCGTGAAAGCCAGCGAGGGGAGCACGCGGATCTCATCCAGAACGTAAAGCCCGAAGCTGTTCATGGTAGAGCCGTCGGGGAATCGGGGCGATACCACCTGGGTCGTGCCGGTTTGGATGTTGGTCGCCTTGCGGCTACTGTTGATCTTATCGAAGTAGGCCTCCCCCCCGTAGGTAAAGGTCATCAGCTCCCCCCAATGGGAGCTTGCCTGGAGCGTTACCCCCTTGAGCTCGCTGCTGTTTCGCTCGCGGTTTTCATTGACGCTCCCGAAATCGCGTTGCCTCCGGTCGTCGTTAATCTCCTGATATGCTGCGTTGAGCTCAGCGACGTCGACGAAAGACAGGGGTTGGAGGAACCGGTACCTGCCGTGCACAAAGATCCGGTTATTCGGCTCGAAAAAGAAGACCGCAGAGCTCGGCACAGTTTGGCCGAATCCCGGCACCAGTTCATCGGTCCGGGGGGTTTTCGGCTGCTCCAGGTACTGGAAGTTGAAGAGTACCTCGTGGTTTTTGCTTGGGGTGATCAGCATCTTTGCGTCGCCGGCATGGGCCGTGTAGTCCGATGGCTTTACCACTTCCCCACCTCCCACTCGCCGGTCATTCACATCCTGATAGGTGAAGCCGCCGCTAAACCCGATCCCCTTCTTGCCCGTCTTGAGCGACAACCTGCCCAGCCCGGACAGATCTGCGCTGGCGAACTGCCCAATCACTCTCCCATCCGTCTGCCACTCCACGCCCTCGAACCGGGGAACCGAGGTAATCACCTGGACCACACCCCCCATCGCATCGCTGCCGTATAGTGTGGATGCGGGTCCTCGGACCACTTCGACCCGCTCTACGTTGTAGGCGTCGACGAGGGCCAAGTACTGGTTGGGGGCATTACGGAAGAACGCGTTGTTCAGTCGCATCCCATCAACCAGGTGGAGGACCGATGAGCCCACGAGACCCCGGAGGATGGGAGCGCCCTGCCCAGGAGTGGTCTGCTGAACGAAGGCCCCCTCCTCCCCCCGCAAGAGATCGGGAAGAACCTCGGGAGCCCGGCGCTCAACTTCCTTGGGACCGACAACCGTCACCCCGGTCGAAACATCAAAAGTGCTTTCCTCCCCCCGGCCGGCCGTCACCTGGATTTCCTCCAGGACGATCGGCTCTTGCTCCTCCCCCCAGGCTGGAGAGACGAGGAGCAGAATAACCACCGAAATACCGAGACACCGCTTCAAATTCGATTTCCCTCGGAAGCGCGACCCGAACAGGCCTTGCGGGGCCGACAAAGTGCATACCTATATCATGGGGTCAAAGATACGGTCAAGCACGGCATTGCTACTGTTGGAGAAGGAAGGGATGTTAGGCAAGGTTACGCATAGACTTCTGCCCTGAGCTCCCCGGCCTTCTTCAGGAGGTCCAGATAACAGGTCTCCCGGTCGGTTCCACTCACGAGGATCGTGCAGATTGGGCTGCCCGCTCGAATACGCTCTCCCGAAAAGGGGATATCGCGAATGTCGCGATCCCACCAATCATGCGTCGCTGGGGTAATGGCGTCCTGCTCGGCAAAGAGAATACCCTTGCCCCAGCAGCCTTCCGGTGCACCCCGTAAGTCAAACGCAGCGAGGACTCCGTCGCACGCTGCCATATGGATTGAAAAGATATTCAGCCCGTACGCGAGCTCGACGAGCTCCATGGATGCGGTATACCGCGGGTTGAGTTCGAGCGGATAGATCTCATCCTCCTTGAGGATGAAGTCCATCCCGTTGACCCCGACCAAATGAAAGGCTGATGTGAGATGTCCAACGACCGCCTCAAGGTGGCCAACCAGCCGATCGAACCTGGACAGCCCGGGGAACCCCTTGGCGAGCAAGCTGCCGCAGTATCGAAATCCTCGCGCCCCGAAGGCCGCATCCCCGATCAGCTGCTGCGAGACGCCTAATATCGTGGCTCGCCTCCCGTCCGCGACAAACGCAACACTGCAAGGGATACCCGCGATATATTCCTGGAGGTAGGCACCTCGCCTCGTCCGCCTCCCCGGAGATACCATCGCAATGCCGTGTCCTCCGCCTCCCTTCCGAGGCTTCTCGAGGATTGCTCCAAAGCGGGCGTGAGCCTTGGAGGACACCACGGTCTGAGGAACCGTGACACCGGCACGCTCCAGACACTGCAGAAACCTTTTGGGATGCCGCACTTCAGCCAGCGTCCGGGGGTGATTGCCTAACAGGCGCCCCCCCGTGGCCAGCCGTTCGACCGCGCCCGGAAAGTTTTCGAGATTCGCGGTATAGATGACGGCATCCCACCGGAATCGCCCGCACGCTTTGAGGAGGCGGGCCGCGCTATAGCGCGTGCGCACGTCTCGCCGCAACGAGTAATTCTCGCACAAACGCTTTAGGTCCAAGTCGCCGAAGTAGTCGACCGTGAGGACCTTTTCAGCCCACTCGGCCCGGCAGGCCGATTCTGCCATTGCCCGCGCACTGACGCCGGTAATAAGAACCCTCATTTGCCTGCCCCTGTGCAGCCCGTGTCTTGACCGACGCAAAACGCGTGTGCTATCGTTTCCCCGGACTGTAGCCGCCCGACCACCGCTTGCCGGAGGGAAAGTGCCCCATGGGGGATTTTAGTATCAAAGTGGAAAAGGAAAACTTTACTTTTGCCGCAGCTCACTTCCTGCTGTTCCACACCGGAGGCTGTGAGCGGGTCCACGGACACAACTACCGAACCTGGGTCGAACTCACGGGGACCCTCGAAGAGAACGATTACGTGCTCGACTTCCTCGCGGTCAAACCGATCATGAAGGCGATCTGTGATCGCCTGGACCATCGAGTGCTGCTGCCCAAGGACAATCCCGACCTGAAGATCGAGGAGGTCGATGGATCGACCGAGGCGCGATACCAAAATCTCCGTTATTGCTTTCCCGCGGAGGATGTGGTGCTGCTCCCCATTCGTAACACGTCCGCGGAACTGCTCGCTCAGTACATCTGCAAGGAATTCAAGCGCGAGGTCAACCAACGGTTCCGGACCGTGCATCTCGACCTGATCCGTGTCGGCGTCGAGGAATCGTTTGGCCAGGCAGCAGTCTACGAAGAGCGTTACTAGTGCCCCTTTTACTAATTCTTTCTTAACGCCGCGAGCCTCCGCCAGGGGCACTGAGGGGTTGTAGGGGAGAGGCTCCCCTACGCCTGGGGGGTGCTCAGCGAGGCAAGTGCCGAGCGCCGAAGGGGGGCCTGCCCCCCTAGTGGAAGTGCCGCACCAGAGATAAATGTGTTAGTGAGAAATAGTTGGTGCGGCACTAGGACCCCTCCTGAGCCTGGCCGCGGGTGACTTCTGCCGACAGCAACGCCAAGTCGTCCCCTGAGATCGTTCCCCGATGGATAGCGGTCGCCACGAGGGCGCCTGCTGCTCCGATGTCCCGAAGAATACGTAGGTCCTGAATGTCGCGCACCCCACCGCCGATCAGGATCTCCATCCTCTGATGCCGCCGGATCAAGGGAGCCAAAAAGTGACTGTCGACGCCTGTCTCCGCTCCAATCCGGTCCATCTCCAAGATGATCGCGGACCGGATGCCGGCGGCGTCCAAGGACGCGAGGGCATCGTCGGAGGTACTCATGGGGCTTGCCGGATCTCCCCACACCACCGACCGCGCGCGCAAGTCGAGACTGCAGAGGACATTGTCGAAGCCCACCTCTCGCCCGATCTCGGCGACGTGGTGCGGTCCTGCACTTGTCTCGGATGCCACAACGACCCGGCCTACACCGATCTCGAGCAACCGGAGCGCATCCGCCACAGAACGGACCCCCGCATCGACCAACAACTGGACCCCGCTCACGCAACCAGTAAGCGCTTTCAACAGGGCCACATTATCCCCTGTCTGTTCAAGGGCATCCAGATCTGCCACGTAGACCTCGTCACAGGGCAGGGCCGCGTGGAGCCGCTCCAGCAGGACCAGCGGATCCGCGCTGGGGGCCAAGCAACTTTGCACCGGCTGGTATCCTTTTCGCTCACCGTGCCGGGCATGGACTGCGGTCCCTCGTCGAATGTCAAGCACCGGAATCAGGCGCATAGCGGGTGTATTCTAGCACGGCCATGAGAATATTTATCCACGAATACGTGAGCGGTGGCGGGTTGAGGGGAGAGCCTCTGCCACAGGGTATGGCTCGCGAAGGACTTTTGATGCTTCAGGCAATCCTTGAGGATTTTCAGGTTTTGAAATGCCACGAAATCCGGTCAACCCTCGACGGCCGACTCCGCACATCGGTGCGAGGCGATTTGCCGGTTACGATCGTCGATCGGCACCGATACACCGAAGTGTTCGATACATTACTCGACTGGGCCGAGGCTGTCTTGCTCATCGCGCCGGAAACCGATGGGATCCTGACGCGCCTCTCTGCCCACGTCGAGAGCGCGGGGAAATGCCTCCTTGGCTCTTCCACCAAGGCGGTGGCGGCAGCAGCAGATAAGACCACGACGCACTCGTGCTTTCGCGCCGGCGGCCTCCCGACAGCGCGAACCCAAGCGATCCCTTTCAACGACGAGCCGACCCGACACGTAGCAACCTTTGGTTACCCAGCAGTGGTCAAACCGGTCGACGGGGCCGGGGGTGAAGGCGTTTCTATCATCCGTCGCTCCGCAGAAGTCCCTACAGCCCTTCGACGGCTGCGCCGGGCAACACGACATCAAAACTTCCTGATCCAGGACTATATCACCGGCATCCCCGCCAGCCTTTCGTGTCTCTCCGATGGTATCTCTGTCCTCCCCATCACGCTCAACACCCAGTACATCAGCACCCATAACGGTCTCACCTATCGGGGAGGGACGGTCCACATCGAGCATTCGAGTCGCCCGGCCGCCTTTGCAATGGTGAAAGGCCTTCCCCAGGCCCTTCCCGGCCTGCGAGGGTACTTCGGTGTAGACCTTGTTTTGACCCGATCCGGACCCGTATTTATCGAGGTCAACCCACGCCTGACCACGTCCTATATCGGTCTCCGGCGCGCCTTCTCGACGAACCTCGCCGAGGCCATCGTGCAGAGTGCCCTGGGGCAGCTCCCAATCTTGCCCACACCTCGGGGTCCCGTACGCTTTTTCGTAGATCGAAGGCGACGGCTGAGCAGAGAGAAAAGATGAAACGCAGCGCGCCTGTGACGGTCGGGTGGGACATCGGGGGGGTCACGACAAAGGCAGCCCGATTGGTGTATCGACGAGATCGGATCGGATCCCTCCGGATGGTAGAGCAGTACTTCGAGTTCTGGAAGGGAAAGGACCGTCTGTCTTCGGTTCTCCGCAAGATTTCCACCAGGCTCGGGCCGGCCGATGCGATGGCGGCGACCATGACGGCTGAACTGTCTGATGTTTTTTCAAGCAAGAAGGAGGGCGTCCGGTACATTGTCCGATGCCTGCAACACGCCTTTCCAGGGGTACCCATATACGGGCTGGATACCGGTGGTGGTTTCGTGGATCTGCGCCGACCCGTCAACGACCCCCTGGCTCTGGCGGCGACCAATTGGTTAGCCACCGCCAAGCTGCTCGCCAGGCGTCGCCCTACCTGTCTGCTAGTCGATATCGGAAGCACGACGACAGATATCATTCCAATACTCAAGGGGCAAGTTGTTGCCAGGGGAAGGAGCGACACGGAGCGCCTCCTGGCCGCAGAGCTCATCTATACTGGGGTGCTCCGTACTCCGGTAAGCGCCATCACCTCGGCGCTTCCGTTGCAACGCACCCTCTGCCCAGTCGTAAGCGAATACTTTTCCATCAGCGGAGATGTCTATCGGATTCTCGGATATCTCAAGCCCCGTGACTACTACTGCCCAACTCCTGACGCGCAGGGAACGAGCCGGGCAGCCGCCCGGCGACGCCTTGCCCGCATGGTCTGTGCCGACGTGGAAAACCTCTCGGAGCGGGATGTGATCCGGATGGCTCGTTCTGTGTACGAAAAGCAACGCGCCCAGGTCGTGGAGGCCATGGCGCGCGTCGCGAAAACCCACCGACGGCGTGTATTCCCAGTCATCGCGGCAGGTCTCGGGAGCTTTCTGGCGCGCGACGCAGCCCGTGCACTCGGATGGCCGGTGGAGGACATCGCGAGGCCGCTCGGTAAGATGGCAACCCGTCACACGCCTCCGATCGGCGCCGCGTACCTCTTGGCAGAGTGGCTCGCAGGGAATACGAGATGACTGGAAAGCAGAATTCCGGGATTGATCTGGTGTGCAAAATCGGCGGGAGCTTGAGCCGACCTGAAATCCTCGCGCCCCTCCTCAAGACACTCGAGGCGATCGGTTCCGAGTACCGCATTTTAGTCGTGCCGGGAGGAGGTGCGTTTGCCGACCTCGTCCGCGCTGAGGCATCAACCTTTCAGCTCGAGGAAACAGCATCCCACTGGATGGCCATCCTCGCGATGGATCAGTATGGCTACCTTCTTGCTGACCTCGGTCAAGCGACACGGACGGTAAGGACCTTGACAGAGATCGAGGAGGCGATACACGACGGAGCTCTACCGATCCTCTTGCCTTCCACCCTGCTCTTGGAGGTAGATCCCCTGCCCCACTCGTGGGACGTGACCTCGGACACGATTGCTGCTTATATCGCGGCTCGCTTCGAGGCGAGAATCCTTGCCATCCTCAAGGATGTGGACGGCGTCATGACTGCCGATCCTCGTGAACAGTCCAGCGCAGTGCTTGTTCCGCGCCTCAGCCCCTCCCACTTGGCGCAATATGCCTGTGTGGACGCCGCCTTCGCCAAGGAGGTACCGCGAGTTCGGCGCTGCTGGATCCTCAACGGACGCTACCCTGAGCGACTGGTCGCATTGCTACGATCTGGGAAGACTGTGGGGACGGAGATCGAGACGGCCGGAGCCGCCGAGGAGAACATCTCGAATGTTCGCGACGTGATCCCTTGAGATTCGGCCCCTGAGCCGGTCCCCAGTACACGCCGCGCCACGGACCCCTACGACGTCGGGGGCCAGCCCGCGGACCCATTCAAAATCGGCGCCTTGCAGGGATCCGGCGAGTCCGCAGAAGAGCGAGGCCTGCCGACAGGTGAAGACGAAAAGCTGCAGTTCCTCGGTCGCCATATAGGTTCGGAGGCTCTTTCCGTCCTTGCGGGAAGTGTCGATCATGCATCCGTCCACGCCCGCTGCAGCCGCCACACCAGGTAGTTCGGCAGGCTGAAGACAACTACCCGAAATCATATCTGCATAGGTGCAGGCGATCACCCGAGCCATTGGATTGCAAGCCCTCACCGCCAAGCGCACTTCGGTGAGCAGGTCCATGGCATCGGTTGCAGGCGTCAGATGAAGGAGTCCCACCTTCACGTAGTTCACGCCGCATTGGGCTGCCCCGGCTGCTGCCAAGGCCGCCGTTCCAGGGAGGTTGGGAACGTCGCCGATGGCCGCACTGATCTCGACCCCGGAAGGAATAACCGAAACAATCTCCGCGATCTTTCCGGGTGGCTGCGCCCCCAGGGATCCTTCGCGGGGGTTTTTGACATCAATGATCCCCGCTCCCCCCAGCACCGCCTCCTCTGCCTCCTGCGCGTCCACGACACTCACCAACAGCCGCATCCGACGCTCCTCCACTCGCTTCCCACGACCGAACGCCATCTCAACGTCAGGCAGAAACTAGCATATCCGGTCTCCCTCACCTATACAAAATATGTCTTGTCATTTGTTTCTCTCACTCCCCTTCATGATCTGATTGTCAACAGCATAGCGCCTCATGGCGCGCTTCAGGCGCACGCTTAGGGCGTCGGCTGCAAGCGAATGTAAGACCGCGCTCATGGCGAATACTATACAATCAACTATTGCGACTCTTAAGCCAGTTTAGTGCTCGTTCTTTGTCGCGATAATCAAAGTGCCTTACATCAGCGTGAACAAAGTGATTGGCAATGCGCGGCAAAATCGACAGAAAGCCGCTGTCTGTTACGGCTGCCACTTTCCGAATGTTGTGATGAT
>JBFHXD010000091.1:0-9744 GCA_041599135.1 Methylomirabilales bacterium (SeqCode) | reverse complement strand
GTCGTAATCCCCCGTAAAATATGACGCGGAGGTGAGAGGAACACTCGAGTCTATGCGGCTCGGGATAGCGGCCCTCGTCGGCGGAAAATTCTACGGGTAAGAACGATGGAAGATTAGCGTTACGCACGTAAATCTGCGCTGAGGCAGCAGGACGGCCACCCCCACCTGCGCTTCGCTCCGGCGGCGGGACCCCGGCCGGCCGCAAGCCAGTTTCCGCCTTCCTCAGACCTCGCTCCCCTCGCCGCCTGTTCACGCTTCGATGACCGACCACCGTTAACCGAGGACCTTCTTAGTCGGGCCATATGTCGTCGCCTACCGGTTTTGAGGTCGTCGGTCATCGGTCGTCGGTGATCGGATTGAGACCCTCGAGGAGGATCTGGACATTCGGGAGGGTGTCAAGGGTGAGGCACCGCTTGATCAGCAGATGCCGAACCGTTTCGGGAATGATATGGCCGGTGAGGGTGTGGAATTTCTCGATAAGCTCCTCACGGCTGATCGGGTTGTTGGGATCGCCCTTCGGGTAGTCGATTCTGATCGCATGTCGTTTTCCGCTGACCGTCTCGATCGTCATTACCGCCGGCCACCTGTCGGGATAGGCCTGGTCGAGTTCCGCGTCTCGTTGAAGCTCTATAATAGACATGAGCTGCCGAGCGGCCTCATCCTTGATCCCCTCCTCGTGAAAGTCATCCAGCGCCACCCGGCGCTGCAACAGAGCGGTGGCGATGCAATAAGGGATGCTGAATTTGGCCGCATACGGACTGACTGGTTTCACCTGCTCCAGGAGATCGAGGGCAGCGGAGTAGAGGCGGACGTGGATCTTTTTAATCTTGGCTGGAGTGAGGTGGTGCTCCCTCTGCAGAGCCAGGACGGCGTCAATCGTCGAGTGGATGTGGTAGCAGGCGGCGTGTGCTTTAAACGAATTTTCGAGGATCCGGAGGGGATGATCGGAAAGCCCGTCGGTCAGCCGTTTCAGGTCCGGGGCCGCCGATGTGGCCCGGGCCAGCCCCTTCTCTCCCTCGAAAATTTTCATAGCCCCGGTAAATCCCTGTTGGGCGAGCAGGGCAGCGAGAAGCCCATCCGCCGCCGCCATGGCCGGATGAAGTTGTTTGGACATGGCCCCATCAACGAGAAATTCCCACAGTCCGGCAGACTGGGTTCCTGCGGTCCCCAAGGCCCACACCATCTGCTCGGGTGCTAGGCGAAGGACCTTGCCGACGGCTGTCGCGGCCCCGAAAACCCCACAGGTCGAAGTCGTGTGCCAGAAATCGTAGTGGCTCGGTCCGAGTGCTTCACCGGCCCGAATGGCCACCTCATACCCGGCGGCGATCGCAGTCAAGAGATCCCCGCCCGCAATCCCATCTCGCTCGGCCACGGCAAGCCCCGCGGGGATGACGGTCGCTGCCGGATGGAGCACTGACGGCTTATGGAGGTCGTCCATCTCCAACACGTGTGAGGAGGCAGCGTTGACCAGCGCAGCGAGATGACATGAGGTCTTCGTTCCATTCGGGATCATCGTGGCCTGCGGCTTTCCCCCGAGGTCCGTGGCCACCTGGACAAACATTTGGATGGGTCGGGTCGTCGATCCCGCGATGGCAGAGCCCAGCCAATCGAGAACGCACAGCTTGGTAATCTCGATCACGTCTGGCCGCAACTTGTCGATGGAAATATCGTCAATAAAGCGAGCCAGTCGTTCGGAAATCGCCATGATCCTCGTCCACCGACCACCGACGACGGACGACCGAAAGGGCTTGTCGGTCCTTTACGGTCATCGATTATGGGTCGGAACAATCTCGCATATAGCCGCAGCGGGGGCACATAAGCTTGCAGTGAGTATCTTGCATCTCGCCCCCGCAGATGTCACAGAGGTACACTTCGGATTGGACTGGCATCCCAACACGCCTCCCCATACCTTCTTTTGACCCCAGGGCCCCTAGGCCTTCATCCTCGCGACCATACACGGTTTCCCCACCTGGTTCAAGGACCAAACCACCAACCCTGACCCCTGAACCGGTATGCCCTTTCACGGCCGTCGGTGGTCGGTCATCGAACCCGGACCGGCCGCCCTTCGCCTGGCCCGCAGACGTGTGCTATGATCCCGCCGCAAGGAGGCGTTGGTGGGGAAAAAGAGGACGAAACCGTGCATCGGTATCACGATGGGCGATCCAGCCGGGATCGGGCCCGAGATCATACTGAAAGCCCTCTCTCGTCAGGGGATCTATCGGCAGGCCTTTCCAATAGTCATTGGCGATGGCGCCCTCCTCGGTCGAGCCATGGGGTATGTGGGCGCTTCGGTGCGCATTCGGCGAATCGAATCGCCGGTCAAGGCCAAAGGACGATTCGGGGACGTGGAGGTGTTGGATCTCCGGAATGCCGACCCCGAGACGTGCGTCCCGGGCACCCTCTCCGCCGAAGGCGGGCGCGCGGCTGTTGAGTACGTCTTGAGGGCGATAGATCTTGCCCGGACGGGGGAGCTGGATGCAGTGGTCACGGCGCCCCTGAATAAGAAGGCGATGCACCTCGCTGGCTATGGTTTTGCCGGTCATACGGAGATCTTCGCCGAGCGGACGGGAAGCCCGCATTATGCCCTGATGCTGGTCGCGGGGAGATTTCGCGTGCTTCACGTCTCGACCCATGTTCCCCTCCGTGATGCGTGTAATTGGGTGAAAAGAGAGCGCGTGCTGCAAGTTATCCGGCTGGCGCATGGCGTACGAGATGTATGGGGTCTGAAGAGGCCACGGATCGCTGTGGCCGGGCTCAATCCCCATGCAGGGGAGCAAGGGCTCTTCGGTCGGGAAGAACGCGAAGAAATCGCTCCAGCGGTGGCTGCGGCTCGGACCGAGGGAATCGATGTCCTAGGTCCCCTACCTCCCGACACCCTCTTTTACCAGGCGTCCCGAGGCGAGTTCGATTTTATCGTGGCCATGTATCACGATCAGGGGCATATCCCGGTCAAGCTCTCCGGTTTCGGTCGAGCAGTGAATGTGACCGTCGGTCTGCCGATCATCCGAACGTCGGTCGATCATGGGACCGCCTTTGACATCGCCGGAAAGGGGACGGCCAGTCCCCGAAGTCTCCTCGAGGCGGTCCGATTAGCAATCCGAATGGCCCGGCGTCGAAAGCCCCACTGAAAGCCAATGTGGAGGCTAACTTAGTGAGAGTGCTGCGTGTCTTTGTCTGTTTCCCCATTCTGTTCCTTTTTTGCTCGGGATCGGCGCAAGGTGGCTCATTTACGATCCGAAAATTGGTGGCAGAGGGAGACAACGCACCTCAGGGAGGAACCTTTACCCAGTTTGATCCCGTGGCGAACACTGGGGCAATCCTCTTCGATGCCTTGGTAAAGAAGGACGAACCCTTTCATGGAATCTATATGGCGCGAGGCTCTGTCCTTTCCCGGATAGTTGCCACAGGCGACCCATCTCCTCTCGGGGGGACCTTCATCGACCTGAGCTCGATGGCCTTAAATCTCCGGGGGACGGTGGCTTTCCTTGGGTCAACGGTGGGCGGAGTTCCTCAGGCCATCTACTTCACGGGAGGATCCAATTTGAAAAAGGTGGTGGCCGTCAACGATCCTGTCCCTGGTGGAGGCGTTGTGCGAGAGATCAGTCACTTCGCGCTCAATAATGGTGACGCCGTTGCCTTTGTGGCGCGGGTGGAACCCGGCAAGGCCCCACGGGCCCTCTTGCTTGCCTCGGACGGTCGGATCCAAAAGGTGGTGCGGACCGGGGACCCGGCACCGGTCGGAGGTCAGTTCGGGGAATTCACCAACCCCTCGGTGAACTCAAGGGGAGAGATAGCCTTTGAAGGGACCGTTTTCGGCGGAAGGGCTGCTTCGGGGATCTTTATTGGCTCGAAGTCGGGCGTGCGGGGGGTGGTGGCGGCGGGAGACCCGTCTCCTATCGGAGGGACGTTCAAGGATCTTGCGCTCCCTGTACTGAACGATAACGGCGATATCCTCTTTTGGGCCTCCCTGGAAGGAGCCAAAGTTCCCGCCGGTCTCTTTCTGTCGTCGAACGGTGCTATTACGAGGCTGGCGGCGAGAGGGGATCCTCTCCCGGGTGGGGGACGGCTCTCTTTTATCGGGCTGAGTTACTCTTTCAACCACAGCGGAATAGCAGCTTTTCAGGCATCAATTGCCGAGGGAGAGGCGAGCGCCGGAATCTTCCTGGCTCAGAAAGGAAAGGTGACGCCAGTAGTCCGCGTGGGAGATTCGACGCCGCTGGGGGGACGCTTTACAAACGTGTCCTCCCCTGAAGTCGGCCCTGACGGCACCGTGGCCTTCGCAGGAAGTGTGGAGGGAGGTCAGGCGGCCTCCGGGCTCTTCCTAGCCCTCCCTACCGATAGATAGGACGGACCGCCATGGAAGTATTGGCGGCGTCGATGCCGCCGGCGACGGGAGGAAAGACGCTTACGGTATCTCTCTCCTGGAGGGTTCTCGAATACTCCCCTTCGATATTGATCCCGTTGATCAGCACGAGTTGAGCCATCTCCTTCGGAATCTGGAGCTGATCAATCAGTCCGGCTACCGTAAGGCCGTCCTCGACCTCGATGGTGGCCGTGCTCCCCTGAGCGTGCGGTGGGAGAAGCTTTTTCAAGGTCGCAAACAACTTAATTTCGATCTTCATCCTCGGGTCCTCAAAGGCTCGGAGGTACCTTCCTCGGCGGCCCCACATTCTCCATGGATTTGATGCGCAGAGGCAACCTTACGCACGATTAGGCCGTGTCATTCCTATAGCCGGGCCACCCCAGCCTGCGCGTCGCTCCGGCTGCGGGACCCCGGCCGACGCAAGCCAGGTGGTGCCTGCCTCGGAAGGAACCCCCTCCTCGCCCCTTTGACTCCGGACATCGCACTGCGGACTTCGGACATTGGACTACAGTCGTTCGACGTCGGGTCGGGTGCTAATCATCGCGTGATGAGCCTCGGTGGGTCGAGTCTCGGGCTTGAGTCCGAGATAACGGAACCTGAGATCAGTCGATGGCCTTCCCAAGCTGGTGGACCGTAGAAGCTGTTCCGCCACCCGACTGGCCACATAGGGGCGTCGAATATCCAGTGGATATTTCTTCAGATGCCCTTTCCATGCGCCGAGGCTCGCCTTCGTCTGGATAAGTCCCTTGACCATCCCCAGATCGGTCAGCATCGCGGTATCTTCCGCCGGACCAATGAAGATCGCGCCTACGATGCGGTCATCCTCCCAGACGACCTTTCGGTAGATGGGTCGGTTTGGATTCTGAAGTACCAAGGCTTCCCGTCCATCGTCCTGCCAGAGTCCGAAGCTACTACAGTGAAGCCCCGCAACATCCAGCACGTTCATGATGAGGCTGCCCGGGTAGCGGACCGTTTGACCGACCATGTTAGCGCCGGCCACCCGGCCGTGGTCGACGGAGGTCGGCTGGATAGCATGGATCGCCTGACGGCCAGTGGATAGATCTGGCCCCTGGGCCACATCTCCTCCCGCATAAATGAAGGGGAAGTTCGTTTGGAGTCGATCGTTGACAAGAATCCCTTCTTTCACCTCGATCCCAGAGCCCTGCACGAGATCCGTATTTGGCCGAACACCGGTGGAGATGATTACCAAATCTGCGGTGAGACTCCGTCCATCACTCAGCCGGACAGCTTTGCGATGATCGCTGAGATCGCTAATCTCTGTGACAGTGGCCCCGGTGTACACAGCGATGCCTTTGTCGGTCAACCACCGCTCAGCAAGACTGCCCGAGGACCTGTCGAGCATTCGGGGAAGGATCTGCTCTTGGATCTCTATCACCGAAAGCTGGCATCCGATCTTGTACAACGCGTTGAGCACGATGAAACCGATGAATCCTGCCCCGATGAAGACCACGTTAGTCCCGTCCCTGGCCTGCTTGACAACGTCTCGGGACTCTTGGAGGTTCCAGAGGGTGGTGACCTTGGGACCGCCCACTCCCGGGATCCCTGGCCGGGTGGGGGACGAACCGGTGGCGATCAAGAGCATATCGAAGTTCAGCGTGCTGGCGTCATCCAGGGTTAACCCCTTTTGCTCGGGATCGATTGCAGTTACCCGCTTGGTTAAGTGAGCGTCCACCCGCATCTCCTGGAAGAAGCTCTCGTCGCCGAGCAAGACATGCTCTTCGGGGATTTCCCGGGACAAGTAGTAGGGGAGGGCCATACGGGAGTAAGCTGGCTCGTCGGAGATCAATGTGATGGACGCGTTCTCGTCCAGTTTGCGAATGGTATCGAGGGCGTACATCCCGGCCGGTCCGCCTCCGATGATCACGTGTTGCATAGCCGCTACGCTCCAGTTTAGTCCTCAATCCTCAATGCTGAACCATGTCCCGGGCGCCACAGGCGCCTAGAGGAGGCCCAACTCACTCAACTTCTGCTTAGTGGGTTGGCCGTCAGGCGTCCATCCACGCAACTGGTAGTACTCGGGGAGCATTTCAGGGAGACGATTCACCTGGCCCTTGGTGGGTCCACTGGGGATTCCCTCGTGCAGGATCCGCTTGGGGAGGGTATCGTCTTTCCCAGTGAAGCCAGCCTTGTGGTTCCAGATCCGCTCGAGGTTCCAGATCCGCTCTCCCACCTTGAGGATGCTCTCCATGGTGTACGGGATGCCAGTCGCGGCCGAAAGCTGGTGAAGCATTTCCTCGAGTTCGTTCCCGAACGTGAGGAACAGACATAATCCCGTGGCATCAACGAAGGCCGTGGCATCTTGCATAATCTTGGTTACCTCTGCCTTCCCCTCGATCGTCTTAGGGTCCATCTTCTGGGGGTGACCGAGGATTTCGGTGGCGACCGTATAGGATTTCAGATGACAGGCACCGCGATTCGAGGTGGCATAGCCGAGGCCCATTCCCTGGATCGCCCGGCTGTCGTACGCGGGAAATTCCTGGCCCTTTACCGACATCGAGAACTGCGGGGCACCGAACTTCTCGCAGAGGCGCTTGGAACCTTCGGCCAGTTCCTGGCCAAATCCCTCGCGATAGGCCGTCTTCTCTACCATGGCCACAAGTGCCTCGCCGCTGCCAAAGTTAAGAGGCATCTCGGTCTGGTCTTGACGGACATAATCCTTTTCATACAGCTCCATGGCGGCGGCCAGTGTTGCCCCCATAGAGATGGGATCCATCCCCAAATCATTACAGAGGAAGTTGGCTTTGATAATAGCGTCCAGGTCGTTTACCCCGCATGCCGCACCGAGGCCCCAGATGGTTTCAAATTCTGGTCCCTCGGCTGCGATCCGCCAGTTTCGGGGATGAGTCGTTACCATGAATTTGCCCGCTGCCTCCTCGGGAAGCTGAGAAACGCGCCCACAGGCGATCGTACAGGCAAAGCAGGCCTTGTTCGCCACGAGGCGGGTCTCGGTGAGGGTCTCGCCACTCACGTTCTCGGCCCCTTGGAGTTGCGTGAGCTGGTGGTTATTGGTGGGCCAGGCCCCGTGCTCGTTAATGACGTTCACGAGGACCGCGGTCCCGTAGGTGCCAAGACCCTTGCCCGTAACCGGTGAGGCCTGCAGCTTGGCCTTGGAGGCCCACATCGCCTTCATAAAGGCGTTGGGGTCGGCGATCTGGACTCCCTTGGTTCCGCGTACGGCGATGGCCTTGAGATTTTTGGACCCCATGACCGCGCCGACGCCGGACCGGCCCGCAGCTCGGTGTTTGTCATTCATAATGCAGGCAAACTTGACCAGCTTCTCGCCGGCAGGACCGATGCAGGCCACGATGGCATCCGGAATGCCCATCTCCTCTCGGATCAGGTCCTCCGTCTCCCAAACAGTCTTGCCCCAGAGCTGATCCGCCGGTCGAATCTCGACATGGTCATCATAGATCCAGAGATAGCAGGGTCGTTTGGCTCGTCCTTCGATAATAACCATGTCGTAGCCGGCAAACTTGAGCTCCGGTCCCCAGTGACCTCCCGAATTGGAAGTGGTGATCGCGTTCGTCAGGGCGCCTTTTGTGACCACCATATACCGGGCCCCACAGGAGGCATTGGTCCCGGTGAGAGGACCGGTAGCAAAGATCAACTTATTGTCGGGGCCAAGCGGATCCACCGTTGGATCCATTTCCTCATACAGGTATTTGGCCCCCAATCCGCGCCCACCGATGTAGTCGCGGGCCCAGTCCTGGCTCAGCGGTTCTTTCGTGATCTTGCCACGGGTCAGATCAACCCGAAGGATGGTCCCGGTCCAGCCGTACATCACAGCCCACCTCCTTGTAGAGCCTCGAGATATCCGGCGTTGAGTTTCTCTGCCCAGGGGCCCACCCAATCGGCGGTGGTCACCTCGGCAAACTCGATGGCCCCGGTCGGGCAGGCCTTGGCGCAGGCCGGGTCGCCGTCGCACAGGTTGCACTTGAAGGCCTTGTGGGTATCGGGGTTCCAGAAGACGGTTCCGAATGGACAGGCGATCACACAGAGGCTACACCCCACGCAGATTTTTTCGAGGACCACCTTGGCGCCTGTGTCGGCATTGATGGCAATCGCGTTGACCGGGCAGGCGGTCATGCACCAGGCCTCTTCACACTGAAAGCAGGTATACGGGGCATAGCTCGCCTGCTCATCAAAGACGTTGACCCGAATCACCGAGCGAGACGGGCGGAAGGTCCCAGTCTGCACCCAAGAACAGGCCAGTTCGCACTGCATACACCCGGTACATTTTTCAGGGATAATCTTCAGGGCCTTGGGCATGGCCTGACCCCCTCCGGGAAACCCGGTGGGCGCGATGGGAAAGAAAAATCCTGGTTGGAGAGGACGCAGAGTGTGATTGATTCCTTCTTACTGAAGCCGGTTCCGCCTTGTCAAGGTCTTTCTCCCGCGCGTGTACAGCGATTGCCTCGTCCGCAGGACTATTGGAAACATTGACCCCTCCCGGCAGTTCAGGTATGTTGCTAAAAACTCAGCAGTAAAGCAAATCCGGTGGCAATGAGATAAGGAATGGAGATGCAAGACCTGACGATGGGAACGATCGCGTTGGCGTTTCTCACCGCCCTGATCACGCCGGCCATCGTGCTGTTAGCATGTGCGAACCTCATCACGGGCTGTCACATGCGGCTGTCACGTGTCGTGGATCGGGTGCGCGCCCTCGCCCAGATGGCTGAGGATATTCGTTTGGAAAAATGTACAGACCACCCGGTAGAGCGCCGGCGAGAGATTGGCCTGGAATTTCAGTATTACGAACGGCGTGGCAAGATGATCCTGATTGCGCTAAGCCTGTTATATGCCACGGTGGGTTTCTTTGTAGCGACCAGCATTGCGGTTGGTATTGATTTCTTGCTGGGGAATCCGGTAGCGTTCCTGCCCGTGGTTCTTGCTATCATTGGCATCTTGCTGTTTCTTGCCGCCAGTCTCCTGATGTTGCTCGAAAACCGTCTGGCGTTTCATACAATGAAACGCGAGATCCAATTCGTCCACAAACTCGAGGAGGCGATCTTCGTAAACTCCGAAGGAACTGGGTCGAGCTAAGGACGGTTACAATCCTAGGGGGTTTGACCTTCTTTTTCGGCGAGAAGATGCTGGAGTGCCTCTTCGTAATGCTTATCACCTGTCGGGGGAGGCAATTTGCGGATGTAAACGATCAGCGTGTTATTTACACCGACGCGGGCTAAGAGGTGGTCTCCAACCTTGTACTGCCTGAGGTTCACCCAGCCAAGAACCTGAAAGCCCGTCGGGGTGAGGCCTGTTCGATAATCGAGCAGGTGGAGCTCGCGATAGGTCGGCTCGACTCGGCTGACGAGAACTTCCCTCCACCGAAAGGTGAGATCAGAGTTGGCATGCACGAT
>JBFHXD010000090.1:0-9764 GCA_041599135.1 Methylomirabilales bacterium (SeqCode) | reverse complement strand
AGCGACAGAATCTGGAGAGGAGCAGGATCAGGGGAATCGAGGTCGAGTTGGAGTACCGCCCAAATGCCTCGTGGGTCATGTCGGGGAGCTATCTCTTCAACGAAACCGAAGTCTTAAGCGCCCCGAACCAGCCGGTGCTCGAGGGGAACCAGATCGCCCAGGTTCCCGAGCACCGGTTCACGTTGATACTGAGCTACAGCAACCCGGACATCCTCAATGCCACTATCGAGGGGCGGTACGTGGGAGAGCAATTCGAGGATGACCTGAATTCGATCACGCTCGACGACTTCTTCGTCGTCAACCTTCAGCTCTCTCGCCAAATCATGAAAGGGTGGGAGGCCTTCTTCGGCGTCGAGAACCTCTTTGACAAAACCTACGAGGCCGGTAAGACGGCCGACGGCATCGTTACCATCGGCGCGCCGCGCCTCATCCACGGCGGAATCCGGGCCCAGTTCTGACCAAAGTCCTAACCTGTCGGCCAATTCGTCAGGTGGCAACCTCCTACCATATTTCTCATAAAACCCACTCTCCCGATGGTACGTCGCTTCGCCCGTGATCACTCAATAAACCTCAGCACACTTTCGCGAGTGATCCTCATCGAAATCAACGTCGGAGCATACCACTAAGGCCTGCAACATGATCATAATCATGTTTTTTTAAGACCCCCGTCATTGACGTGCGATCGACGCCGTCCTATGTTGTCGGCATCGGACTCAAAAGAGCCGAAAGGTCCTTTAAGATATGCACCTGAGCCGCGAAAGCGAGTACGGACTGAAAGCAATGATCTACCTGGCCCAGCAGCCGCCGGCGACTGTCCTCACGCTGAATCAGATCGCCGAGGCCAACGATCTGCCGGTCGGCTTCCTGGCCAAGACATTTCAAAAATTGGTTCGCCACGGCTTGGTCGAATCGTTCCGTGGTCGACGGCGGGGATACTGCCTGGCTCGCGAGCCCGCGGAAGTCCGGCTTCGAGAGCTGCTCGAGGCGATCGAGGGGGCGGACCTCTTTCAACGGTGCCTTTTCTGGGGACGCAGATGTGGGGACAGCAACCCCTGCCTACTTCACGCGGGCTGGCGGGAAATTAAGCCCCAACTCACCGACTTCCTCGAGGGCGTAACCCTCGCTGGTCTGGCCCAGGATGGAGGGACAGATGCAGATTCGATATGAGCCTGCCTTCCTTGATGCGGTCCTTTCGTCCCTGATTCAGGAACGCGAGGCGAGCGGCGATCTGCGCTTCACCCGCGAGTACCATGCCCAGACCGACGCCGCATACCACCACGCCCCAACCGCCCGCGAGGACGCCTTCCGTCAGATCCACCAACGTCTCTTCCGCCGGTGGAATCTTGCGACACCTTTCGAAGCCGTACTCACGGAGTTTCCCCATCTTCAAGAGCGTATCGAGATGCTATGGGTCGTCCAGGCCCCGGCTTCTCGGGACGAAGGAGCCGACGTCAATTTTCCAGAGCGGACGGCGGCTATCTTCCGCCTTCTACCTCGACGCTTTCTTGATCCCCCATCCCTGCAGCGCCTGCTACGCCATGAACTGACCCACATTGCAGATATGCTGGACCCGATCTTCGACTACCGCTACACCGAGCAGATCGCTGGGATCCTACTTACAGAGGAACCCCTCATCCGAGATCGCTACCGCTTGCTGTGGGACATCACCATCGACAGCCGGTTGCTGCGAGCCGGACGTGAGACGGCAGCTGACAAGGAACAACGCCGAATCGAATTCGAGGCCCAGTACCGGGGAGTCCCCCCTCCGCTTCTGGAGAGGACCTTCGAGCGACTCTGGGAATCGCCACGACCGTCGCACACACAACTGATGAAGATGGCCACTCATCCGGGCCAGGTGCTCTTCGAATCCTGGGATGGTACGATTCGTTTCCTTCCGGGCTCTCGCTGCCCGCTCTGTCGCTTCCCATCCCGCTCTCTCCGGCAAGGGACAGAAGAGATCCCGGTACCGCTGGCGCGTGAGATCCAACGTGACTTTCCGGGATGGCGGTCGGGACTCGGAGCATGCGAGCGATGCCTGGAAGCGTACACCGTTACGCAAGAGACGTTATGAGACGGTACAGGATGGCGAGAATGAGATCCCACAGAAAGGGGGATGACTAATGGAGATCACCCGGAGGACCTTCCTGAAGGCGGCGGCGACCGGCGCCACCGTCCTTTTCGTCGATGACGCCTTCGGTCTCCGATTGCTTCAGCCCGCGGTCGAAGTGGGCAATCCGCTCTCGGAGTACCCGGAGCGAGGGTGGGAACGGATCTACCGAGACCAGTACCGCTACGATCGCACTTTTACCTTTGTCTGCTCGCCCAACGACACGCACGCCTGCCGGTTGAGAGCATATGTCCGAAACGGCGTGGTGATGCGGATCGAGCAGAACTATGACGTTGAGAAGTACGCTGACCTGTATGGGAATACCGCTACGGCCCACTGGAACCCCCGCGGATGCCTTAAGGGCTATACCCTCCACCGAAGGGTCTACGGTCCCTACCGGGTCAAATACCCGCTGATCCGTAAGGGCTGGAAGGCGTGGGCGAATGACGGCTTCCCCGAGCTGACGCCTGCAAACAAATCCAAGTACAAGTTCGACAGCCGGGGCACGGATGAGCTGATGCGCATCTCATGGGACGAGGCATATTCCTATATCGCCCGCGGGATGATCCAAATCGCAAAGCGGTATAGCGGCGAACAGGGGGTACGTCGCCTTCGGGAGCAGGGATACCCGGAGGAAATGATCCAGGAAATGCACGAGGCGGGGACGAGGACCTTCAAGTGCCGCGGGGGCATGGGCCTTTTGGGTGTAATCGGGAAGTACGGGATGTACCGCTTTGCCAACGCGCTGGCCCTGCTGGACGTCCATGTTCGCGGGGTCGGACCGGATCAGGCGCTTGGTGGCCGGACCTGGTCCAATTATACCTGGCACGGCGACCAGGCCCCAGGCCATCCCTTCGTCCACGGGCTTCAGACCTCGGATGTAGACTTTAACGATCTCCGCTTTTCAAAGCTTCACATCCAGTGCGGAAAGAACCTGGTCGAGAACAAGATGCCCGAATCCCACTTCTTCAACGAGTTGATGGAGCGGGGGGCAAAGATCGTGACGATTACCCCGGAATACAGCCCGCCAGCGGCCAAGGCCGACTACTGGATCCCTATCCGCCCCAATACCGACACAGCTCTCTTCCTGGGGATCACCAAAATTCTCATGGAAGAACGGCGTTACGACGCAGCTTTCGTGAAACGATTCACCGACTTTCCGCTGCTGATCCGGACAGACACCCTCACACGGCTAAAGGCCCACGAGGTCTTTTCGGAATATCGCGGAGGACTTACTGAGGACGGACCAAGCTTCTCGATCCAGGGTCTCACGAAAGAGCAATACGAGCAGCTCGGGGACTATGTTGTCTTCGATGCCAAGAGCCAAAGCTTCAAGCCGCTCACCAGAGATGACGTGGGAGAGAAACTTGCCGAGAAGGGGATTGACCCGATCCTTGAATGGTCAGGAAAGGTGAAGCTTGTGGATGGAACCGAAATCGAGGCGATGACGCTGTGGACCATGTACAAGATCCACGTCAAGGATTACGATCTCGACACGGTCCACGAGATCACCCATGCGCCGAAGGAGCTGATCCATCGGCTCGCCCAGGATATAGCCACCATCAAACCCGTGGCTATCCACATCGGCGAGGGCATCAACCATTGGTTTCACGCCACTCTGTCAAACCGGGCCTTCTACCTTCCCTTGATGCTCACCGGGAACATCGGGATTCCGGGGGCGGGCTCTCACACCTGGGCGGGCAACTATAAGGCCGCTCTCTTCCAGGGCTCTCCCTGGACCGGAGCCGGGTTCAAGGGGTGGGTGGCAGAGGATCCATTCCACCCCAACCTCGATCCGAGCGCCTCTGGCAAGGCGGGCAAGGTCGGAAAGCATACCAAGGACGAGGAGCCCGCCTACTGGAACCATGGGGATCTCCCGCTCATCGTCAACACCCCCAAATTTGGCCGAAAGGTCTTCACCGGCCTGACCCACATGCCCACCCCCACCAAGGTGATGTTCTTCAACAACGTCAACCTGATCAATAACGCCAAGCATGTCTACGACATGCTGAAGAATGTCAATCCCCGGGTGGAGCTGATCATTTCCGTGGACATCGAGATGACCGCATCCATCGAATATGCCGACTTCGCCCTACCCGCCAACTCCTGGATGGAGTTCCAGACCCTCGAGGTGACTGCGTCGTGCTCCAATCCTTTCCTGCAGATCTGGAAGGGAGGGATCAAGCCCCTCTACGACAGCAAGGACGATGTGGTCATCCTGGCAGAACTCGCCCAGCGGTTGGGGAAGATCCTAAACGACGACCGTTTTGCGACATACTGGCGGTTCGCCCTTGAAGGGAGACCGGAGGTCTACATCCAAAAGCTTCTCGACACCTGCACCACCACACAGGGCTATCGGGTTGACGATATCATGGCCGGTAAGTACGGGGAGCCGGGCGCATGCCTGATGCTCTTTCGCACGTACCCGAGGGTTCCTTTCTGGGAGCAGGTCCACGACAACGTCCCCTTCTACACCGACACGGGGAGGCTCCACGCCTATTGCGACATCCCCGACGCCATCGAGTACGGCGAAAACTTCATCGTCCAGCGGGAAGGACCCGAGGCGACGCCGTACCTCCCCAATGTCATTATCACCACCAACCCGTATATCCGTCCCGAGGACTACGGCATCCCGCGGGACGCGATGCACTGGGACGAGCGGACGGTCAGAAACGTCAAAATGGGGTGGGCCGAGGCCAAGCTGACCACGAACCCCCTCTGGAAGAAGGGCTATCGGTTCTTTCTCCTCACTCCCAAAACCCGCCACCGGGTCCACTCCCAGTGGTCGGTGTGCGACTGGAACCAGATCTGGGACTCGAACTTCGGGGATGCCTACCGCATGGACAAGCGGATGCCCGGGTTGGGTGAACACCAACTGCATGTGAACCCGCAGGCGGCAAAGGATCTCGGGATCAACGATGGTGACTACGTCTACCTGGACGCCAACCCGGCGGACCGACCCTACATCGGCTGGAAGCCCAACGATCCCTTTTACCGGGTGAGCCGGTGCATGGTCCGAGTCAAGTATAACCCGGCATATCCTTACCAGATTGTAATGATGAAGCATGCTCCCTACATCGCAACCGAGCGGACCGTCAAGGCGCACGAGACCCGGCCTGACGGCCTGGCCCTTTCCGAGACCGGCTACCAAGCGAACCTCCGTTACGGCTCCCAGCACTCCCTCACCCGCAACTGGCATATGCCCATGCACCAGACCGACACGCTGTTCCACAAGGCCAAGGCGGGCATGAGCTTTATCTTTGGAGGGGAGGCCGACAACCACGCCCTCAACACCGTCCCCAAGGAGACGCTGGTCAAGGTCACCAAGGCCGAGGACGGCGGGCTCGGCGGCAGAGGAATCTGGGAGCCGGCCCGGACGGGGTACACCCCCGGAAACGAGAACGAGTTCATGAAGCGCTACATGGCAGGGCAGATCATCCAGATCAAGAAAACTTCGGGCTAAGCGGCCAGCGGGAAGCGAGCAATGGTGAAAAAGCCGTTTGAAGATGACGATCCGATGGAGCTGGTCGGCATGGCCCTGCCCGAGGGGGACTTGGAGGAGATGGCCGAGTGTCTGGTGGAGGAGTTTGTCAAGATGGGGTTCGACGATGCGCATCTCCTCCATCTCTTCAAAAGTCCGTTCTACGACGGGACCCATCAGATCTACCGGCAGAAGGGGGAGGACTACGTGAAGGCCCTCATCGACGAGGTACGCCGTCGATGGAGCATAAGGGGGAGCACTGACTCGTGCGAGTCCTTAACGAGGGCTATGGAGGAGGAAGGCGATGCCTAACGTGTACAATTGGCAGCTTGGCCGAACGATGCATTACCCCTACGAGGAGCGACATCCCCGATGGCAGTTCGCCGCGGTCTTCAATACCAATCGCTGTATCGGCTGCCAAACCTGCACCATGGCCTGCAAGTCCACCTGGACCTTCTCCAAGGGCCAGGAATACCTGTGGTGGAACAACGTCGAGCACAAGCCGTACGGGGGCTATCCGCAGTTCTGGGATGTAAAGCTCTTGAAGCTGCTCGAGGAAGCCCACGAGCGCGAGGGAACCGAGGCCGCCTGGGATGTCTCGCAGCGCGACGGGGCGCGGAGGCCCTATGGAAGCTTTCAAGGGATGACCATATTCGAAGCGGCCCTGAAACGCTACGGACCGGAGGGGCACACCCAGGCCCTCGGGTACATCCCGAGCGACGAGGAATGGCGCGCCCCCAATATTTATGAGGATACCTCACCTCCGTACGAAGGTGATCGGATGGGATTTAGCAAGGAGGGGGTCTCGTTGCCGGAACACAAGGTCTGGTTTTTTCACCTCCAGCGGATTTGCAATCACTGCACCTATCCCGGCTGTCTCGCCGCCTGTCCCAGGAAGGCCATCTACAAGCGGCCCGAGGATGGCATAGTCCTGATCGATCAGCAGCGGTGCCGGGGGTATAAAAAGTGCGTTGAGGGATGTCCCTACAAGAAGCCCATGTACCGCGCCACGACGCGGGTCAGCGAGAAGTGTGTGGCGTGCTATCCGAGGATCGAGGGAAAGGATCCGCACATCACGCCAGATGGCGTGCCGATCGAAGCGCGATGCATGGCCGCCTGCGTGGGCAAGATCAGGCTCCAAGGCCTCGCCCGAATCGACCAGATGAGCGGCGACTGGGCCGAGGATCGATTTAACCCTCTCTATTACCTGGTCAAGGTAGAAAAAGTCGCTCTGCCCCTCTACCCGCAATTCGGGACCGAGCCGAACGTCTACTACATTCCGCCCCGGTGGGTGCCTCGTGCGTATCTCAGGCAAATGTTCGGGCCGGGGGCGGACGAGGCCGTGGCGAAGTACATGGCGCCTAGCCGGGAACTGTTGGCCGTCCTCCAGCTCTTCCGCTCGACCCAGAAGATCATCTTCCGTTACAAGATCGTCGAGGGCGAGAAGGTGTTCGAGACGCAGATCAACGGTAAGCCCTGGAGCATGTACAACGACACGGTCATCGGATTTGACAAGAACGACAAAGAGATCGTGCGCCTCACGGTGGAGGAGCCGGTCTATGTGCGACCCGCGAAGCATCTGAACTCTATCTAGGCGTGCGATGATGAATAAGCAGGCGATTCAAGACACGATAGCGCGCAGCTCAATCTACCGTGTCCTCTCGGTTGCCTTTCTCTATCCGGATGAAGGGCTCGTTTCGAGTTTGAAAGAAGACTTCTCACTGATCAACGCCAAGTTTTCGGATCTCATCGATGGGTGTGGTGACGCTGTGAAGGAGGCGTTGACCACAATTTCCTCCCAGGACTTTTCCCTGAACACCCTTCATCCCGAATATCGGCAGATCTTTGGCCATACCATCTCGCGAGAGTGTCCTCCCTATGAAACAGAGTATGGCAGCGCCCACCTCTTTCAGCAGGCTCAACGGTTAGGGGATATCGCCGGATTCTATCGAGCCTTTGGCCTGGAGGTTTCCGATCGGGCCAAGGAGCGGGTCGATCACATCACCGTCGAGCTGGAGTTCATGGGTTTTTTGAGTCTCAAGGAGGCATATGCACTCACGCACCATGGGGAGGAGAAGGCCTCGATCTGTCGCGAAGCCCAGCAGAAGTTCTTGGAGGAGCATCTCGGGCGCTGGGTTCCTCTTTTTTCGAATCTCTTGCGCCACAAAGCTCCACAAGGCTTTTATCGACATGTGGTCTCGCTCCTCGAAGCATTCATCAGGACTGAATGCCGACGTCTCGAGGCGAAACCTTTTGCGTTTCAGCAGGAAGATGTCAGTGCGTTTCCCCAGGAGCCTGAAGGTGGCTGCTTTTCTTGTGGCATCGAAGATCTCTGTTTCGTTGAGCCGAAGGAGGAAACGTAATGGAAGGGAGGCAGGGAGTGATGCTCCCGAGAGCTCTCGGGATTGCGCTGGCTTTTGCCTTGGCCGGGTCAGTGACCTTCGGGACCTCTCTGACGACCGCGGAGAAGAAGGTCCAAGCCACCCCAGAGATCCTCGCTGAGGGTAAGACATTCTATCAAAAGAAGTGCGCGGTCTGCCATGGTACGGAAGGGAGGGGAGACGGCTCGGCGGCCTTCCTGGTCTATCCGAAACCCAGGGACTTCACCAGCGGCAGGTACAAGATCAGGAGTGCCATGAACCTTCCCACCGATGAGGATCTTTTCAGAACCATCAGCAACGGGATCCCCGGAACCTCCATGCCTTCCTGGACCTCGCTGACGGAGCAGAAGCGGTGGGCGTTGGTCGCCTATGTGAAGAGCCTCTCCCCGGTGTTCAAGACGCAATCCACGGGACAGCCCGTTACTATCCCAGAGTCAATACCGCGCACGTCTCGGCTTCTCGCCCTGGGGAAAAAGTTCTACACCGAAGCCGGCTGTTTTGACTGTCATGGGACGTCTGGCAAAGGTGACGGCCCCGCCGCCCCCACCTTGAAGGACGAGTGGGGCTATCCGATCGTCCCGTACGACTTTACGATTCCTGGGAGGATGAAGGCGGGCTCCACAGTGAAGGATATCTATCGGACTCTCCAGGTGGGGATTGGAGGAACCCCCATGCCCTCTTATGAAGGCTCACTCACCGAGGAGCAGACATGGGCGTTAGCCTATTACACCCTCTCCCTCGCCCAAAAGGCAACAAAAAAGGTGGTGCCAACGGAGTCCGGAACGATCACGTCCCGGTTTGCACCAGGGGCCCTTCCCCTTGATCCTCTTTCCCCGGCCTGGGCTAAGAGTCGTGCGACGCGGGTTCCCTTGAGAACCCTCTGGATCAGAGCCAAGACCGTTGAACAGGTAACAGTGAGCTCCCTCCATAACGGTAAACAGATTGCTTTCCTGCTTGAGTGGGATGATATTGTCGTGGATCAGGAAGTTCTTCGAAGCGAGGATTTTAGGGACGCCGCAGCCATTCAGTTTCCCCTAAGATCTGATGCGCTCCATCGCAGCGGCGATGCTGAACCGTCTTTCACTATGGGAGAAAAGGGAGCCCCCGTGAATATCTGGCACTGGAAGGCCGATTGGGAAGCGGATTTGCAGCGATACCGGGACATTCAAGACCGCTACACGGGTATGGCGGCGGACCTATACGTGTTTAATCGGGGTGCACCCCCGGGAAGTCCAACCACCGCACAAGTACGAGTGCCGACGTCCAGCCATGATCCGACCTACCTTGCTGGATGGGGAGCTGGGAACCCCCTTTCGACCCCGACCCGGCCGTCGTCAGTTGAGGACCTGAACGCGATCGGCTTCGGGACGCTCACGTCCCAGCCGCGCGAAGACCAGAACGTTCAGGGAAAGGGGGTCTGGAAGGAGGGTAAGTGGCGGGTGGTCATCGTCAGAGAAATGCGCTCCAAGAGCGATCGGGATGCGCAGTTCACTGCGGGTCAGTCCCTCCCTGTGGCTTTTGCCGTCTGGGACGGCGCGGAGGGGGACAGGGATGGCCAAAAGGCGGTCTCCATCTGGCAGCGCCTACAGATTGAGAAACCCTCTGGCCGGTGATCGCCTCGAGCTCACTGAGGAGGTATTCGACCGCAATATCCTTTTAATAGTTAAGGGGGACTAGAAGCATGAATGCGAGAAGAGCACTGCACGTAGTAGGTTTCTTCGCCATCGCCGTTTTTCTTCTTACCGTTGGGGCCCCGAAAGGGGGTGGAGAGCAGAACCAAAAGCTTGTCTATCGT
>JBFHXD010000089.1:0-10100 GCA_041599135.1 Methylomirabilales bacterium (SeqCode) | reverse complement strand
GAAGTGATACGCCAGGGGACCCAACAATACGCCCTCGACCTGTGGCCCCGCGAGCCGCTCCGTCACCTCCCCGACAACCCGGTGGGTTTGGCGGCGGTCATCCCGTTCGACACCCGAATAAACGATTTGCTGGAAGCACTGGCTCAAAAACCGTACTTCGTCCTCGTCCGCCAGGGGGCCCGGTTCCTCGAAGACCCGTTGCTTCTTCCCCCGATCAACAAGCTGCTGGGTCTCCCCCGGATCCTTGCCCAACACTCCGGCCAGCAGCGTGATGTCCACATGGGGGCCTACCACCGCCGCCTTCCAGATCATGGCGTGGGTTTCTCGATCAAGGGTTTCCAACGCCCCGAAGACGGCGGCCTCCAGCGACGTCGGGATCTCGGTGGGGTCCACCGCAGCAAGGTCCCATGTCCCCGCCGTCGCCGTGATGGCCCCCTTGGCGATGAGCCCCTTGAGCGTCTCCTCGACGAACAGCGGAATTCCCCCGCTCGCCTCGAACAGATGTTCCAGAAAGGGGTCCGAACGCGTGTGCCGCTCCAGGATTGCTGCGAGCATCTGCGTGACGTCAAGCGGCGTCAGCGGGCCGAGGTTGAGATTCGAGAAACTCGGTGACTCACGCAGGAGGCTAAAGAGACGGAGCAGCGAGGGTGGGGCCTCGCCCTCTCGGCTGAGGGCCTCCGACCGGCCCGCCGCGTAGACGACGACCCTGCCGGTATCCCGGTCCGGAAGCCGATAGAGGACTTCCAGGCTCGCATCGTCCACGAAGTGGACGTCATCGAGGAACAGGACCAACGGGGCCCGTTCTGAAAGCAGACAGAGGAGATCTCCGATGCCATGGAACAGCATACTGCGCCGTTCCTCAGGGGTCATGGATCCCCGCGGCCCATCGGTCGTGGCCAGTTCGGGAATGATCGTCGCAAGCTCCGCCAGCGTCGCGCCCGACAGCCGCATCGTGACTGTCTCCAGTTGCCCGTGCTCCCGGGTCAAACACTCGGTGAGGATCGGGGTCAGGCTGCTGTATGGGACCTCCCGGTGCGATTCCAGGCATCGTCCGAAGAAACACCTCAGGCCACGCGTGCCGGCTCGCTGCATCACTTCAGTCAGCAGGCGACTCTTTCCGAGACCCCGGTGCCCCTCCAAGAGGAGGAACCGGTGCTTTCCGTCGGCGGAGTCGAGCAGCGCTTGTTCGAGCTCCTCCAGTTCGGCATACCGACCGACGACGCGCGGACACGGAAACCGCTTGAGGATCTCCTCCTCGGGCGGAAGCATTTCCCTGTCCGCCCGGCTCACGCAATTCTTTCCCCTCCGCTTGGATTGGTAAAGCGCCTGGTCGGCGGCCTCGATGAGATCGGTCGCACTGGTGGCATCCTCTGGACAGGCGGCAACCCCGACGCTCAGCTGCACCAGGATTCCACCGGGAACCTTTGGGCTGCTGAAGGGCTGGCCGGCGACTCGTTTCCGAATCGATTCGGCGACGGTCACCGCCCCGGCCGCGTCGACGCCCTCGAGAAAAACAAAGAACTCGTCGCCGGCAAAACGGATCGCGTAGGCCCCCGACGGGATCGCATCACGGATGAGTTGTGCCAGGTGCTTGAGGATGAGGTCTCCCTCGATATGCCCGTAGGTGTCATTGACCTGCTTGAAGCCGTCGAGGTCAAACATGATCACAGAGAGGGGTGTGTGACTTTGAACAAATTCGTCCAGGCGGTCCCGGAGATACTGCCGCATGAACCGCCGGTTGTAGAGCCCCGTCAGCTCGTCAACGAAGATGAGTCGTGAGACTTCATGGACCTCTGAGATCGCCATGCCGATGGTCCCGTTGCTCCCAAGTCCCTATTTTTCCAAAGATACGTTACGCCAATCGGTCTTTAGGCCTCATTTGGTGGTGCACCAACCGTGCCAAAGCACCTGCACCGCAGGCCCCCGGGGCACATCACTTGGAAGTGCAAAATCCCGCACTTACGGGCCTGCTGGCGGTGAAGCTTTGCCACGTATCTGTCAGAACTTATCGCGAATAAGATTTCTGGGGAGCAAAGGTCTGGTGGGAACGGGTAGGACTTTTCCGTCAGGGGGATCTCGGAACTTGTCACTCGGGGCAGGGAGGGCCTCGATGTCCGGTCTCGCCCCAGGACCAGCAGCGATCGGTGCCGGATATCATCCTTTCCAGTAGAGAATTCGTTGGCAGTTGGCGCAAGTGAGGAGGACGTCTCCCCTCCGCAGCTCATTATAGGTCTGGGGAGTGAGGGCCACGTAACAACCAAGGCATGAGCCATCCTTTACCGGCACCACCGCCACCCCCCCACGGCTGCGCACAAGGCGCTGATAGGTCTGGAGAAGTCCCGGCTCAACGCGGCTTGCCTGATGGCCACGTTCCTCCTGCTGGCAACCCAGGTCTTCATAGAGACGCTTGAGCTTGCCTTCCTTGGTGGTCCGTTGCTCTTCAAACGTTTTCTCTCGCTCCTGAAATCGGGCTTCCTCGCTCCGGACCACCCCTTGGGCCGTCTCGGTCTGATCAAAGAGTTCGAGGATTTCGTCCTCAAGTTTCGAGCGGCGCTCCTTGAGTCCCTCGATCTCCTTCAGAACCGCTTGATACTCCGGATTGGTCTTGATCTCGTAAAGACGACTCTGCCGTTTACGGTGCTCCGCCGTGACGTCTTCTAATTCCCGCTCCTTGCTTTTTCGAAGCTGTTCGAGGGCGGCAAGGTGGTCGCGGGCCTGCGTCCATGCCCCCCGGGAGTTGGCCAGTTGCTGCTCTAACTCGGCAATCTCCCGCGGAATTTTTTCGACCTCTCTCTGGAGCTTGGCGATCTCCAGATCGAGACTCTGTAAATCCACTACCTGGGCCAGGTCCTCCCGCACGTTCTCTCCCGGTTCATAACTCCCAGCTCATAGTTGATGGTTCAGGGTTTATGGTTCATGGGAGCGTGCAATACGCACAAGGTCCGTTTTTCAGCTTTCTTTCTGAGCCTTGACCCCTGAACGACCTGGTGGGCCCACCTGGATTCGAACCAGGGACCGCCCGGTTATGAGCCGGTAGCTCTGACCGCTGAGCTATGGGCCCAACAGCGTTCACGGTTTATAGCTCACAGTTCACAGATGAAAGATCGCTCGGTCGGTCATGCGACCGCGTGAACCGTGAACTCCTCATCTTGGCCCTGAACCCTGAACAAGTTAGGGTTCGACGAAGCTGCGAAGCTTCCGGCCTCGGGTGGGATGTCGCAGCTTGCGCAATGCCTTGGCTTCAATCTGCCGGATCCGCTCTCGCGTGACATCAAATTGCTGTCCCACCTCTTCCAAGGTGTGGTCTACACCACTCCCGATCCCAAATCTGAGGCGCAGGACCTTGCGCTCCCGCTCGGTCAAGGTGTGCAGGACTTCGTCGGTCTGCGATCCCAGGTTGATTCCAATGAACGCATCCAGAGGCGAAACCGCCCCCTTGTCCTCGATGAAATCCCCCAAATGGGAATCCTCTTCTTCACCAATAGGAGTTTCTAAGGAGATGGGTTCTTGCGCGATCTTCAGGACCTTCCGCACCTTGTCCACGGGGAGGTCGATCTTCTGGGCAATCTCCTCCGGACTCGGTTCCCGGCCATACTCCTGTACCAGCTGGCGGGAGGCGCGGATCAATTTATTGATGGTCTCGATCATGTGGACCGGGATCCGGATGGTCCGCGCCTGGTCAGCGATGGCCCGGGTGATCGCCTGCCGGATCCACCATGTGGCGTACGTGGAAAATTTATAGCCTCGCTGATACTCGAACTTCTCCACGGCCCGCATCAGCCCGATATTTCCCTCCTGAATGAGATCGAGAAACTGGAGCCCTCGGTTCGTGTACTTTTTTGCAATCGAGATGACCAATCGGAGGTTGGCCTCCACCATCTCCCGCTTTGCATCCAGCGCCTTCCGCTCCCCCCAACTGATCGCCTGCAGCACCTCGCGCAACCCACCCGAGCTCGCGTTGGCCTCTTGCTCGGCCCGCTGGATCTTCTTGGTAATGACCTGGATCTGCCGCTGCATCTCCTCCAGCTTCTCACGGGAAAACCTGGTACGCCGCATCAGTGTCCGCATCGACACACCATTGCCCAAGGCGGTATCGTAGAGCACCTTGAAGTTGGCGGCACTCAAACGCGCAAATCGTCTGAGCTCTTTCATCTCCTGCTCGGCCTTCTCAATCCGCTCAAGAATGCCGCGCATGCGAGCAACGACCCGTTCGATGACCCGTTGGTTGATATTCAGCTGCCGCATGAGCGTGGCCTGATGCGTACTTTTCTCCTTGACCTCCTGGCGCAGCCGCTCTGCTCGCTTGGTGTTGTCTCGATGTACGGCCCGCTCGAGGCGCTTCGTCAAATCCTCTACCTTTTCCTGTTCCCTCCGGAGGCTCCTCAAGGCCGGCGCAACTTCTGCCACCAACTCGCGCTCCCGCTGTTCCGAGATTTCGTCAAATTCGTTAAGCGCGATAAGATCGGACACTCGTATCCGGCCCTGGAGGAGACGTTCCCCCCAGAAGATCACCTCGCGAATGGCGATCCCGGCTCGACAGACTGATTCGGTGACCTCGCGGCGTCCCTCTTCGATTCGTTTGGCAATCCCGATCTCCCCCTCCCGCGTCAGCAATGGGGTCTTTCCCATTTCCCGGAGATACATCCGCACCGGATCATCGGTCCGTCCCACGGGTGAGGGGCTCAGATCCACTTCCGGCTCGCCCCCACCCGCCGGAGGCTCCGCCGCCTTCTTGGTCCCCGCTCGCCCAGCCTCTTGGGGAGCATCAAGAACCTCGATGTCCATCTCATTCAACAGGTTCAGGATGCGATCGATCTGCTCGCCAGAGGTCACATCCTCCGGAAGATAGGTGTTCATCTCTTCGTAGGTGAGGTATCCCTTTTTCTTCCCTAGGGCGACGAGGACTTTCAGCTCGTCCAGCCTCCCCTTATCTTTCATACCCACTGTTCCTCCTTACGTTATGGGTAATTATCTGTATCGTGCAGGATCGCGAAGCGGTACCCTTCAAAACGCATTAACTAATATAGTCCATTCGCGGAATTCGGCCACCGGCCAGTGTCCGTTTCTGCTCCAGCAGCGCCTTCACGCGAAGCAGGTCTCCCTCCTCCCGCGCTCGCCTCAGCTGATCCTGAATGTCCTGAAGCCGCAGCCGCACCAGGCAGTCCTGCGCCATCCGATGCGGATCGCTAAACTCTTCTCCGCCCTGGATAAACAGCCCGGTTGCCACCTGCCGGACCTGAGGATCGGGATGGTGGCTGAGGGCCCGGGCCAAGCTGTCCTCTCCCCCCGTGTATTCCTGGAGGAACCGGTAGATCGCCCGAAGCGGAGGCGCCGAAAGTTCTTCCCCCTGGAGGGACCGCCAAACGAGCAGCCGAAGGTCCGGAAAGAGAAGACAGATTTGGATCAAGGTTTTTTCCACTGGCGGCAAATCCGGCGCCGGTCGGGGGGCCGATATCGGGCCCACCCCCGAGGAACCCACCCGGCGGAGCTCTGCCAAAACCGCCCTCTCACCTACCCCTAACCGCTCGGCGAGCTTCTGCACATATTTTGCTCTTCGGACCCCCTCCGGTATCCGGGCAATGAGCTGCAACACTGGTCGGGCCGCAGCCGCTTTTTCATCCACACCTTTGAGGCCCGTCCGCTCCTCTGCTCGCGTGAGGAGGAAATCCACCAAATCCTGAGCGGTTCCGAGCGCCTCTATAAGTGCGTCTCTGCCGAACTCGCGAACAAAGGTATCCGGATCCTTCCCTCTCGGAAGAACCACCACGGACACTCCCATCTCTTCTGCGACCAGGAGTTCCAGACCTCGCCAGGCTGCCTGGATCCCCGCAGGGTCGGGATCAAAGATGAGGATCGCTTTCTCAGCGTAGCGGTGTAACAGAGAAACCTGGTTGGACGTCAAGGCAGTGCCCAGAGAGGCCACCGTGTGGGGAAAGCCCGCCCCGTGCAGGCTGATCGCATCGAAGTATCCCTCCACCACCAGCGACACCCCCGCCTCCCGGATTGCGCGCGCGGCCAAGTGAAGACCGTACACGTGAACCCCTTTCCGATAGATGGCGGTCTCCGGAGAGTTGAGGTATTTGGGCTGTTGGTCCCCCATGGCTCGGCCCCCGAACCCGATAATCTTTCCGGTGGAATCGCAAATGGGAATCATGAGGCGATCCCGGAAACGGTCGTAATATCCGCGCCCCCCCTGTCTGGGCAGGGCCAGGCCCGCTGCCTCCACTTGGCTGCTGGTGAATCCTTGCTTGGTGAGATCCCGTAGGAGGCCCTCCCACTCCGGGACGGCATACCCAAGTTGACACCGCTCAACCAGCGCCGTCTCTACCCCCCGCCGGCTCAGATATTCCCTGGCATCGCTGCCGTCGGGACTCTGCAAGGCCTTGCGGAAGAAGTCGCAGGCCATCCGCTGGATCTCATAGAGCTTGAGGAGACCCTCTCCCCGACGACTCCTCCCTTTTTCCGGGAGCGGCACCCCTGCTCGCTGGGCGAGATGCCGGACTGCTTCAGGAAACGTAAACCCTTCCCGCCGCATCAAGAAGCGAAAGACATCACCTCCCTCGCCACACCCAAAGCAATAAAAAATTTGGCGTTCCGGATTGACGTTGAAAGACGGAGTCTTCTCAGTATGGAAGGGGCAGAGGGCTCGGTAATATTTTCCGGCTGGCTTCAGGGGAAGGTAGCCCTCGACCACCTCCACAATGCTCGAGGCTCTAAGCACCTGGTCAATTACTTCCTCTGGGATGAATCCCACGGAGGACCTCCACAGTCCGTCTCTCTGAGCGGCACGGCTCGTCCAGGTTGGAGCGGCACGACGTTCACCGCTCCTGTAATGCCACGATAGTCGCGCCACTTCCTCCTTCACCGATCTCGGCGAGATGAAACCCCTCAACCAGGGTGTGTCCGGCCAGAAACTCGTGGACCCCCTTCCGGAGCATTCCTGTCCCCTTGCCGTGAATGACCCTGACCTGCCGAAGACCTGCGAGAAACGCGGCGTCCAGATACTTCTCCAACCGCCGTGCTGACTCCTCCACCGTGCAACCAACCAGGTTAATCTCTGCGGTGATGGCCTGGTTGTTTTCTACAAAAAGCGGCACCTCTCCGCGCGGCTCCCCAGGGGACCGGGCCGGGCTGAGCGCCGTGACGGGGAGGCGCACCCTGCCCACGTTGAGCTGAACTTCCACAGTCCCTTGCGGAGAGACGGGCGTCACAACCTGTCCTTCGCGGCCGAGGCCAGCAACCGTGACCCATTGCCCTGGGCCGATGCCAACGCCCCCATCATTCCCATGGGCCGGAGGCGTGTTGTTGACATCAACCCTCGCTTTCATCTCTTCAATCCCTCGTTGAAAGGCCTGTATCTCCTCACGTCGAGTTCCCTGCTCCCGTAGAACCCGAATGAGGTCCTCTCCCTTTTGACGGAGCTCCGCCAGGAATTGTTTCGCCTCTTCCCGGACCTGGTGCTTAAACTCCTTCACCCCCTCACGGAGCCGCCCCACGAGTTTCTCGGCCTCGTTTCTGAGCGTCACGGCCTGCTCGACGTCGTGGTGGAGCTGAATCTTGAGACGGTCCACCTCTCGGCGGTCGACCTCCAGAGCCTCGAGGAACGCCTGCGTATTTTGGTGTCCGTCCGTGAGGACACCTCGCGCCTTCTCCAGAATTTCGCGATGGAGACCGAGGCGTCCGGCGATCTCCAGCCCGTAGCTCTTGCCAGGCAGACCCAACCGGACATGATATTCTGGCGTCAGGCGCTCGAGATCGAATTCGACGCTGGCGTTTTCCACGCCAGGGGTCACGGCGGCAAAGGCCTTGACCGCCTCGAGATGCGTGGTGGCGATGACCGATGCTTTTCGTTCGTGGAGGGTGTCGAGGATGGCAATGCCGAGGGCGGCGCCCTCCGCGGGATCGGTCCCGGCCCCGACCTCATCCAGGAGAATCAAAATCTCAGGTCCCGCATGGGCCAAGATCTTGATGACTTGGCTCATGTGGGAAGAAAAAGTGCTCAGGCTCTGCGCAATGCTCTGTTCATCCCCAATATCGGCAAACACGGCCCGATACCATGGGACCTGGCTGTTTGGCGATGCCGGGATGGGCAGACCCGACAGGGTCATTAGGGCCAGAAGACCCGCGGTCTTCAGGGCGACGGTTTTTCCACCCGTGTTCGGGCCGGTGATCACCAGCACGGTGAATGTCCCCCCGACTTCGAGGTCAATGGGGACCGGCGTCCGTTGCTGGCCGGGATTTAGTTCGAGGAAAGGGTGCCGCGCCTGGTGGAGGATAAGACGGCGGTCCTGAGTGACCCTGGGAATCTCGGCCCGCAGCTGGACTGCCAGACGACCTTTGGCGATCAGAAAGTCGAGGTCACCCAGAAGCTCCAACAGCGCTTGAATGACTTCCCCCTGCTGTCCGACCTGTGCCGTCAGAGACCGGAGGACCTTGATCACCTCCTCCTCTTCCTCTCGCTGCAGCCTCCGCAACCGGTTGTTGATCTCCACCACTGGCGTGGGCTCCAGGAAGAGTGTGAGGCCGCTCCCCGATTGATCCTGCACGACGCCCCGGATTCGTCCCTTGGCAGAAGACTTCACCGGGATCACGTATCGTTCATTGCGGAGGGTCACGATTGGTTCGGCAAGGGCCGTCTGGTAGCCGGGGGAGTTCAGGTATCGTTCCAGTTTCGCGACGATGGTCGCCCGGAGAGCCCGAATGTCTTGCCGAACCCGTTGCACACCCGGGCTGGCTGTGTCGGCGACCTCCGCCTCAGGCGTAATGGCCCCACCGATGGCCGTGCACAGAGTCTCTGGTGGCGCCAGGCGACTGGCCCGCCTCCAGAGACGGGGTGTCGCGTCCTTCTGCCGATGGAAAAAACTCCGAAGGCTCCGGGCTCCCACCAGGGTTTCATAGATCTCCCAGAGGGAACGCGGTTCAAGCGCCGCTCCCTCGATCCCTGCCCGGTTGAGATGGGGGCGAATATCCGTGATGCCCCCGAAGGGTGGCTCCTCACCACGCTCGCAGAGGACCTTCGCCTCCCCGGCGTCCGCCAGGGCTTCCTGTACCTGCTCCATGTCGCCCAGAGGGCCGAGGGGTCGGACCCGCTCCCGACCGAAGGGGGTGCGCGCCACCTCCTCGAGAAGATTCAGGATAGCGGGAAACTCCAGCCCCGTCTGTGAACGGTCATCCATCCCTCAGCGTGCTCCAGGAAAAACCGAGGGACCCCTCGCGGAGCCCCTCGAACTTCTTGCTGTTCCCCGTAAACCACTGCGGAGAAGCCTCCTGCTCCCACCTGAAACCTGTGTCATCCCCCTCCAGAAAGCTCCTGTCTTACCAGCTGGCTCACAACCTTTCCTTCAGCCCGCCCGGCCACCTGCGGCATCAGGTACGCCATCACCTTTCCCATATCCTTTACCGAAGAGACTCCTGTCGCGGCGATAGCCTCCTTCACTTTGGCGGTGAGCTCTTCGGGAGTCATCGACTCGGGGAGGAATCGCTCGAGGATTTGAAGCTCCGCCTCTTCCTTGCGAACAAGATCCTCGCGCCCTCCCTGGCGGAACTGTTGGATGGCTTCTCGACGCTGGTTACACTCTTTGGCGATGACCTGTAGGATTTCAGGCTCGGTCAACTGTCCGCGCTTTTCCACCTCGCGGTTCTTGATGGCGGACAGCAGGAGACGGACGGTTGAAACCTCCACCCTTCGGCCAGCCTTCAAAGCCACCTCAAGATCATGGTGGAGGCGGGCCTGCAGGTCCATTCTACCCCTGCACCGTACGCATCTTCTTCAGCAACTTCTTCCGGGCAACGACAGCCTTCTTTTTCCGGCGGACGCTCGGCTTTTCGTAATGCTCCCGCTTCCGCATTTCTGAGAGCACCCCAGCCTTCTCCACCTGCTTCTTGAAGCGCCGCAGCGCACTCTCGAAGCTCTCGTCCTCCCGGACGATAACGGTTGTCACCGCTTACACCCCCCAACGTTGATATTTGTTTTTTGAATGATTGCGATAGGTATAAGCTATGAGATCTACGAGGAATTTGTTATAATACTAGGCATAAGTACCCCCTTGTCAAGGGCCTTTCCTCTTTCCCCTTTTTCCACCTTTTTTATAAGATCTGGT
>JBFHXD010000088.1:0-10218 GCA_041599135.1 Methylomirabilales bacterium (SeqCode) | reverse complement strand
GCAGTTTTTCACATATGTCGCGGCCTTCCTCGGACTCGTGTTCGGATATTTCGGCTTTGTGCATTGACCCGGATGGGGAGTTATACGGAACAGGCTACTCATAGTTAGGCGGCGACTGGTTCAGCGAGCGCCTGCGGCTTATTCTTAGAGGCCCTTTCGATGTTATCCACAGCGCGAATCCTAAGAATTGGTCTTCCCCTATTCGTGGTTGGTCTCACATCGGCCTTCTTCGTCATCTTCGCGCGGCCTCACGTCCAATACGAAGGGATTTTTGAGGACGTTTCTGCTTGGGGTGCGTTCTTCGGTGTCTTTGGCGTTGTTTACGCCATCTTAGCTGGCTTTCTGCTCGTCACTGTGCTCACGCGCTATGGCGCCCTCAGCCAAACAATCGAAGACGAGCTAAACGCTGTTGAGTCGATTCGGGATTTCCTGATCTACTTCAGCGCGGATCAGCATGCTCCCGCGCAAGACGTCAGAAGGTCACTCGCAAGATATAGCAACGCTGTAGCGACGCTCGAGTGGAAAGAGATGGCAGACCCCGCGACTCCGACGAACTCCGACACCTCTGAGGAGCTTTACGAGATCATGCGGTGCACCGGGCGAATCCGCATCACCGGCGAGCGAGACGATGCTGTTCTCTCCGCAGTGATCGCTAGTGTATCTGACCTCGCGAAGATGCGTACACGCCGGATCGCGCTTGCGAACGAGCGACTTCCCCCTCGTCTTCGACTGCTCCTCTTGTTCATGTCCATTGCGCTCGTGGCCGGCTTTCTCGCCGTCGGCGTCCGATCAGTTGGAGCTCATGTCTTCATGACGTCAACATTAAGCATGTCCGTGTATCTACTCTATTGGATCATCGAGGACCTCGATCATCCTTTCTACGGCGTCTGGAACATCGACCGAACCCCTCTGGATGAGTTGATCAAGCGATTCGAATCTGAAGCCGGCAGCTCTCCATCCGCCGCCGCCTAACAAGGCGCTCCAGCTGACGCGGCACAGCGCTTCGCCGGTTGCACCACTGCACCCCTGTACCGCTGTACTCTCTGTACAGTAATATTCTGCACTGGCTTTTTATTGGTCGATGATGCCGAGCATGCGGCGTTGCAGGTCGCGGATCTGGTCCCGCAGCTCGGCGGCTCGCTCGAACTCCAGCTTTTTGGCCGCCTGCTTCATCTGCTTGTCGAGCGTCGCCATAAGGGCAGGGATCTCTTCCCGGGGGACGTACTTCACGCGGTCTTCGTCCGGCAATGCGGGCACCGTATAGTAATCTCGCTCATAAATCGACGAAAGTACGTCGCTGATCTGCTTCTTGATGGTTTCCGGCGTGATGCCATGTTCTGTGTTGTACTGCACCTGAAGGCTCCGCCGGCGGGTGGTCTCGTCGATCGCCACATTCATTGATCTAGTCGTGGTGTCGGCGTAGAGGATCGCCTTGCCTTCGACATTGCGTGCGGCCCGACCCGTGGTCTGGATCAGCGAACCGGAGGAGCGGAGGAACCCCTCCTTGTCGGCATCAAGGATGGCGACTAGAGAGACCTCGGGGATATCGAGTCCCTCGCGCAGTAAATTGATCCCGACCAAGGTGTCAAATTTTCCGAGGCGCAGGTCGCGGATGATCTCGTTCCGCTGTAACGTGTCAATGTCCGAGTGGAGGTATCGAACTCGAATTTCATGCTCGGCCAGATAGTCGGTCAGCTCTTCGGCCATCCGCTTCGTAAGAGTCGTGACCAGAATTCGTTGATCCTTGGCGGCGCGGACCTGAATCTCGTGCATCAAATCGTCAATCTGGCCTCGGGTCTGTCGAATCTCGATGTCAGGATCGATCAAGCCGGTCGGCCGGATGATCTGCTCGATGACGGCCCCTTGTGCATTCTTGATCTCATAGGGACCAGGGGTGGCCGAGACATATAGCGCCTGGTGCACGCATCGCTCGAACTCGGCAAAGGTGAGTGGCCGGTTGTCCAGGGCCGAGGGGAGGCGGAACCCGTACTCGACCAGGGTCTCCTTCCGAGACCGGTCTCCGCGGTACATGCCGTGCAGTTGGGGAATCGTCTGGTGCGACTCATCGACGATCACCAGGGCATCCTTGGGGAGGTAGTCCATCAGCGTTGGGGGTGGCTCTCCTGCCGTCCGGCCGGTGAGATGTCGGGAATAGTTTTCAATCCCCTTGCAGGTGCCGATCTCCCGCATCATCTCGAGGTCAAAGAGGGTGCGCTGCCGTAGGCGCTGGGCCTCGAGGAACTTCCCGTGTCGCTCGAACCAAGGGGCCCGCTCCTCGAGTTCCTCCTCGATGGCTTGAAGGGCGCGCTGCCGCCGCTCTTCGGGCGTAACGTAGTGGTTAGCCGGGTAGATGGGGGCTCGGTGGAGCTTCTGGAGCTTTGACCCGGTCAAAGGGTCGATCTCCCACAGGCCCTCAACTTCTTCCCCCCAGAGTTCGACGCGTACCGCGGTATCAGTGTACGCGGGAAAGATTTCCACCACATCGCCGCGGACACGAAACGTTCCCCGATGAAAATCGTAGTCGTTGCGCTGGTACTGGATCTCGACCAGCTTTCGCAGCATTTCCTCGCGTTGGCACCATCCGCCCTGCTCCAGGAACACCATCATGCCGTAGTAGGCTTCGGGGGACCCCAGTCCGTAAATGCACGACACCGAGGCGACGATGATGACGTCCCGCCGCTCCAGGAGGGAGTGTGTTGCAGAGTGGCGGAGTTTATCAATGTGCTCGTTGATCATCGCATCCTTCTCGATGTAGGTGTCGGTCTGAGGAATATAGGCCTCCGGTTGATAGTAGTCGTAATAACTGACGAAGTACTCAACCGCATTTTCAGGGAAGAAGCCTTTGAACTCGTTGTACAACTGGGCAGCGAGTGTTTTGTTGTGGGCAATGACCAGGGTCGGCCGCTCGATCGCCGCAATGACGTTGGCCATCGTGAAGGTCTTCCCCGAGCCGGTCACCCCCAAGAGCACCTGGTGCCGCTTATCTTTGAGGATCCCGTCCGTGAGCTCCTGGATGGCGCGGGGCTGATCCCCCTTGGGTTCGAGATCGCAGTGCAGCTTAAAAATGGACATAGACTTCCTTCTGGGCATCGCGATGGTTTCTGCAGGAATTATCGCTGAAAGGAGGGGGAAAGACAAGGGAGCCTCCGGGGTCGATTGAGGATTACCTTCCCCGGCGGTCCGATTGGTATTTCAGTGATCGTTAGGATTTCCTACCAGGCGGGGCCTAGCTAGCCCTTGAGCTCCGGATCCAGGTACCAGCGGCCGTCCACTTTGACAAATGCTCCCGGCTTGCCCCCGACCGAGGCCGTCGCATGGTTGCCCTCGATCTTGAGGTTCTCCAGTTCACCCTCGACGCTGGTCGTGAGCTTTGAACTGCCGCCCTCAAATCCGAGTTTGGCCATCAGGACTTGGATATCCTCGATGACCGCGATCACATCGACGCCGTCGAACATCTCCCGTGCCGCGGCGGCGACGGCTTCCTCGTTGTCCTGGTTGAGGGCTTGGGCGTCCGTCGGAAACTCCTTCACCCCGTGCTTTTGGAGCAGGGCATCTAGTTCCTTCTGGGCTGCGTGTTCATCCCCGCCCTGCATCGCGGTCTTCATGCTGATTCCAATATTCGCGCCCATCACCATGGTGAAGCCCATAAGTGCCCGGGCGTCTGGCGAAATCACTCGGAAGAACGCGCGGAGGTTATTCTCCCGGGCGGCGGCCTTGGCGCGTCTAAATACGTCCTGCGGCGAGTCGCCGCCATCGGCCTGCATGGAGGTGGGCTGCTTCACTGCCCCGTGAAACGAGCTCTCCGGACCCGAAGATCTGGGAGACTGCTTAGGAGCCTCATGAGAAGGGGCCAAGACAGCAGGAATCATCCTCGCGACGCGGGCCTTCCACTGGTCGTATGGTTCCAGGGGGGTCCATCCGGGGGAGAGGATGACGCGCAGAGTCTGGCCGGGCTCGAGCAGGTTCCGGTGCTTGATCGTGTGTCGATTTGTCTTAAAGATTCGGACCCACTGACGGGCGTCCCCGTAGTAATACGCCGCCAAAAGGTGGAGGTTGTCGTTCTTCTGAACCTGGTGCCAAGCCTCCACCGGCAGGGGTGCCTCGGACCAGATACGGGGCTCTGGGCCCGGGGCCTGAGCGTGCAGGGGGATGACGAGGACAAGGACTAGAAGAGCGACAAAGGGGGTTGACCGTCGCCATTGCATGGGTAGACCTCCTGGCTATTTCCGTTACCTTTCAGGGACCTGACCGCCTCCGCGGGCAGGTACTTCTCCCATACATGCAAATGGCGGGCCGATTGGGCCAAGATCGTGAGATACAAAGCCGAGATCGGCTTGGAAGGCTTCCGGAGAAGCCGCATCCCGGCTTGTTGAGGGGTTCGGTTGCCTTTTCGCGTATTGCATGAGCGACACGCGCTTACCACGTTATCCCAGATTGTCTTTCCCCCCACGGAGCGGGGGATTACATGGTCGATGGTCATTCGCTCTCCGCTGTTGCGGCCGCAGTAGTTACAGGTGTACCCATCACGCTTCAGGATATTTTTCTTGTTAAAGGAAAGAGTGTGATTCGGAGGTCGCCGGACAAACCGTTGGAGCCGAATGACCGACGGGACGACCATGGCCACGGAGGGGGAACGCATGAGATCGCTCGTGTCCTCGACCCGCTCTGCCCGACCGGTGAAGAGCAGGACGATCGCACGGCGCACGTCGCAAACCTGAAGGGCTTCAAAGGATCGGTTGAGAACCAGAACTCTATGCGGTTCCATAGGCGGCTCTTTGGGTGGGGCTCAGGATTTCATCCTGGATAGCATAGCCGGTACTCCCTTGTCAAGAAATCCGGTGTCTTCACAGGCTCATCAGCGTCCAGGACCCCCGCCGAGCGCACGGAGGAACTGCGGTTGACTCTGTCGCTGGGGTTGTCATAAGTGCAAGTGGCAAGCCAAGAGACTGGACGGGAGGACTATTCATTCCCCGCGTCTGGAAATCCTCGTTTAAGATAAAATCCGAATTCGTATGCCTCCCCCACACGATACCCGGTTAAGACCCATTCCGTGCCTGCGACCTGCACCTCCATATCCGGTTTCCCGTCAATGAACACGGCCTGAAATGCTTCCGCAAAGGCAGCATAAAAGGGTTCCTTCTTCATTTCGCATACCCCTGTATCGTGACCGCCCTCACGAGAGTCGACAGTAGGTTCATCACGCATCCCATCGCAAGAGCCTGAGTTTCACTCGACCTTCCATCCATTGACCACTTGCGTGCAAGCCGATATGGCTGCAACATCGCGGGTGTCGTAGTTACACGTGACTACCCACGATTGTGCAGGTATCGAGAAGATGGTACCCGTTGCTCCATGATGTGCGTTGTCTCGTGAGCGCAGGGTATATTGACAGTGCGTTCCGTCAGAAAGGTGAACGATTTCTGCAGTCTGCACAGTGCCGACGACTGAGTCCGCTGTCCCCTTTGCAATCTTGGCACAGGCCGTCTGATCGTCTCGGGTGAAATCTTTCGGGAGTTGAGTGGGCACGACGACGATGCTGGCGAGAAAGGCGTCTTCAAAGGAGGGTCTTTTTTCTTGAACGAGGACGAGACCGCCCGCCATTCTCAATAGCTCAACTTGGAAATCCCTCCGGCTCTTCAACATAAAAAATCCATGTGGAACAGGGACGGAATAGGAACGGCCTTTCGCCCGGGATGGTGCTGCTGTTTCAGCCCATGCCTGTGCGGAAAGCATCAATATTCCCACCAACACGAGCACGTGACGGAGCACATACACCATCCTGTCCGTATATTGTTTCCGAGCACACATCGTCATAGCAGTCCGTTATTTCCCTCCTTTCCCCACTAAATCTCGCCGCACGGCCTTGATTTCCTCGGCCACCTCGTTGTTGGATATAATTCCCTTGCGGACGAGCACGCGCCGGAGGGCCTCCTGTTCAAAGAGGACGGACCACAGTAAGTCCTCCATGGTACCTGGCTTTGAACCCGCTTTCTTGCCCATCGTCAGCTCCTCCCCAATGCCTGAAGAAAGGTCTCTCGACAACGCGGTGATTTACACCCGCCACCGCTCCCCAGCCCAACACATCTCCCAGAACTGCCACTCGTAACGGCTCGAGAGGACGAAAAGTTCGGTGAGCTTCGCCCGTTTCTCCCCACCGGTGCTTTCGACAAGGCGGTTCATCTCTGTTTTCAGCCACTCGGCTGCCTTGACGAAATCGTCCGAGGCGTACTGCGCGATCCAGTCGGCATAGCGGCGATCCTTCGGCGGATCACGTTCCTTGAGACGCTGCGCGATATAGACATAGCCCCATGCACATGGCAGCAGTGCCGCCACAAGATCCGCCATGTCGCCGTCCGCCGCGGTCCGGATAAGGAAGTCGGTGTAGGCCCGCGTGGTCGGCCACATGGATGCTCCCTCAAGGTCCTCCGGGCCTATACCAAAGCGCGCCGCGTACTGACGATGCAAGTCCATCTCCGTGTTGAGGGTCAGGTTCAGTGCGGCAGCGTACCACCCCATTGACTCGAGGCGATCGGCCTTCGCCACGGCCCATGCAAAGATTCGAGCGAATTCCTTCAGGTAACGGTAGTCCTGCAGGACCCAGTTCTTAAACAGCTCCTCGTCCAGCGACCCTTCCCCGATCCCCTTGACAAACGGGTGCTCGAGCTGGGCGTCCCAGATCGGCCGGACCTTCTCAAAGAGTTCGTCGGTAAACGCCATCACGACAGGTCTTTGGCAGTCCTTCCGTCTGACGATGGCAGAGTAGAGCGGCCCAGGGGCAAACATACAGGGGGCACGAGCCATGAGCCCATACCTTAGTATGTGTGCCAAAATATTGTCAAGGTGCGACTCCTCCCCACACCCTCAAGAGGTTGGCTGGCCAGCGGCCGTCACGGACGCGGGATGAATACCGCTCTTCTGCATTCCGACGCCGCCCGGCTTGCCGTCTAAGTTGCTATTAAATCATGGATTCACCTGGTGCAAATATTTCACCCATGCACTCTATCCTCACAGGTGTCAAGAAAGTTGACATTTCTTGACCCTCAGACACGTCGGATCAAAGATTGGGGTGCACAATGTTCATGTGTCCCGAGCAGTGACGGAAGACGATCCTCCTCGGACTGTGCGCCGCAATTCCTTGAAAAAAAAGACTCCCACGGTTCCGCGGGGAAATCGGATTGATGCTGGCACCCCACATGCACCATGGGGTCGCTTCCAGACCTCATTCTTTTGGTTACTTGGGAGAGAGGCTATGGGATTCAGCGAAAGCCAAAATGACACTCACGAGCGTATGAAAGCCATTCAGAGGAGGTCGCAGATGTATCCGTGGTCTGCATCAGCAGCCCTACAGAAGATCTATCAGGGTCTCGAGGAACAGCGGCAGGCCCTTGACCAGCTCAAAGTCTATCTGGATGAACGGCTCGTTCCCTTTCAGTGTCATGTGGGGGAGCACCAACGGAACGTCGATCAAGCTCTAAGGCACCTGGAGGGTCGGCTCAAACCTATGCGTCAGTACATTCAGGGTGAGCACCAGAACCTCGAGCGGATGACCTTCCATCTCACTGGGGCCGTCGGGGAACAGTTCGAGGCCTTTGAGCAGTTCCTTGCTACACACACTGAATTCTTGGAGCAGGCGAATGATTATGTTGAAGAACAGTGCCGGCCACTTCAGGGGTATCTGGAAGACGAGCGGCAGGCGATCGAGATCGTCTACCGGGAGCTGGCCGAGAAAAGGTTGAATCGCCTTCTCCAGATTTTCTCGGAACAGCAGAAGATCATTGAGTCCTTCCGCAAGTCTGAGGTGAAATCCGAATACGAGACGCTCGCTGAATACCTCGACGACCGCCAGAAGGCCTTTGAGCGTTACGTCCGCACCGCCGACTTCCGACCCACAGAGTTTTTCGCCCAGCTCAAAGAAATTGCGGATCGCTACAGACCCCAGGACCCCCGACAGGATACCCTGTTCGCCAAAGTCTTTGAGCAGACGGGTCTCGCGGATGAGAAGTTCCGACAGGCCTTGTCCGTGTCCGTCCCAGCGCCGTCCCGTCAGAAGCAGCCGAAGCAGCCGCAGAAGCGGAAAAGTGTTCCTGTCGCGCCTGTGCCACTCCAAGAGATCGAGCTCGGCGTCGACGGGAACGGGCATTGTGCTGTGGCAGGTTAAATACGTATCCACGGTTTCCTCTCTTCGCTTGTCACCCTCCTGAGCCGATCCAGGAGGAATGGGTCTTCCCTTGGCATCGGCTTTTTGACTGAGGACCCTCCCCCACCCTCGTCATTGTGTCCACAGATCCACGGGTCTCTTTATCCCCCTCAGCATCTGACTATTCAGATGGCACGCCCCAATGACGGGCTGCTGCTCTTGACGAAACCGTGGAGTCCTGAGAGACTACGAGGCCATCAGCACACGGAATTGTTTCTGATGAGAAGAGGAGCGGCGCCATGTCGATCTGGGTCGGGACATCCGGGTACAACTCTCGAGCATTGCCCGGCGAGCGAGCCTTCACAGGTGAGGATCACGCATGTACTTCGTCATCCTGACGACGGATAAGGCGAACTCGACCCACATTAGGCAGGAAACCCGACCGGCACATCTTGAGTACGCCAAGCGGTTTGCAGAACAGATCGTCGCCGGTGGCGCGACGCTCACCGACGACGGGCAGGTCATGACGGGTAGTTTTCTTCTCGTCGACATGATGGATCGTGCGGCGGTCGAGGAGTTTGTGCGGAACGACCCATACGTACAGGCGGGGCTCTTCGAAATGGTTGAGATTCGGCGCTGGCTTAAGGTGATCTTCAACACCCCGCGAGGGTAAGAATTGGAATTCTTGCTGTCCGCATGCACTTTCCCGTGCGAGGTGCTGACAGTCGGGTTTAGCACGGTTATTGCAGGACCTGTCACGCTGGGTAAGAATCCCTCGAATTCCGCCCCAGGCGGGGCTCTCGGAGCCCCATCAGCTCCTACCGGGGACGGGCCAAAAAGACTCAGGCGTAAACCTCCAATCGTGACCGAGGAGCCACTGTGGCAACAAAAAGAAAGAAGCGACAACCAAGGCGGTCAAGAACCAAATCCGCCGGAGAGGGTGAGGTCAAAGCCCCCGTATCCGCCCAGGATGAACCGCAGGTGACCGCCCCCAATAAGGATCCGGTGCCACTCGAAGGCGAGGAGTCAATGCCCACCGGGGCCGAGACGCCGACGGCAGACCAGGATGAGGTGCGGGGTAGCGCCCAAGATGAGGCGTCCGTAGCTGATGAGGATGAGGGTGCAGTGATGGGCCGAAATGAGGCATGGGGGCCCGCCGAGGATGAGGCACTGGGACCTGTGGAGGATCAAGCGCAGGTCACGCCTCAGGATAAGGTCCGGTTCATCGTCGGGGAGGAGGCGTTCGCAGTCGCCGGGGATGATATAGAGATCATCGCCGAGGCCGAGGAAGAGGTACCGCGCCCTCTTGAGGATGGGGCCCTGGTACCTGCCGGGTCTGAGGCGAGCGGATCCCAACAAGGTGAAGTGCAGGTGATCATTGAGCATGAAGCACCGGTTATCGCGCAGGATGAGGCATCGCTCCCGATCAGGGAGGTTGCAGAGGAAGAAGAAGAAACACTCGGACGGCGGAAACACGCCCGATTCGCCGTGAAGGGAGGTGCCAAGGGACGCGTCGCTGTGGTTTGGGATGCAGTGCTCCTAAACATCAGCCTGGGAGGAGCCCTCATTGAGCATGCCAATGTTGTCCGGCCAGGCACCCCTTCCTCTTTGGAACTCGAGCTGCAGGGACAGAAAATCCGCTTGAGGTGCCGCGTAGCCCGTTCGGTGGCAGAGCGCATACACGTGCAACCGGATGGCGAGCGGGAGCTGGTCTACCAAACCGGATTACAATTTGTCGACCCCTCGGACGAAACACTCCAGGTACTCGGTGATTACATCAATGCACTCGGCAAGGGTACGTAAGTTTCAATCTTCTGCTGTCCCGTCTTGAGGTTTCCTCACACTTCATTATTAGCAAGGATGCGCGTTCGGGCGTCACACGCTGGCAAAGCTCTTGTCTGTACGCTATGGGGGGGGTCCTCTCACGGGACAAGTGGCTGTAGGAGACGGCGGAAAGGGGAGAGATTGGGCCGAGCCGAGTCGGAGGAGCGATCCAATCTGGGTCGTTTCTTCGACGGACAACGGTTGCGATTCACCGCGTCGATGATTGAATTGCCGGGAGGGCGTGTGTACAGAGAGGG
>JBFHXD010000087.1:0-10266 GCA_041599135.1 Methylomirabilales bacterium (SeqCode) | reverse complement strand
GGGATCACCGATGGGGCGGCGGCCGTCGTCGTCATGTCCATGCGTAAGGCAAAAGAATTAGGCTTGAAACCCTGGTTCCTTATCCGCTCCTGGGCCCAAGGCAATGTCGAGCCGGCCATTATGGCGATAAGTCCCGTCCCGGCGACGCGAAACGCCCTCAAAAAGGCGGGACTCACGATAGATGAAATCGAGCTGTTCGAAATCAATGAAGCCTTTGCTGTTAAGGTGATCGGCTTCGAGCGTGAACTGAAGATAGAAAACGAGAAGATCAACGTCCACGGTGGATCCATTGCCATCGGCCATCCGATCGGGGCCTGCGGGACCAGGATCTTCGTGACACTCTTGCACGCACTCCAGGACCGAGGTTTACGATACGGTGTGGCCACCATGGGGGCTGGCGGCGGGGAAGGGAACGCGTTGGTAGTGGAGCGCCTCAGCTGAAATCGCCGAGCCTCTCACCCCTATGACCCTGACAGGGAGGCAGCACGAAATTGGCCGATGAGTTGGCCGAGAAAGGTTCGAGGCGGCCATCATGGTCTCCCCTCCGCCCGTAGGGATCAAGCCTAGAGTCCTCAACAGGCACTCGTTCTGATTCTAGTATTTGCCTCACGCTGCCGTTTTCCGGTAGAGTGAGAGCGAGGTGGATATCGTTTCCGAGACGCTCGCACAGAGCACAGGAATTAACTTACACGGATAAGGAGAAGCCATGGTCCAGTGGGATGCTGGGGCCCAACAGGAGCTACTGAAGAGATGGCAAGAGGAAATGACCCGGCAAACGAAGCGGGTGGCGAAGGCGATGGAGCTAGGTCTACGACCCTCTGAGCCCGAGGTCGGGAAGACACCTCGGGAGCTCATCTACCGAAAGGGCAAGGCCAGGCTGTACCGGTATCGGCCGGCGACCGACGGGGTCCACGCTGTTCCGCTCCTCATGGTCCCCAACCTTGGGATCAGCCGGCCTTACATCTTCGACTTGCAGCCTGGAAACAGCTTTATCGAACATATGGTGAAGCAAGGATTCGACTTCTACCTCCTCGACTGGGGGATCTTCGGAGAAGAGGACAACGGCCTGACCGTTGAGGACTGTGTGGTGGGCATTCTCCCCATCATGGTCAAGAAGCTTCTCCAGGCCTCCCAGGCACCGGCGGTCAGCCTCCTCGGGTATTGCATGGGTGCCCCCTTGAGTGCCTGCTATGTTGCCGTCCATCCAGAATCTCCTGTCCGGAATCTTATTAATATGGCCGGTCCTATCGATTTTGAAAAGGCGGGGCTTTTCACCACCTGGATGGATAAGCGGCACTTTGACGTTGAAAAGTTTGTCGACACGTTCGGCGGGGTGCCGGCGGATTTCATTCGGGCTGGGTTCAAGCTCCTGAAGCCGACGGCTGACCTCAGTACCTATACCAACCTCTGGTGGAACCTCTGGAACGAAGGCTATGTCGAGAGTTTCAAGGCGTTGAATATGTGGGCGAACGAGTATATGCCTGTCCCCGGGTGCTTCTTTAAACAATGGGTGGGGGAGTTTTATCAAGAGAACAAGCTGGTCAAAGGGGAACTCTATCTCGGAGGGCGACGGGTAGATCTATCCAACATCCACTGTTCGGTCTTGGCCGTGGGAGCAGAAACCGATTACATTGCCCCACCAGCGTGTGTCAAAGCCTTGGTCGACGTGGTAGCGAGCCGGGACAAAGAGTACTTCGAGCTCCACGGGGGGCACATCTCATTGATCGCCGGCCGGCAAGCGTCGAAGGTGGCCTGGCCCGAGGTGTCGGGCTGGCTCGGTCCCCGATCCCAGTGATCCGATGAGGTAGCCTCAAATGGTGAGGCGCGAATAGGGAGGCGATCATGAGCGGTACATTGTCGTCAGAGCAGTGGCTTGAGCAGTGGAAGGAATCCATGCAGCGGGGGATGGATGCCTGGCTTGCTATGCTCGGCCGGACCCCGCAGCCTGACATCTCCCAGTATTGGATGCCGTTCTTCAGTCAGGGGATGGTACCGCTTTCCCAAATGATGAGCCAGGGCGCGTCGCCTGAACTCCTTCAGCAATGGAAGCGGTTCTTAGACCAGGGCATCGAATCGTGGGCGAAGGCTCTGGAGAAGGCCATGGCAACTGAGGCGTTCGCCTCCGCTTTCGGAAAATACCTTGAGCAGTACCTCGCCACGGTTGGCCCGGTGCAGAAGGAGATGAAAAAGGCAAGTGAGGCGTATCTGAGGGTTCTCGGTCTTCCATCCCGGACCCAAATTGCCGAGATGGCTTCTCAGATTTCTTGGGTGGAATCTCGGATCGAGGAGTTAGAGGAAAAAATCGAAAAGGTTCTGGATGGCCTCGGCTCTTTGCAGGCTGCGCATGAGAAAGTCAGCACATCGGGGAGCGGACAAACTTCCTGAAGCGTGCTATCTTGTATATACGACCTGCCCCGGTGAGTCACTCCGATAATCTATCGTCCGGGAGAAGTTTATCTCAAGGACGAAGCCATCCCGCTCGGCCTCGTTGAAACTCACGAAATTCCATTCCTTTTCTAAACCGAGCAGACGTCGGAGGTCCTCTTCCGTCATGGAAAAGACCCTGATCTCGTTCATTCTCCCTGCCTGAAAGAGATCTATCGTTTCTCCCGCCGGTCGCGGTTGAGGTGTTGGCTTTAACCGTTGCGGTTGTGCTGCCGGCCTCAGCGACTCCGGGATGTCTCGCTTTCGCTGCTGGTATGCTTCACGCACCCCCGCCATGTCGATCATGTGCTGGCTCATTCCTTTTCACCTCCACATGCGATGGTAAGGCCCACCTCGGGCACCTGAGGCAGCATGTCAGCTTCGCCGGGTGCGCGTTTGACGCCTGTTACACCCTCTCCACGATAAGAGCGATTCCCTCGCCACCACCGAGGCAAACGGTGCACAGCCCCCGTTGGGCTTGACGTTCCAGCATGAGGTAGAGCAGGGTCGTGAGAACGCGGGCACCAGTAGCACCAATCGGATGGCCCAATGCTATCACCCCCCCCTTGAGGTTGACACGATCCTCGGTGATTCCCAAAATGCGCATATTGGCCAAGGCCACCGCCGCAAAGGCCTCGTTGATTTCAAAGAGGTCAATGTCCTCGATTGCCAAGCCCGTCTTCTTTAAAGCCTGCTTGACCGCCTCTGCCGGCGCAATGGTGAACCATTCCGGTGCCAGGGCGGCCTCAGCAAATCCCACTATCCGGGCCAACGGCGTGATCCCCAATTGTGCGGCGCGCCTCCCTGATAACACCGTCACTGCCGCGGCCCCATCGTTCACCGATGGGGCGTTCGCGGGTGTGATGGTTCCACCATCCTTGAACACGGGTTTCAACGTCGGGATCTTCTCGAGCGCCAGTCGGTTGGGTTCCTCATCCTTCTCGACCAGTGTCGTCTCACCTTTGCGGCCGTTCGTCGGAACCGGGATAATTTCGGCTCTGAATTGGCCATCACGCTGCGCGGTCAAGGCTCGCATATAGCTCTGCAGGGCGTATCGGTCCTGTTCTTCCCGAGAGAGCTCGTATCTTGCAGCGCACAATTCGCCGCACAGCCCGACGTGCATATCGTTGAGGACGTCCCAGAGGCCATCGTGGATCATCCCATCGATGAGCTGACCATGCCCCATCCGATACCCGGTCCGAGCTTTGTCCAGCAGATAAGGCACCCGGCTCATGCTCTCCGTCCCGCCAGCGACGATGATCTCGGCATCACCGCTCCGAATCGCCTGGGCCGCCATCGTGACCGCCTTCAGGGCAGAGCCGCAGACCTTATTGATCAAGGTTGCCCCGACCGTTTCAGGGAGGCCAGCTGCGATCGCGGCTTGCCGTGCGGGAGCCATACCCATCCCGGCGCTCAAGACGTTCCCAAGATAGACCTCATCGACCTGGGCAGGCTCGAGGTGGGCACGACGGAGTGCTTCGCTAATGACCAGCCCTCCCAGCTTCGGTGCCGGGATCGATGCTAAGGCACCATTGAAGCTTCCGATGGGCGTCCGGACAGCACTTCCAATGACGATGTCATCCATCATGGGCCTCCTAGGGTTAAGCTGCGTTCTTAGAAATTCCTTTGTCGAGCGCTAAGGGTACTCCTCCACCCGTGATGATCTAGCCGGTTGTTTCCTCTTGCTTGCGATTGCATCGCGGGCAACGAGGGCCGAGATGATAGCCGTGGTCCCAACAAAACCCTTCGTCAAGCTCGACAGCCGACATCCCTCTTTCTCCTAACTCCCCCATCGCACTTCTGGCTTCAAGAATCGGACCCATAGCACTTTTTCCTTCATTCGATCGGGATTCTAGGGATAGTAATAACACAACGCGTTATAAATGTCAAGGGGGTTCTTGCGGCGCATTAAAATATTAATGCAAGGAGTCATCTTATTGATTTTGAAAGGATTGATTTGCAGATGATGAAACGAAAGGCCCTGGGAATGGATGGGGATGGGACTGGAGGAATCACGGGGACGCTATGCGGTTCCTGGCATCCCTTCCTCTGTTTCTTGGATCCTTTCCTCAAGGTGCTCGAGTTGCTGTTTTAGGGACTCGAGCTCGGCCTTCAGGGACGCCTCGTCGTCCGGGTATCGGTCTTCTCCGGGGCTCGTGTGGGTCTCCTCGGGCTTCCTGCCCGGAGGCATCCACCCTCGCATCCCCCATTCCCTCCAAAGGTTCCGGGCCTCTGCCTGTGTTTTCATGTAGGTCTCCAGGCTGGAAGAGAGCCCGCGTTGAAAGAGGTGATGGAAGGATTCTCCATATTGGATCAGTTGGTGGAGAAAGCTGACTGGTATGAAGTGCTTGCGCCTTTTCTCCTCCTCGAGGATGATCTGGGCCAGCGTGACAGCGGTCAGGTCTTCATGTGAGCTGGTATCTACTACCTTCACCTGCTTTCCCGTTCGGATCAGATCGGCAATCTCCTCGAGCGTGATGTAGCGGCTTCGGCTCGGGTCGTAGAGTTTCCGGTTGCTATACTTTTTAATCAGGATCGTGTCGTTTACCATCAAGAAACCTTTCCTCGAGTCCCCCTAGTGCTGCTAGAGAGGGGGGATTGCTCACATGTACATTCCTCCGTTGACATTGAGCACGTGACCCGTGATGTAGCTCGTATCTTCTGAGGCTAGAAAAATCACCGCTTTCGCCACCTCTTCGGGTTTCCCAAATCGCCGAATGGGGATCTGGGCAAGGAGCCGCTCTTGGACGTCCTTGGGGAGGGCGTTTACCATCTCGGTTTCGATGAACCCCGGCGCGACCGCGTTCACGGTGACCCCCTTTCCCGCCACCTCCCTGGCCAGGGTCTTGGTGAAACCGAAGAGGCCCGCCTTGGCCGCTGCGTAGTTTGACTGCCCAAAGTTGCCCATCTGGCCAATAATGGAAGAAATATTGATGATTCGACCATAGCCCCTGGTCGCCATTCCCTCGAGGAATGCTTTCGTGCAATTAAAGACGCTGTTGAGATTCACATCGATGACAGATCGCCAGGACTCAGCATCCATCTTGGCAAAGCTTCTGTCGCGGTTAATACCGGCGTTATTCACCAGGATGTCAACCCGTTCGAATCGCTGAAGCACCGCATCACGCATTCGCAGCACTTGCTCAAGATCACTGACATCCGCCTGAAAGGTCTCGGCCCCCCTTCCAATTCTTTCGATGGCCTGGGCGACCTCTTTGGCCAAGGCTTCGTTCCGTTGAAAGTTGATGGCGACATCGGCCCCTTCTTCGGCCAGCGCCAGCGCCGTCGCCCGGCCGATTCCGCGGGAGGCCCCGGTGACTACGGTGACCCTGCCCTTTAGCCTCATCACTCCCTCCCTCCTCGGGTGCTTCGACTCAGCCTGCCGAAGCAGAGTGTACCACCGCGTCGGCTTTCAAATCAACGCCTAATCCGAGTGCCGTAAGTCTTTAAATTAAAGACATAAATTGCCAGCTGCTCGCCATATGACACATCTGCTATGACGCATCTGCTAAAAAACCTTGACACTCGACCCCCCTTGTCTTCTAATACGAGGAAGGGGTAAGCTAAATTTCCACGAGAGGCTAAGGAAAAGAAGGAGGGGACTCGCCCGCCAGGATCCGGGAGGCCGCGAGGGATAAGCGCGGTCGTCAAACGACGTTGAAGGAGAAGGTCAATGGGCGGGAAGGGCATTGACGGGCTGGAGATCGGGCAACGGAGTGTCATCGTGAAGACGATCACGGCCGCAGACATTCATCAATTCGCCCACCTCACCGGAGATACGAACCCGCTTCACACCGACCACGCCTTTGCCAAAGGGACGCGGTTTGGAGAGCCCATCGCACAGGGAATGCTTGCGGCAAGTGTCATCTCCGCGGCCATCGGGACCAAGCTCCCCGGTCCAGGAACCATCTACCTCTCCCAAGAGCTTCGCTTTATCAAGCCCGTAAAGGTTGGCGATACGGTCATTGCCCGAGTCGAGGTGGCGGAACTGATCAGAGAAAAGAACCGCGTTCTCCTGAAGACGAGCCTGCACAATCAGCGGGGCGAGCAAGTCATCGAGGGTTCCGCTCTCGTTATCCCGCCGGCGGTGGACCACCGGCGGAGACGCTGAAAGGTACTTGCCCCCTCTTTGCCAAGGGAAATAGTTCCCAGCCGATACCTTCAAAAACCTCTGCTCCTTCATGATCTCGTCCAGAGCTGAGCCTCACGACGTCTGCGGGTCTTCGTTCTCTCGGAGGCACGTGCGTTGACAGGGTGCGGTTTAATCACTTAGAATAACAGCGTTCGAGGCAACACGTGTTCTCGCAAAGGTGATGATGGCAGCGAGGCAGATCCCACCGTGGGCTGAAGATCTCTCTGAGCGGATGGAGGCAGATACGTCGAGCGTCTTCATCCTTCACCATAATATCACCGATTACGCCCCCCTGAATCGCCGGTTTCTTCCTTTTTCGACATTTCTGACCCAGTGGCTGGGGAAAAGAGATCCTGTCATTTTCTACAATCGCTCTACGGGCCTTCGCTTTCCCAATGAGGATACCGAGCGCCGATTCCGAGAAGCCACTGGCCTCAAGCCAAAGCCGGCTCCGGACGAGCGTGACGCATACATAGAAGAGCAGCGGCAGCGGGCCTTGAGGGCGTTAGGCGAGGCTGCCGCTGTCGAGCCTCCACTCCCCACGCACCCCAGTAAGGTTGTCCCACTTATTGGGGAGTGCCTCCGGTCGGGACATCTCCGGAACGGTCGGCGACGGGTGATCGTGGTCTTGGAGTACGCCGAAAGTATTGCGCCAGCCACCGATTTTTCCTGTATGAATGAGGACGATCGAACCAGTCTGGTCGCCCTGCTCAGTCTCGCAGCCGATCGCAATGTCCAAGAGCAGGGTGGACTGGTTCTTCTCACCGTCAGCAATCTCGCCGACCTGCATCCTGCGTTGCGGCAACCGGGTGGTGGGGTCGAGGTCATCGAGATTCCCCTCCCCGATGAGGCGGAACGGATCGAGTATATCGAGCATCTATTGAGGCAGAATGGCTTTCCTCTCAGCATGGATCCCGGGGCCTTCGGGCGAGCAACCGCCGGGCTTACGCGGTTGCATATCGAGCAGCTTTGCCGTCAGGCAAAGGCCAAAGGCTCTCCCTTGACTTTTGACGAGGTGAAGAAGCGCAAACGAGAAATCCTCACGCACGATCTCTACGGGCTCGTCGAGCTCATCGACCCGAGCTTTGGACTCGAGGTTATTGGAGGGCTTAAGGCGGTCAGGCAATTCCTCGGCGAGGTGATCCAGGCCATCCGGGATGGGGACCTGAAAATGGTCCCCCGGGGAATCACCCTGCTCGGACCCCCTGGGGTGGGGAAGACAGCTGTGGCAGAGGCGCTGGCCAAGGAGTGTGGCTTTAATTTCGTCAAGATCACCAACCCTCGGGAGAAATGGGTGGGGGCCTCCGAACGAAACTTCTGGAAGATCCTTCAAGCCCTCCGCTCTTTGACTCCCCTGGTGGTGTTGGAAGACGAAGCAGATCAGACCGAACAGTCCCGGGACGAAATGAGTGGGGATTCGGGAGTGACCAACCGCCTTCGTCAGATGCGCTTCGATTTCACTGCGGATCCTACGATCCAAGGAAAAGTGTTGTGGATCCGGCTCACGAACCGGCCCGACAAGCTGGATCCCGCAGAGCGTCGGTCAGGTCGGTTCAGCGAGCGGATTCCTCTCCTGATGCCTGATGCGGATGAGCGGGTTGCCATCTTTGCAGTCATGCCAAGGAAGCACGGCTTTGCCACGGCACCTGTGGAATTTCGTGCGCTGGCGGACCTCTGCGAGGAGCGCTTTCCGGGACAAATCACGGGCGCAGACATCGAGGAGATTTCGCTCAGGGCGTACCGCCATGCCAGGATTCGAGGGGTGGATACGGTTGCGGAAGAAGACTACCACTGGGCCATTGAGGACTTCATCCCCTCGCAATCGAGGGAAGTGGTCCGTCAGCAGGAGCTGCTGGCGGTCGCCCACTGTTCCTCTCGCCGCTTCCTCCCTGAGCGATACCGGGATTTCAGGGCTGGGGAGGTCGGAATTCTCGGGTAAGACGTGGGGAAGCGTTCATGGGGGAGCGCATTGAGATACACCACGGGCGGGTTCTCCCGCCTTCCTGTCCTTCCCATTCGGACTCGGTTCGTTCTGAGTCAAGGTGCGGATCTCTTGATTACCGTGGAGCAGCCCCCCAGATGCGCCACTTCACTTCGTCATCGAGTTCTTATGGGCGGCCGGTTCAATACCGCAATCGAAGAGAGTTGCTTTCAGCGGGCGACACAGCGTGATAGCCGCATTGCCACCCTGGAGGTGTAGGCGATGGTGACGCGGGGAAATCCCCTTTTCCGCTTGGAAGTGGATTGGGAGCCAGTGGGGATCGGTCTCAGAGAGATTGCAGAGGGTCACTTGGCTTGGCGGGGGACTTCACCGGCTATCGAGGATGCCGCAGACTTGGTCGATCTGATGTATCGGGCCTGGGAGGGATGAGGGGGTGTTCCCGATTTATCTTAAGGAGCCGGGGTTCCAGGAGCCTGAAGAGTCAATCTACTATCTAGTGACGAGGGACGGCCTCTTCCAGGTCAAGCGGACCCCTCTCTTTCGGTCTCGGATTCGAGTCTCAGGGCTGTCTTGGCTTGAAGGGGTGCAGGAAGGCGCGGACTTTCTCCTTCCGGTTATTCCGGCGAAGATCTTGGGGGAGACCATGGCCTTCTTCCGGGAAGTGTTTCGAAAGTACCGTGCTGAGGCTGCCGTTCTGCTCTATCTCCAAGAAGGGAACGGAGAATACGAGATCCGGATTCCCTCTCAGACGGTGGCGGGAGGACATTGTCAGTATGAAATCGGTCCGAATCCTCCCGGCCTTCGGCGGGTGGGGACGATTCACAGCCACGCAGCGGTTGAGGCCTTTCATTCGGAGCTCGATGATGTCGATGAGCAGTATGATGATGGATTCCATGTCACCATCGGGTCGCTTCACGCCAAACCCACCGTTTCTTGCTCGCTCGTCGTGGACGGCCGGCGCTTCGAGCTCCGGCCAGAGGCGGTCCTCGAGGTGATGCCGTGGGAGCTGGAGCCGACGATTCGGCTCGAGGACGCGGAAGAGGTGAAGGCAGAACCCTCGCCCGGGGATTCGGATTCGAGCGGTCGACCTTCCGCCATTTGAGGGAAGCTGGCTGCTGAGAGCTGAGAGTTGTGATGGAAATTAAGGTCATCGGCATCGGTGGGACTGGTTGCGCGCTTCTCCCTTTTCTTGCCAGGTACCTGAATTATCGGGGAGAACGGGTGCGGATCACCCTGATCGACGGGGACGATTTTGAGCGGTCAAATGCGGACCGGCAAGCGTTCGGAACGTTGGGGAATAAAGCGAAGGTAAAGGCGAGTGAACTAGCTCGAGAGTTTGAAGGGCTGTCTTTCCGGGCTATTCCAGAGTATATTACTGAGACAAATATCGCCCAGTACCTCCAGGAAGAGGACATGATTTTTCTGGCCGTGGACAACCATAAGACGCGGAAGCTCGTAAGCGACTATTGCGAGAAGCTTACGGAGATGACGTTGATTTCCGGAGGCAATGATCTTGCCGACGGAAATATTCAGGTTCATGTCCGTCAGGGAGGTCGCGATCGGACGGCACCCATTACCCGATTTCATCCAGAGATCCGGAACCCCCAGGATCGGTCACCCGCGGAGATGTCGTGCGAGGAGCTGATGGAGCGCGGTGCGCCCCAGCTCCTGTTTACGAATCTCGCCATTGCCTCGGCCATGTTGAACGCCTTCTATGGCTATAGCGAAAACAAGCTCCGGTACGGGGAAGTCTATCTCGACATCATCG
>JBFHXD010000086.1:0-10414 GCA_041599135.1 Methylomirabilales bacterium (SeqCode) | reverse complement strand
GGGGGCGGGTCACGCGGTTGGGGGGTCACCAGGCAGCCTATATCGTTTATGAAAAGGGACGGAACATTGTCTCTCTCTTTGCGTTCCCCCAGTACGGGACATCCCTCGCTGGCCTGAAAGAAACGCGGCAGCAGTGCATGGTCTTTCGTACCGCCGAGTATAGGGGCCACCAGATCCTCCTTTGGGAAAGCGATGAGATGACTTACGCGATGGTCGCAAATATCGGATGGGACGAGCTTTTGAAATGTGCCAAGGCCTTCCTTGAGGCGAAACAATCCCTGAAGCCCTCTTTTTAAACCCGCCGTCGGAGCGAGCATTTCTCGAGCGGCGGGTTTTGTGTCTCTCGAAACTCCCCCGAGATAAGAGTGGTTGCTAATCCGGATTCGCCTCCGTAATATTTGGACAAGATCTGCTGGCCTCCCTCTTCCTACGGGTAGAAAACCTCGCTTTCCTAGGGGTCTGAGTGATGAAGCTCCTGTCAGTGAATATCTCGATACCGAAGGAAATTACATACCAGGGTCGTACAACGACGACGGGTATTTTCAAAGAACCGGTGACCGGCCGGGTCATACTGCGCACACTCAGTTTGGATGGGGATGGCCAAGCGGATTTGAAAAACCACGGCGGATTGTACAAGGCGGCCTACGCCTATTCGTTCGAGCATTACGACTATTGGAAGCGCGAGCTCGGACGCACCGATTTTCCCTTTGGACAGTTTGGGGAAAATTTCACCGTTGAGGGGATGCTGGATGACGACGTGCATATCGGCGATGTGTTTCGTGTGGGCGGGGCACTCGTCGAAATCACCCAACCGCGCGTTCCGTGTTTCAAGCTCGGGATCAGGATGGAATTTCCGCAATTTCCCAAGATGTTTCTGTCCAGTTGTCGTGTCGGCTTTTACCTCCGCGTTCTCGAGGAAGGTGAAGTCGGCTCGGGTGATGTCCTTGAACGCGTCACGAGTGAGCCAGAACCCATGACGGTCCGGGAAGTATGCCGTCTCCTCTACTTTGATGCCAAGAACCTCGACGGGGCCAAGCGGGCGCTACGCATGAAGGCGCTTTCACCTGGGTGGCGGCAATCGTTTCAAGAACGATTAGCCAAGGCCGGCGTGCCCATCGAGTACGGCGAAGAGCCTAAAGAAGGAGAAAAGTGCTGCGGCCCATAAGGCAGAGCCGAGCTTTCAACGAAAACCTCCATACCATCACTTCTGTATGGCTACAAGAAAGTTCTGATCCCGCAAGAACGGTTACGCCTCGATCACTCCTACATTGATGTCATTGGACTCGCACACGTTCTCCGAGCCCGGTCCTCCCGGCGTTCCCAGGTCCCAAACCTCCTACACGCGAAGAAGTGTGAAACGCTTTCATGCTCTCCTGCATCAAACCGGATGAAGGAGGAAACCTTGAAAGTGATAGGGGAAGAGGAGAGCGTCTTGCTCATCGGTTTGAGGTGATATGCAGAAGGATAGAAAGCGATGTTTGATCTCATTTTCTTCGGTACCGCGATAGATCTCATATGGTCCCTTTGGCTGGGGTGGGGGGTCATGGTCCCCATCATGGGACTCTGGCGTTCCGCCCACTGGCGCATCTCAGGAGGGAAGTTAGTCCCCGTCAGCCTCCGACGGTGAAGGGTCGGGCCGAGGCTTCCCTGGGGAACATTTGGAAGCCGATCAGCGTTAATGTGTAAGAGGTTGGTTCGAAGGGCAAGAGACACGAATCCCCGAGGAGGAAATAATGGCAAGCATCGTCGAATATACTTCCAGCAAGAAGCCGCTGAACGGCTATCCCAAGCGGATTATCTCCCCATTCCGTCCCAGCAACTGCTGTGCTGCCCATATGGTCCAGGTGGGCCAGATGGAGGAGGACGAGCGGGGCTTCCCCTATTGGTACCGCCGCTGCCAGGTCTGCGGTTTTACGCTACGATACTTCCTGCCGGTCGTACCTCCTGAGTCACCCCCCCGGATTAAGCGGAACGGGCGCCACCTTCCCGAAGAAGAGGTTGCCTGAGCACTCAGGCACCTCCACGGGAGGATGAGCCTGGGGGTTGCCAAAGGCGCAGTCGAACATTACCATGATGGGAGGGCGCAAGCACAACGGGCTCGTAGAGCAACAAGGACGACTGGCGACGTGGATGCGGGGACGCAGGTATCAATCCTGGTGGCCATAGGGGCGGGTCTCCTCTCGTTCCTGTCCCCCTGTGTCTTTCCCCTCATCCCCTCGTATCTGGCTTTCGTAGGCGGACTCTCCCTCGAAGAAATCCAGGCCTCAGCCGCCCACAGCAAACGCCGACGGCACCTTCTGTACCGGGCCGTGGCCTTCATTATGGGCTTTTCCGCCATCTTTATCGGCTTTGGCGCCTCGGCGACGGCTCTCGGGCATCTCCTGTTCGATTATCAGATCGTCATTCGCAAAGTAGGCGGGGTGTTGGTCATCATCTTCGGCCTGCACATCGCCGGGTGGCTCAACCTTCCCTTCCTCATGCGCGAAAAACACCTCGACCTGAAGAGCAGTCCCGGCAGCTATGTGGGGGCCTTCCTGGTGGGGGTGACGTTCGCCGCCGCCTGGATCCCCTGTGTGGGTCCCATCCTGGGCTCGATCCTCGTGATGGCCAGCACGTCTCAAACCACAGGCCAGGGGGTTTTTCTCCTTGCTGCTTATTCGGCAGGACTCGCCGTCCCTTTCTTCTTGAGTGCCGTGCTTTTCGGGCAATTCCTCGTCTTCTTTAACCGGTTCAAGCGCTTTCTCCCCTGGGTGAGTCGGGTGAGCGGCCTCTTTCTCATCCTGGTGGGGGCCCTCCTCCTCACCGACTACTTCACCCTGCTTTCGACGTTCGCGCTTCGCTTCACCCCCGAGTGGCTCTTTCAGCGACTGTAACCCCACCATCTCTTATCACTTGACGCTTTGGTCTGACCCCAATCGCTCCTGCATCCTTTTCTCTCAGCCTCACATCTGATCTTTTAGAAAAAGAAGCAAAATCTGGTGGTGCTCCGTCTGCGAAATAGGCCCAGAGAAGCACGCGATGGTGCAAAAGATGATCGGTAGGTTGACAATCCTGGGCCTTGCAGTCTTTACGCTTCATGAGTCTCCTGGCTCTTCCGAGGAGGCAGAAACCCAGGAGCGAAACTGATGGACCAGAGGACGTACCCAGGCCCGAACCGGAGTTTCCCTGGGAAAGACCTCTCGACAAGGTGAAGTCCGCCTGTGAGTATCTCGGAATTCCTTACCCGGTTGCCCTCGATAACGATTTCGCCACCTGGAACAAGTACCGCACCCGCTACTGGCCCACCCTTCACCTCATCCACAGGCGAGACATCATCCGGTATACGCGGATCGGCGAGGGGGGATATGCCGAGATGGAGGCCGTGCTTCGCCAGCTTCTCGATGAGCAGTAAGCTCTCACGATTTGATTTTCCCGTAAGACTCTGTTAGAAAAGCGCTCATGGCTCCCAGGCGAAAGATCAAGATCAGGGTGCCCGCGTCGACCGCCAATCTGGGCTCGGGTTTTGATGTCCTGGGCTTGGCCCTCAGCTTGTACAATACAATCGAGATGGAGACGACCCCTCGCGGGGTCGAGTTGACCGTCGAGGGGGAAGGAGCCGAACGCCTGCAGGGGGAGGCAAAGAGATCACTAGTCGTGCGGGCGGCTGAGGCGGCCTTCGACCATCTGGGGGTGACACCCCCAGGTCTCAAGATCCATCTCAAGAACGAGATACCTTTAAAGCGCGGGTTAGGCTCGAGTGGGACCGCGTGTCTGGGGGGGGTTATCGGTGCGGCTGAGCTCACGGGGCTCCCCTTATCTCGTGAAGACGTCCTCAGGCTGGCGCTCACCCTCGAAGGACACCCGGATAACATTACGCCGTCCCTGGTTGGCGGCTTGACCGCCTCCTGTCTTTCTGAAGGGGAAGTTCGCTACGTGAAGATCCCGCTTCCCGAGGCAATCAGCGTTGTGGCGGTCGTTCCGGAACACGAGTTGAGCACGGCAGAGGCCCGGCGAGCGCTCCCGCGGCAGGTCCCTTTTGCCGATGCGGTTTACAACGTGAGTCGTGCAGCCCTGTTGGTCGGGGCAATGGCCGCTGGGGAGCTGAGCCTGCTAGATGAGGCCACGCGGGACCGTCTGCACCAGCCGTACCGGGCCAAGCTCGTGCCGGGGTTGGAGGAGGTCCTCGAGGTGGCCAGGCGCGGCGGGGCCCTGGCCGCTTTCTTGAGTGGTGCTGGTTCAACGGTGGTGGCCTTGACGAATCAGGGGGCCGAGACCGTTGGATCAGAGATGGTTGAGGCCTGGGCCCGCAAGGGACTGCGGGCAGAGGTCAAGGTTCTTGCCGTGGACCGAGACGGGGTACAGATCTCGTGACTGAGGCCGAACAGACAAATTTGGCGTATTGTTTGGGGTGCGCCGAAGACGTTCCCACGTACACCGTGGAGGTGGGAGACCATCTGGAGATTCGGTGCGCCTATTGCGGGTTTACCGTGAAGCTGGCCGAGCCCGCTCCCGATGCGATCCTTGACTGTGTTGTGATCGCGGACGATGACGTCTTCTTTCGCAAAGTGTTGATGGACATCCTGATCCAGGAGAAGCTGGCCAAGGAGGCTATTGCTCGCGACGATGGCCCTGCACTCCTGGCCGAGTGCGTCCGGCGGTTCCGGGATGAGCGCCCAATTACGGTGGTGATCCTGGACATCGTCATGGCCCCGATGGATGGTAGTGCCGTCGCCTTGGCGTTTCGGGCTCTGGAGAAGGGCTTCGACCTGCCGGCCCCGGCTCCGATTCTCTTCCTCTCGGCCGTCCGAGCAGATGATGCTCTTCGCCGGATGACCGAGAGGTGTCGTCCGGCGGTGTATCTTAACAAGGGCAAAGACATCGCTTTGCCACAACTCGCTCAGCGAGTCAAGGATATGGTCCCTCAGCTGCTCAAGGCTGCTCAGCCCGCATGAAGCTCCCTTTTTTATCTCCCGGCATCTCTCGTCGGGACTTCTGGCAGGCTGCCGCAGCCAATTTCCTTTTTTTCTGCAATATTAGCGCCTTCAATCTCCTCCCCCTCTACATCGCGGATCTCGGCGGTTCGGAAGCACGCATCGGTTGGATTATGGGGGTCTATAGTCTGGCCGCCTTCGTCTTTCTGCCTTTGGTCGGGAGGTGGGTGGAGCGGTTTGGGATCAAGCCCTTTCTTCTTCTGGGCGGTGCGACCAGTCTGCTGGCCTCAGCCAGCTTCGTTTTCCTGACGGAACTCAGCCCGCTTTTTTCCGTACTCCGCGTTCTCCAGGGTTTCGGTTACTCCGCCTTTTTCGTGGCGAATCTGACCCTGATAGCCGAAATTGCCCCTCCCAGACATCGCGCCGAAACGGTTGCCATCTTTGGAATCTCCGGTCTGGTCACCATGGGGGCTGCTCCCGCCTTGGGAGAGCTGGTGATTCAGGCGTACGGGTATCAACTTTTTTTCATCTTCGCGTCGTTTTTCTCACTGGGTGGTCTTGTCGTGGTCGTGGCGCTGAAACCTCCCAAGGTTATTTCCGTCGCGTCCGAGAAACGCGAAAAGATCCTTCGGGGAAGCATCCTGCTTCCCCTCGTGATCTCTGTCATCTTCGGGATATGCCATGGGACCCTCTTTGCCTTCTTTCCTCCATTTGCCAAGAGGGTAGGGGGGGTCGCGAGGGTCGGGGATTTTTTTGTTGCGTATGCCTTCATCGCCATTGGCATCCGGGTTCTGGGCAGGCGATGGGCGGATGCATGGGGGCGGTGGCGGGTGGTCTTCCCGGCCCTTGTGATCTACGGCCTGGGGATCTTGCTTCTTGTGTGGCCAGGGCCCCTCAAGGGCCAACTGTGGGTGGGGGGCCTGACGGGTGGCGCGCACGGTCTCCTGTATCCCACCTTGGCCGCCCTTCTCGTCGATCAAGTGGAACCGGGACGTCGGGGGCGCGTGCTTGGCCTGTTCAGCAGTGCCATCGTTCTCGGCACGAGCCTCGGTCCGATGGCCATGGGGATTGTGGCAGAGCGAATCGGGTATTACGCCATGTTTGGCCTGACTGGGATGCTACCGCTTGTGGGGGTCTTTCTGATCGGCTACTTCTTCATGCGGCCAAAGTAGGGCCTGGAAATCTTGACCCCCCGTGTATCCTATGATAAGAAAAGGCTGTGAAGGCTCTAGGGGCTAAACCCCGAGCTAGGAGGGGAGTTTGGGAGAAGGTCCGTTGGCATCTGCAGTGACTATCCGGGATGCCCGGAAAGACGACAATCAAGCACTCATCGAGCTCGACCGACAGTGCGTTATGGGGGGAGAGATCCAACTCGTTATGGATCGATCCCCCGATTTTTTTGCTCGATCTCGGGCGTATAGCGCCTTCCGCCTGTATGTGGCCGAGGAGGCAGGGAGCATCATCGGGATCGGGGGAGTATCTTTCAAGGATCTTCGGGTGAACGGAATCACCAGTCGGTGGGCCTACTTGTATGATCTCCGAGTGCGGCCGACCCATCGCCGGCGGGGGGTGGCGGGCTTGATTGCCAATGCCCTTGGGGATGCAATACGCGATCAGGGCATCAGCGCCGCCTATTCCTGGGTCATCGAGGGCAATGCGCCATCGGAATCGTTTGTAGAAAGGCGGGGGAATGTCCGCCTCAAAGGATGTGCGATTGCGCTGTTGCCGGGTTCTCCCGAAACAGGCCGTGGCGACTTCGAGCGGATCACGGCGCGAAGTGACGAGGTCGCTTCTCTTATGGAGGCAACCTACCGGTCATACCAATTCACCCCTCACTGGGATGCGGCAGCCCTCTACGGTAGGCTGGATCGACTGGCCCCTCTGGGGTGGCAGGGGATGTATGGAAAGCGGGTGCAGGGCAGGTGGGCCGCGTGCTTCGGCCTCTGGGACTATCAGCGGGTGATGCAGATGGCCTTTCGCGGTCGTGAAACAGAGACCTCGATTCGCCCCTACTTTCTCTACCCCTTGGGATGGCGCGATCCGGAATATCTCGGGGAGGCGCTTTTTGCCGTCCAAGCAATAATCGGCGCGCAGGGAGGAACCCTGCTCCTGCCCTATCTTCCGGGGGATCCGGTGAGCGCCTTGATCCCTGAGGAGGTTTTCCGGGTTGGGGTGACGCTGTATGTGCGAGGGCTTCCACAGAACCAGCGGCAGATGGAGGGGCATCTCTTTATCGATCCCGCGGACCTGTGAGTGATTGGAAATAATCTAAATGATACTATTAAGCGGCAGATTGAAGAACGCTGGCGGAGATAGGAGGGAAAGGTGATGGAGGAGAAGGTTCTTGAGCGGATTAGCCGCGGGATTATCCTGCGGACCGGGGCGTACCTGACCAATGATCACTTCGTGATCTCGTCGGGCCGGCACGCCCGCGAGTATGTGGAGAAGCGGCTGGTGACCACAGAGCCGGCGTTCACCGAGGGGCTGGGAGAAATCCTCGCCGATCACTTCGCCTCCTCGCCCGTGGATGTTGTCCTCACCTCAGGCATTGGGGCAACCATGCTGGGGCACTGTGTGGCCAGGGCCCACCCCTCTCGTCCCAAGCTGTTGTACGCGGTGAAAGGAAAGGGAAAAGGGGAAGAGACAGAAGTCACACTGCCACGGGAGTTTCTCCCGTTCCTGTATCCCCAATGCGCTGCCTTGATTGTCGAGGACATCCTGACCACCGGCTCCACGATTCGCGCCATGATTCGGTTGGTGGAAAGGCGGGGTGGCCGGGTCGTTGGCATCGGAAGCCTGTGGAACCGGCACCCGGGCATCAAGTTTAGCTCACCCTTTTTTACGCTGGTGAACAAGGATTTCCCCACCTATACACGAGATGCGTGTCCCCTGTGCAAGAAGGGGGTCCCTCTCAACACCGATCACGGTGGGGTGGTAGACGGATCAACACGGCGGGGTCGGGGAGCGCGGCGGCCGAGCCCTCGGCCCAAGACCTCCTAGGGAATACAGATGGAAGGACGAGGAGAGCTGATCGAGCGGTTAGAACGCAGTCCTGGCGAGGAGATCCGTATCTTTATCGCCGACGGGGGGATCGACGTTCAACTGTTCCGACGCACCGCCGAAGGGGAGTGGGTTCCGGCAGAAGAACGCCTGCAGCTCCCGATTGACCTGCTCGATCGCTTTCGCGAGATCCTGCACGAAGCCGAGGAGAGTTCGACGTTCGACGCGCAGGCCGTCACCGATCGTGCCGCGTTCGCCAACCGCAGTGAAGAAGAATTTGCCCGGATCCTGGACTTCTATCAGATCGAATGGCAGTACGAGCCGAAAAGCTTTCCGCTGGAGTGGAACGGCAGTGGGGAAGTGACCGAAAGCTTCACTCCCGATTTCTACCTGCCGCAGTTTGACCTCTACATCGAGCTGACCACGCTCAAGCAGGATCTCGTGACCAAGAAGAATCGAAAGATCCGCAAGCTGCGAGAGCTCTACCCGACGGTCAATCTCAAGGTCTTTTACGGACGGGATTATCGAAAGCTGCTCGAGAGGTTCGGGATTGTCCAAAAATAATGAGCCCCGAGTGACCTCATCCGACCTTCCCACCTCGGTAACCGGTCCTCCTGAACAACTCTTCCCACACTTCCTTCAGGATTTGCCGGTCCCCCCGGATCGCGAGACCCGGTATCCAGATCGGATCGAACCTCTCGGGACTCACTACAAATATAGGCCATGGGTATGGACCTGTCAAGGAAGCCATCCCTCTACGTCGCAGGCGAGATGGCGACTGATATTGCCGAAATCCTGATCCCGGAAGCCGCGCTTCAGGCGAAGGTCCGCGAGCTGGGGGAAGCGATCTCGGCAGATTACACGGGGAAGGACCTGGTACTGATTAGCGTCCTGAGAGGCGGCTTTATCTTTCTCGCGGATATCTGCCGAGCTATTACCGTACCGGTGAGCATTGATCTCATGGCCGTGTCGAGCTACGGCCCCGATGCGAAGCCGCTCGGGGTGGTCAAGATCCTCAAAGATCTCGACGAGAGCGTCACGGGCCGCGACCTCCTCGTGGTGGAGGATGTTATTGACACCGGCCTGACCTTGAGCTATTTGCTGCGGAACCTCGAACCGCGGGCTCCGACGAGCCTCAAGGTCTGTGTCTTGCTAGATAAGCCGGCCCGCCGTATCGTCGACCTGCCCATCGCCTATCGGGGATTCGAGATCCCCGACAAGTTCGTGGTCGGCTACGGTCTCGACTACCGCCAGCGGTACCGCAATCTTCCCTACATCGCCACGCTGACCAAGGAGGCCGTCGAGCGCCTGAATCGGGAGCACAGGTGATGGATATGGAAAACCGCCAGCATCGCCGGTTCCCGTTACGGATGCCGGTCCTGTGCGAGAGTCCGACTGCGGGCGACTACCGGATCCTCGGGATCACCCAAAATGTCAGCCAAAGTGGGTTGCTGGTCGAGGCCGTGCTGCCGCTGTCGCCGGGCACGTGGACGGGCCTTCGTTTACTGGCGGGCGACCTGATCGCCCAGGCCGACGCAGAAGTCGTCTGGACAGCCGAGGGCCGGATGGGGCTGCGGTTCACCGGCATGACGGAACCGAACTCCGCGGCCTGGAATCGACTCCTGACCCTGCTCGTGGGTCGACACCCCCGGACGTCCGTGCGCATCCCGATTCATCTGGAGGTCACCTGCGTGATCCCTCCCGATACCCGCCTGCGAGGGCGCGCCGAGAACCTCAGCCATGGCGGCATATTGGTCGTCCTTCTCCAGACGGTTCCGACGCAGACGCGTGTCAGACTGAAGGTTCCCGGGGTGCTCGGTCTGGCGCCGATCGAGGCGGACGTGGTGTGGACCCGCGCCAATGCCGCGGAGCACGAGGTGGTCCACGGCCTGCGGTTCTTGGAGGAGGACATGGGCAAAGAGCTGTTCCTCATTGATACCCTGCTCCGACAGTTCCTCGAATAGCACAGCAGTTGGGGCTCCCGACCCCGAAATCCGCCAGCTCCAGACGACCCTTCGGCAAGAAAATTGCACATTCGTGTGCCCGAAACGATGCGGAAACAGGGCGCTTACAGTGTTATAGGGTTAGGAGTGGCGCTGATCTGCTTGATTGCGGCCACAAATGCGTGCGTTCAGTACGCTGGAACGGCTGAGGTCCAGCCACAGCATCTACCCAGAGTGGTCGTCCAGGGCCCTGTGCCGACCTGCAGCTATCAGTGTGTCAGTACACCCAGCCTCATGGTCGTCGGCGAGTCCGAATACGCTGAACCGGCTCAGGTCGAGCCCGAGCATCAGGCCAGGCCGGTCCAGGGTGGTGCCGCAACGCGCAGTGATCAGCAGGTCAGGACGCCGAGTCTCGTGCTCGTCGGGGGGCCCCCGTCCGGGCTACCCATTCAGGTCGAGCCCGAGCATCAGGCCAGGTCGGTCCAGGGTGGTGCCGCAACGCGCAGTGATCAGCAGGTCAGGACGCCGAGTCTCGTGCTCGTCGGCGGGCCCCCGTCCGGG
>JBFHXD010000085.1:0-10691 GCA_041599135.1 Methylomirabilales bacterium (SeqCode) | reverse complement strand
TCTCACGGAGGCGGGAAGGATCCTGGGACATCCGCGCACCAAGGACGGGTGGGTCGAGGAATCTTCACTGCTCGCCTTCCTTCCCGAAGACCTCGTCTAGCACCTCTGGGAGCGAGCCGTACCGCCCGGAAAAGATCGGCGTGTCACTGAGCGTGTAGGGTCGGACGGCCGTGCTTCTCAATGCTATCACCAGCTCGGAAAAGCGTTGCAGATCATCCGTTTCGTACCCCACGACAAATTCCCAGTCCGCGATGCCTGTGGAGTATACGAGAATCTGCTCAATGTCCTTGTAGGCGTGTCCGACTCGAGCGTGTTCCTTCATGATCGTGCGACGATCATCGGCCGAAAGCTGGTACCAGTCGTGGGTCTTCGTAAAGGGGTACACGACGAGGTACCGTTTCCGGTCGCCCGGTACTTGGACACTAATCCCGCTCTGACCGGTATACTGCGAAGGGCGCACAAAGCCCCACAGGCTCGCCACAAGCTCCAAGTTCGTCTGGAGAAAGCGTGCTCCGATTTGCTGATAGATTTCGATGTCTTGCGCCGCCACCCAGAAACCGAGTTCCGCCGCGGATCGGAGTCCGACGAGGCTATACGGATAGATGGCGACAACCCCGGAAAGGCTGTGGGCTGCCTCGGCCGCCTCGTGAACCCTTTTTCGTTCTTGCCAGGTCCGAAATCCTTGCGGAATCCGGTAGTAGAGGAACCCGTGTACCTTTATCGTGCCCATGTGATTCTCTCCTCTGGAAGAATGAGGAAAAAGCCCGCATCGCCTGGATGAATATATGCCCGGGAACGGCCTGTGGTCAACTGAATCCCGTCATCGCTGGTCAGCTCCACCGCGGAAACCCCTGATGAAAAATGGACCAGTCACCATGCCTCGGGTCTGGCCCATCGGGCGATATCGCGGGTGTTCTCGTTCCTACTTGTCGCTCTTGGTGGCCTTGGCCTCTTGTTGGTCAGTCTAAGGGGCTTTGGCCATGTCCGTTTTGCAAGTCCGATACGCCCCAATTTTCCGGGAGCCTAGCGGAGACCGAGATCAGGTCTCCTCGGCTGGCCAGGTCTCGATGAGCCGCTTGCCGAGCGCCCGGTGTCTCGAGAAAAAATACGCCAGCATCGCGAGGGACGCCAGCAGATTTCCCACGAAGATCGTCCACCAGACGATCTCGCCCAGGAGCGACTGGGCAAAGATCCGGAGGAGGCCAAAAAAGAAAACCTCGAAGGCGGAAAAGAGAATGAAAAGACCAAGGAGCAGGATTGGCTGGCGTTCGGCGGCTACGATGAGAAAGGCAGCGATGACGCCAAAGAAGATGAACCCTCCCACGTGGAGCACGGTATATCCCAGGACGGTGGGCAGGTCGACGGCGACGGCCTGGGGCTCGACCATGGTCCCGAAGACGTAGGCGCCTAACAACGTCGGCGTACGAAGCGGGTGGCCTCTGAACGTATCGTAGGACAGAAACCAGACAGCAACCGTTCCCGCCCCCATGAGGCCAGCAATGATCCCCTCGCGAACCACGCCGGCCCAGGGACCAAGGAGGGTCCGGCCGAGCGCGCGGTGGCCGATAAAGAAGTACCCCAGCATGCCCCCGGAGGCCAGAAGATTGCCGACGAGGATTGCCCACCAGACGAGTACGCCGACCACCGAATGGCCAAGCAGCCCAATCAGGGCAAAGAAGAAGACTTCGAAACAGGCGAAAAGGGCGACGAAGGCCCACAGGAGGGCAGGTTCCTGTTCGGACGCCGAGATCAGGATGGCGCACAGGATCCCGAAGGCCACAAAGGCGAGGATGTGCAGGATGGTGTAAGCGAGGACGACGCCAAAAGAGATCTGCAGCGCCTGCGGGTCGGTCAACCCCTCAAACACCACAGCGCCCAAAAATCCGGGGGTACGTAGTGGCTGCCCTGTGGCGGTGTCGAAAATGAGGAACCAAGCAGCGACACCCACAGCCCCGATGAGGCCCGCGACTACCCCCTCCCGAATGAGCCTCCGCAGCGTGGCAAGGACGGAGTATCCCAGAGCTCGGTGGCCAACGAAGAAGTACGCAACCATTGCCACGGAGGCCAGTAGGTTCGCCACGAAGATCTCCCACCAGAAGAGCGCACCAGTTAGCATGCGGGCTATGAGGCCGGCAAGGCCGAGAAAGAAGAGCTGAAAACAAGCGAACAGGGAAAATGAGGCCAGAAGCAGGGCTGTTTCCGGCCCGGCCCTCGCGATCAGCTTTGCACAGAGGATACCGAAGGCACTGAACGCAAGGACGTGCACCACGCTATAGCCAATGACGGCGCCAGGCGTAATCTGCAGCGCCTGGGGATCGCGGAGTCCCTGGAATACGATGGCCCAGAGGAGCGCGGGTGTGTGAAAGGGCATTCCCTCGATCAGGTCAAAGGCCAGGAACCAGACAGCAACCACGCCAGCCCCGATCAGACCGGCTATGATTCCTTCTCGGATAACTCGTCGGTCAAATAGCTCCATGGGCCTCCCCGCGAGGCTGGAGGAGATCTTCCCGTTCCGTTTTCCACGCCCACTGGAAGTACACGATGGTCAAGGCGACCAAGAAGATGAGTGTTCCGGGCACCCACATGAGGACGCCGCCCAAGCGCTGGTCCGCGAGGGGTGAGAGACCCCACTGCAGCGGAGCCTCACCGTAGAAACGGTACAGCACATCATCCGAGAGCGTGATGAATGCCGCCACAATCGTCATCGGGGTCCCTGCGACAAAAAGGTACAGCAATTGTGTCGGCGGGGCGAGCCTCGGCCAGTCGGGAAGCGGACTCAGGACCGGCCACCACAGGAGCAGCGCCGCGACCATAAACATGAGGTGCTCGAGGATGTGGATGTCGTGATTTCGCAGTGCCCACTCGTAGAGGATCGGCAGGTGCCATGCCATGAGCACCACGGTAAAGAGCGCGCAGGCCACGACGGGGCGCGTCAGCCGCCTCCCGATCGCAGCCACGCCAGGAATTTGGAGCAGCGGGCGGAACATCCAGCCTTTCGTGCCGGCAAGGAGCAACGACGGGGCCACGATCAGCATGAGATGTTGCACCATGTGGGCACTGAAGAGCTGGGATTCCGCAAGGTCGTGGATCGGCCCGTTGAGGGCCAGGAAGATGAGGCCAAGGCCCGAGAAGAACGCGGCGATCCGCCATGGCTCTATGAGTTCGCCCTTCGCGCGCCCGTGCCGGCCGCGCGAGGCCCAGAGATAGGCAACCCCCAGGATCGAGAGGCCCGTCAGGACCTCAGAATTGATGGTCCAGCTCATCATGGGCTCAGGGTCCAACCCCCACGAAGACTCCAAAGAGGGCCATCAGCACCAGGATGATGGGAATGGTAATCATTAACGGCCCCACGAACAAATAGGAAAAGATCCGACTATCATAGCGCAGGTGCATGAAAAACATCACCACCAAGCTAAACTTTGCCGCCGAGAGGATGATCAGCGTCGGTGCGAGGAAGCGCGCCATGGCGGTGATGTAGAAAATCGCCACCTCTGCTACTGTGATGACCGCGAGCACGGTTGCAACAAGGAGGTAGGTCCGAATCGGCGGATGTTCGGAATGCTCTGGCATGCTCCCTCCCTACTGGATGAGGTAGACCAGGGTGAAGATGACGATCCACACGATATCGACAAAGTGCCAGTACAACCCGGCAATCTCCACGAGCAGCGCATCGGTCTGGGTAAGCTGATCGCGGAGGGCCAGGACCCACAGCGAGAGGAGCCACAGGACCCCAATGCTCACGTGGGCGCCATGAAATCCGGTCAGGACGAAGAAGGAGGCACCAAAGAGGTTGACTTGGAGGGTGAGTCCCTCATGGACAAACGAGATGAATTCGTACACCTGAAAACCCAGGAAGATTATACCGAACAACGGGGTGCCGAAAAGCCAGAGTTTTGCTCCAAAGGTGTCCCCCCGCTGCACGGCCGCCAACGCCAGGACCATGAGCAAGCTCGACATCAGCAAGACAAAGGTACTGATCGACGTCAGCGGGATATTGAGAATCTCACGGGAGGTTGGGCCGGTCACGCTCTTCCCCTTGAAGACGAGATAGATCGCGATGAGCGAGCCGAAGAAGAAGCACTCAGACCCCAGGAACGCCCAGAAACCCATCTTTTTGTGATCGAGTCCGGTGCTCGTGAACTCACTCATGCGTGCGACCTCCCCCGGCGGTACTCAAAGGCCATGGCGTACACCCCGAACAGGAGGGTCAGAAATCCGACAATCACCACGACGAGGTGCGTGAGTGCCCCAGTCGCCATCACGACCAACCCCGCTGCCACCACGATTGGCGTCACGGAGGGCGGTGGCAGATGAATCTCGGCTGGCTCTCGCTCGCCGGGAGGGGGGCCAACCGGTTTGTTCCGCCCCTGCTTTTGCGCCCACAGGTCGTCTCTGCTCCTGACCTCCGGGATGCGCGCAAAATTGTAGACGGCAGGCGGCGACAGAATCGACCATTCCAACGTCCGTCCGTCCCAGGGATCCTCCCCGGCTGGCGCCCCACGCCGGAGACTGGTGATCGCGTTCCACGTGAAGATGAGGACGGAGAGCCCCATGACGATCACCCCCGTCGTAGCCACGAGGTTCCAAAAATCCCAACCAAGCCCCGCCCCATAGGTGTAAATGCGGCGTGGCATTCCCATCAACCCGAGGAAGTGCATCGGAAAGAAGGTGACGTTGAAACCGAGAAAGAGTAACCAGAAAGTCAGCTTGCCCAGCCGTTCGCTCAGGATTCTCCCGGTCATCTTGGGCCACCAGTAATGAATGCCGGCGAAGATACCAAAGAGGGAGCCACCGACGAGCATGTAGTGGAAGTGGGCCACCACGAAATAGGAGTCTTGGTGTTGCATGTCGACGGGCACGGAGGCATGCATGATGCCCGAAAGACCGCCCATAATGAACATCGAGATGAACCCCAGTGCAAAGTAGAGGGGGCTCCGCAATCGAATCGAACCACCCCACAACGTGGCGATCCAGTTGAAGATTTTCACGCCGGTTGGGATGCCGATCAGCATGGTGGCGACGGCGAACGCCGAATCCGCCACCGCGCCGAGCCCAACCGTAAACATATGGTGGCTCCAGACGCCAAAACCAAAGAAGCCGATCAGGATGCCGGAGTACACCATCACTGGATAGCCGAAGAGTGGCTTGCGGGAAAACGTCGGCAGCACCTCCGAGATGATGCCCATGGGCGGGAGGATCAGGATGTACACCTCCGGGTGGCCGAACAACCAGAACAGGTGCTGCCAGAGGACGGGATTGCCTCCGGCAGTCGGGTTGTAGAAGTTCGTGCCAAAGAAACGGTCGAACATGAGCAGGATGAGGCCCACCGTGATGATGGGCAGGGAAAAGATGAGCAGGAACTGGGTGACGAGCGTCATCCAGACAAAGATCGGCGTTCGCATAAGCGTCATGCCCGGTGCCCGCATGTTGAGAATGGTGACGACAAAGTTCACGCCGGCGATGAGGGAGGAAAGGCCGAGGAGTTGGATGCCGAGTACCCAAAAATCGATGCTCGCGCCAGGGGAGAATTGCTTGGACGTCAGATTGGCATAAGCGAACCACCCGGCGTCAGGTGCGGCCTTGACCAGAAAGCTGGCGTTCAGGAAGAGGGCGCCGAAGAGGAAGATCCAGTAGGACAGGGCGTTGAGGCGAGGAAAGGCCACGTCCCGAGCGCCGATCATCAGCGGCACCATATAGTTGAAGAAGGCGGCGTTCAACGGCATGATCGCCAAGAACACCATCGTGGTGCCATGCATGGTGAACAGCTCATTGTACACCTGGGCGCTGATGAAGGTGTTCTCGGGCTGGGCTAATTGAATCCGCATGAGCAGCGCCTCAAACCCGCCGACCACAAAGAAGACAAACGCAGTGACCCCGTACAGGATCCCGATTCGTTTATGATCGACGGTGGTAATCCAGCTCCACAGGCCGGTTGGTTGACTCATTTCAGGCCTCCCAGGTAGGCCACGAGGATTTTGATCTGGTCATCGGTAAGGGGCAGCTTTGGCATGAGAACGCCGGGCTTCACCCCCGGGGGGTCGCGGAGCCATTGGGCGAGGTTTTCCGGGTTGTTTTCCAGGATTGCCGCTGCGATGGTTTGGCGACTGCCGAAGTGGGTGAGGTCGGGGCCGAGGACGCCAAAGGCGACCCCCTCGATTCGGTGGCACGCGATGCAGCCGCCAGCGAGGAAGGTCTGGGGCCCCTTGGCTGCTTCGCCCGTCAGCGGCACGGGTGGACGCTTTTGGGCTGCGGCCCACGCCTCGAACTCCTGGCGGGGCTGGGCCATAACCAGGAGGCGCATATTGGCATGCGAGACGCCACAGAATTCCGCACATTGCCCTGGGTAGACGCCCGCAGCCTCCACGGTGAAGGTGAGGTGATTGACCTTCCCGGGGACTAGGTCGCGTTTGCCCCCAAGCTGCGGGCTCCAGAAGCTGTGGATCACATCTGCCGATTTGAGGATCAAGCTTATCGGTTCGCCTACCGGAACGTGGAGCTCATTGGCCGTGACGATGCCGAGATTTGGATAGCGGATCTCCCACCACCACTGGCGACCGGTGACTTCGATGCGCAGCGCCTCCTCTGGCGGAGGAGCATTTATCTTGAATGTCGTGGTGATCGTCGGGAGCGCTATGGAGGTGACAATGACTACCGGGATAAGAGTCCAGAGGATCTCGAGTCCGAGGTGGCCGTGCACCGGCTTCGGCTCGGCCTGGCCCGGGCGCTCGCGGAAGGCGAACAGCACCCAGATCAGTAGTGCCTCGACGACCACGAAGATGAAGAGCACCCAGCCCGAGACATGTATGTAGAGTTCTTGGATGTTTCGCCCGAGGTCGGATTTGGGGGCGATCGTGCTCATCGGCGAGCTCAGGTCGCATGCCGCGAGCAGGAGGAATAGCGCGAGAAGGAGAAGACGATAGCAACGCATGGAGAGCAAATTATGATCGGATCGAGGAAAAGTATTCTTCACACATCACAGAACATGGGACGGTATGCTACGCGCCCCCCGACGACCTTGTCAACGAAAATTCCTTTATGCAGGCTGGGGAGAGTGGGTCGAATCGTGGTATGGTATGACGGTTTCTAGGCCCTTGGGAAAATTGGTTTTCGGCGGCGTGGCATGACCTATTTAGGGCTTGTGACTCTCCATCTGCTCGCAGCGGTGGTCTGGATCGGCGGCATGCTCTTCCTGGGCATGGTGCTCACCCCGGTCCTTCGCGATCGTCCCCCAGTGGAGCGGGCATCCCTCCTGCACGGTGTGGGCCGCCGTTTCCTCAAAATAGGGTGGACGGCCCTCGCAATCCTCCTGTTGACCGGACCTACCCTCTGGGCCCTCCACGGCTTCCCGCTTACTCCAGTTCTGATCGCCAAGTTGGCCCTGGTGGGGATTATTCTCGTTTTGAGCGTGCTGCACGACTTCTCGCTGGGGCCCAGGCTTGTCACTGAATTGCAAAAGGGAGGTGAGACGAAGGAGACGCTTCAGCTTCGACGTCGTGTATCGCTCCTCGCTCGCCTCAATGTCCTCTTGGCGCTCGTCGTGTTGATCCTCGGATTGGCCATCAGCCGAGGACTGTAAAGCTCGCCACTGCCGAGGAAAAAGCTCGCTGAAAAGATGACCGCACTACCCATTGTTTCAGATCCGAAGACCAGACAGGCTGAGTTTCAGGTCGGCTTCATCTGGGTAGCTCTGGCAACGGCCATATGTGCCGGATTTGCCATTGGCGCCCATCTGGCTTTTGTCATCGGCTTCGATCTCCCCCTGGGGAAAGGATTTTACAGCTTTATCCAAACGCATGGCCACCTGCAACTCGTCGGCTGGGCCGGACTATTCATCATCGGTATTAGCCTCCATTTGATTCCCCGATTGGCCAGCGTGCCGCTTTCACACCCCCAGTGGGTTCCACGCATCCTCTGGCTGATGGCAGTCGGTCTCTTGCTTCGAAGTGTTGGCCACACGCTTGTCCCGTATCTTGCCGGCGGTATCTTTTTTGTTCCTGTGAATTGGCTCGTTGCGGGCTCGGCCCTCCTCGAATGGTGCGGGATTTTGATGTACGTGTCGCTGCTTATTCGGACGATGCGGGGAATAAACATCCGCATGCAACCGGCACTACTGTCAGTCAGGCCTTACTTTGGCATGATGCTGGCGGGTTGGCTCCTCTATGCAACCCTCAACCTGATTTTACTGGTGGCAATGGCCGTTCGAAAGGACATCGTGGTCGATCGAGGCTGGAACGAATTCGCCATACAGATCTTCATCAGTCTGGTCTTGCTCCCCGTCGCCTTCGCTTTTTCAGTGCGCATGCTGCCGCTGTATCTCACCCTGTGTGCTCCGGATTGGCCAATTCGCGGCACCGCATACGTCTACCTCGTCTCGGTATGCTTACTCGTCGTGCCACTTTCTCCTCTTCTTTCGGGGCTAGCACCTGGGACTGCTCACTTCTTCTCCAACCTGGGGATGCTTCTGAGAGGGGGGGTGATCCTCTGGTTTGTGTGGCAGTTCGATATTCTCACCCGTCGCTATGAACCGTGGACGGCCAAGCGAGATGTGCAGCCCAGCCCGGACCGCCGCCCCACGCGCCCCGGCCTGCCGGATTATGGAGATTTTGGGAGGTTCGAACGGTTGGTGTATGCGGCGTACACGTGGCTCGTCCTCGCCGCGTGCTTCGAAGTACTTGATGGGGTTGCTGCTCTGTTCGGGTATCCAGCCCCGGTCGCCACTGACGTTATCCGCCACCTGTACTTGCTGGGATTCATTACTCACCTCATCTTCGGCGTGTCCGTGCGGCTGATTCCAGGGCTACTGAAAAAGAAGTGTGTGGCCAGCGCCCCATTAGTCGAGGCCACCTTCTGGTTAGGCAATATCGCGGCTATGTCTCGCGTGCTTCCCTTCATCATACCCCCGGGGGTTTTCGACATGCTTCCCGCAAGCCTCTTCGCCGCCCAATCCGCCTTTGCATTTTCCGGCGTGATCGGGTTGGGCGCGGTGCTGTGCCTGGGGATCAATTTATGGAAGACCGCGAGAGCATAAGAGGAATTCGGTGGAGTGCGCTACGGCCTAACGGGTGGGGATTGGGACAAACCATTTTCGATTTGACATATTCCGGGTAGAGAGTATAAGGGTACTACCCACTACACCAGCCGAGAGTCAATTTTCTGCGACGTTGCGCTCAGTCGGATGCTAGCCCTCAGGGCATCCTCGGCCGAAGTCTCTGCTCACGCGGGGAAGAGTGGCACCAACAAGCCATCATTCATCAAGGAGTGGAGGTCATGGAACAGCAAGGACAGCGGATGGGAAGAGCAGTTACCCTGAAGGAGTTGGGTCTCACGGAAGATGCGTGGGGGCCACTTACGACCAGCATTGTCGTCTTCCTTTTGGCGGCATTGACAGGAATTGTGGTCACGACACCGGCGTGGTACGCCCTGGGAGTAGGGCGTCCGCTTGTGCCCGAATTCTTGATGCCGGTAACGGGCTTTGTGCTGCTGCTCATGACGACCGGCGGTTTGAGTGTCGCCTGGGCGGGGGGTACGATCAGCCTTCTGGGGTTGTGGGAGGTCCTGGGGCATCGGACGACGTTTGCCTCAGTCCGGCTGTTTACTGGTCTCAGCCTGCTGATTGTCTGGTTCCTGGTCGCGACGTTTCTTCACATCTACGCGGTTCCGCGACCTGAACTGGAGGCTCAACTGCTCGGCCAGGACCCAGCGCTCCACTACGCCCTCTTTACCTTCCACCGGTATAACGATTTTATGCACTTCGTGCTTATGGTGGGGTCGTTGGCGATGATCTGGGGATATGGCGAGAACCTTCTGCGCAATCGTCTTGCCCAGGTCGTCACCTTGGTCTTGGTCTGGCTTACCTTTTACAGCCTCTCTCTGACGATCGGGCTTCACTCTGCTGCGGTCCGCGTGTTCCCCGGCTGACACCTTCCATCCGGTCGGTCACGCGGCCAAGGAGCGATCGCCGTTCCGCCTTGTTCCTCGTAAACCAGCCAAGAGACTCTGGTGTCTCTTTCTCATTCCTCACTAAACTTACCTAAATCAAAGGATTGATACGCTTCTCATCCTTAATACGGATTGGACCGTCAACTATGCCCCGAGCGTATAAGGCCACTGGTTTCCTGGGGGCGGTAAACTCGCACTGTTATACGGACATTTGCTTGGCTTTCGCGCATGTTTGCTATATCCTGTGGGCGAGATATGGTTTCAGGAGCTCTCCCGCAAGCACCTTGAGAATGACTAACCAGTTGGATTGGCTAGCTTCGTGAAAACACCTTATGAAAGATCAGGATAAGACAAAAGCGCACCTCGAACATCACCTCAGTGAGATGCGCCAGCGGATTGCGGAACTCGAGGCGTCAGAGCACGAGCGTAAGAAGGCAGAGAGGCGCGTAACCACACAATTCGCAGTGACGCAAGTTTTCGCGGAATCTGCCACGCTCCGAGATGCCACCTCGCCGCTGCTTCGTGCCATCTGCGAAGGCATAGGATCGGAGTTCGGGGAGTTGTGGCGGGTGGACCCCACCTCCAACCTGCTGCGATGGGACGGCTGCTGGCATGCGCCGTTCATGGAGGCAGGCGAATTCGAGCGAATGAGTCGTGAGACCACTTTTTCGCCCGGAAGCGGCCTGCCCGGTCTCGTGTGGGCCAGTGGTCATCCCGCGTGGATAGCTGATGTTTCGAACGATGCCTGTTTC